>PBQQ01000014.1 GCA_002725095.1 Gammaproteobacteria bacterium
ATCCACATCGTCTCGAGTCGGCAACGAACTGGCAGCACCCGCCCGAGTCACGGCGAGCGCACCCGCCGCACTCGCCTGTACAAGCGCCTGTGGCATCGTCATATCCGCCAACAGGGCAGCCATTAGATATCCGATAAATGCGTCTCCGGCCGCGGTTTCATCCACCGCATCGACCTTATGCGAATCTAACATAATGGCGGTGGTTTGACCGGCTTGAGCACACCACAGCCCAACACCGCCTAGTGTCAGAACAATGTCAGTAGCCGCATAACGCTGCCGCAGTTCGGCGAATGCAGAGCGCACATCCGACCGTCGGGCCAAGGCCATGGCCTCAATTTCGTTGACGATTAACAGCGCCGCATTTTCTATCGGGTACTCGATGATTCGGTCATCTGCCGGAGCAAGATTTACCGCGATTTTAATGCCCCGCTGTCGCCCTTGCGTTAATACCTCGGCTACGTCGTTGGTTTCGTTTTGCACTAACAACCAATCGTCAGCGGCCATCGAATCCAACATAAAAAGCCACTGGCTTTGCGGAATGGATCGGTTTGCGCCTGGGTAAATTACAATCGCATTGCGGCCATTAGCATCTACTTGAATCACCGCATGACCGGACGCGTCCTCAAGCTGCAAGATCCCACGAGTATCGACTCCTGCGCTGGCCAAGGCATCTATCAATGNCGCCCCGTCATCGCCCACNGCTCCAAAATGCAGNACCTCAGCCCCGGCCATCGCCGCTGCAATGGATTGATTTAAGCCTTTACCNCCNGGGTGAACTGCACGNCCNACACTGGATATCGTTTCACCTGCAGCCACCAGATTCGGCACTTGATAAACCCAATCAATACAAAGTGAACCAAAATTTACCAGTCTCGACATCAGCAACGACCTTCACGGTTGATTTANNCTAGGCAGGNTGAGACAGCTCNGCCGCAGCATCCTGAACGGCCCTAACAATTTTNTCATANCCGGTNCATCGGCACAGGTTCCCNGCTAACCAATAACGAATNGTGGTTTCGTCCGGGTTCGGATTCTTATCTAATAACGCTTTCGAGGCCATAATGAACCCTGGAGTGCAGATGCCACACTGTAATGCTGCGTGCTCCAAAAATTTAGTTTGTAAAAGATGCAGGCCTGATTCGCCAGCAACGCCTTCAATGGTTTCGATTTGTGCGTCCTGCGCTTCTGCTCCAAGCATTAAGCAAGCGCAAATCAAGCGATCGTCGACCAATATGGAGCAGGCGCCGCAATCTCCAGTACCACAGCCTTCTTTGGTTCCAGTTAAGCCCAGTTCGTCTCGCAGCACGTCCAGCATTGACTGATTCGGCTCGCAAAGATACTCCCGAGCCTCGTTATTAATNGTCGTCGATACATGTAATTTGGTCATNTTAGCGNCCTAATGCNCGGTCTCNTGCCNCTGCCAGCGCCCGTCGGCACAATACAGCCACTACTTTTCTGCGATAAATTGCAGAGCCCCGCTTATCCGATATAGGCTGCGCGGCGGCTTGACAGGCTTCGCCGGCACGCTGCAACGCAGCGTCGTCCAATGCTGTGCCGATAACCGCATCAGCGGCCTGCGTAACCAACAACGCCTTGGTCGCGACAGCACCTATCGCCACCCTAGCCGCGACGCAATTGGAACCCTCTAAGGTCACCGATACACCGACGCCCGCAACGGCGATATCCATTTCCGTGCGCGGNGTAAACCGCAGNTAGGCGTCTTGCGTCGATGCGCTCGGATNCCGCAACTTTANCCCCANCAAAAACTCNCCATCCGCCAGTGCGTTCTGGCCTACCCCAATTANAAAATCTTCTACTGCAAGCTCTCGNGANCCATTNGGGGTGGCTATATCGCATACAGCGCCCGCAGCAATTAGGGCAGGAATACTGTCCCCNGCGGGCGATGCGTTGCACAGGTTGCCGCAGATNGTGGCCCGGCCTTGTACCTGTGTTGACCCGATTAAATCTGCNGCCTCCAGCAGTCCGGGATANAANGTTTTTAGCTCAGCGTTCTCCTGCATGCGCGCGCTCGGAATAGCTGAGCCAATGTAAATGTNTTNTGGCCCTATCTGAAAACGATTCGTTTCCTCAAGCNTCTTGATGTCAATAATTGTGCGAGGCTCNCGCTTANTACTGCGCATCTGCACCATCACATCTGTGCCTCCCGCCAGAATCTGGGTGCCCCGCCCAGTACGCACATGGTCGTCGAGTAACGTTAACACTTCAGTNATAGAGGTCGGCGCGACGTANGCNTATGCACTCATCATNTNTCCAAGNTCNTNCCAATGTNNNGNAATNTAACATGAGTCTCGCATTTCGCGCAGCACTCCGCTGCAATCTCAGCAATTTGCCTGCGTCTGCGCGTNATTGGCTGCTATGATCTTAGCTCTATCGCTCTACAGCCAGCACGACGTTATGCATGCCAACGCCATTTATCCTTTCATCGATATCGAAACACCAGAACTGCTGCGGGATCATTACNCGGTTGTNCAAGACCGGTGGTCGCAAGCTCTGANCGCATGCGGACTTGATCTTGCCATTTTGNACGCNGGGTCACCCCGGCTCTTTTTTGAGGACGATCAAGGCCCCGAATTTCGCGCNAACCCTCACTTNTTGCAATGGGTACCGCCAGAATANGCCGTTGCCGAAAGCTGTATGCTNCTGGAGCCNAATCGCAAGGCATGCCTNTTGTTTTTTCAACCTGAAGACTATTGGCACGCNACGCCTCANGCCCCCGAACATCTCGCACNTTATTTTGATATCAAGGTTTTTCCGGANTTNGCCGAGCTNATAAANCATCGTAACGNGCAGGTAGCCCNGCGCTCGACGACCCCCAATCGTGTNGCATATGTCGGCGACCCACCCGACTCAAAGCAGCTCAAGACAGACTGGCAGACCAACCCACCGCAACTGATCCAGCGCCTACACTTCCCACGAGCAAGCAAGACCGAATACGAGCTCGCCGCTATGCGTAACGCATCCATAGTGGGTGCACTGGGACATAGTGCTGCAGCTCAATGCTTCGTTGACGGTGGCAGTGAATTTGAAGTGCATATGGCTTATTTGACCGCGAGCGGCCAAAACGAAAACGCGCTGCCCTATGGCAATATCGTGGCACAGAACGAACATGCCGCATTTCTGCACTATCAATTTCAGCAGCGCAGCGGGGCGAATGATCCCTGCAGTCTTTTGATTGACGCTGGCGGCGCATTCCGCGGCTACGCGAGCGACATCACCCGCTCTTATTTAAAAACCGATTCGGCCGTCCCCAACGCTACGGATTCGGTTTTTCTGGAATTGCTCGAACGCATGCAGACGCACCAAGATGGGTTGATTGAAGCCATCACACCTGGACAGAACTACATTTCGCTGCAACAGCTTATGCACCAGCAACTCGCCGAAATATTGACCAGCATCGGAGTGTTACGCTGCTCCGCAGCAGAGGCCTTCGAGGCGCATCTAACCGAAACTTTTTGTCCTCATGGACTTGGGCATCTACTAGGTCTTCAGGTTCATGACGTGGGTGGGCACCAAGTTAGTGCAACCGGAGATCTGCAGCCGCCACCAGAGAATTATCCCAGCTTGCGCTTCACCAGACCCATTACCGAGGACATGGTTTTGACCGTAGAACCCGGTGTGTACTTTATTCCAGCACTGCTAAACGCATACCAGCCAACTGATCAACGCTTTAACTGGGATTTAATCGAATTGCTCAAGCCCTATGGCGGCATCCGCATCGAAGACAACGTGCGAGTGCACGCAAACGGTATAGAAAACCTCACACGAGACGCCTTTAGCACGGTTCAGCGCTATGGTGACGAACGGTGAAAAGCACGCTCACCCCTGAGCGACTATTCGCTGAACCCACCTTACGCGTTGCACAACCTTCTCAATTCAAAATCTCCCCTTGCGGAGACTACGTAAGTTATCTCCGGCCCAGCGCCGCCAACAGCAGCACTCTAGATCTTTGGATATTCATCCGCGCAACAGAACGTCATGTTTGCGCACTGGCGGCTTCCAGCATCGCTGATGAAGAAGAAGAAGACATTAGCGCTCTATCCCCCACCGAGCGCGCAGAGCGCGAGCGCCGTAGACAATTCACCCAAGGCATCACCGAGTATTTCTGGCGACCCAACACAACATCAGTTGTCGCGTGCATCGACGGACAGGCCTTTCTAAAAGAGGTCGAGCAATCAGACCCAATCCAGTTGACCAACAGTAACGGACGCCAAGCAGCATTTAACCTAAGCCCCAACGGCAATTTCCTCAGCTATGTACGAGACGGCGATCTCTACTATCGTCCTGTCACGCAACATCAAGAACTCGAGCGACGCGTCACCGATGATGCCACCGCAATTCTTTCGAACGGTGCGGCAGATTTCCTAGCCGCGGAAGAAATGCACCGTTTCAAGGGTCACTGGTGGTCGGAAGATGAAACGTTATTGTTCTTTAGCAAGGTTGACGAAAGCCAGGTCGCCGTAAGCAATCGGTTGGAGGTGGACGCCAGCGGGAGTCGCACCGTGGCGCAGCGTTACCCCTACGCGGGCGCCGTCAATCCTACTGTTTCACTCTGGCAATACAGCATAGAAACCGGCGAACAGCAGGCGCTTTGGCGAGATAGCGCGGAACAATCTTATCTGGCCAGAGTCGACGCCTGCGCAGACGGCCTCTATATTCAGTGTCAGGATCGACTGCAGCAAACCCTGACAATATTGCGCAAAGGCTATGCTGAGCAAGAATGGCAGACCTATCACACTGAACGCTCCGAGACCTGGATAAACCTGACTGACGACTTTATTGAGCTGCGCGACGGCGGCCATGCGTTTACGTCCGAATCCAGCGGGCGGCGCCAAGCGATCCTTCTGAACCGGAGCAATGCCCCTGATAAGCTTGCCAGCCCGACGCACCTCAACCAATTGCTCGGCGCTGACGCAGAAAAAATTTACGCCTGCGGTTGGCAAGATACGCCTTTGGAGAATCATTTATTCGCAATCCCCTTGGACGGCAGCGCTTTTACCCAAATCACTAATGAAGCAGGTTGGCACGATGTCGTCTTGAATACACGTCAGCCATTTTTTGTAGATCGCTTTACCAGCGACCATAACCCTCTCAGAGTCAGCTTGAGCACTACGATCCTACCAAGTGCAGAGCACACATTATTCGAGGAACAACTTAACGCCGATCATCCTTACTACCCTTTTTTGGAAAACCATGTCACCAGTGAATTTGGTTCGGTACTTACGCCAGACCAACAAACCCTGTACTTCAGATTAACCGCACCGCTGCGCCAAACCGGCAAGAATCCGGTNATCATTTATGTCTACGGCGGTCCGGGAGCGCAAAAAGTGCGTAAAGAATGGAGNCCACTACTGTTGCAACTNTTNGCCCACAATGGATTTGGCGTATTGGAGCTGGACAACCGCGGCTCGAGCAATCGCGGACGAGACTTTGANGCGCCAATTTACAAAGCAATGGGAAGCGTCGAAGTAGAAGACCAATTACNCGGTGTGGAAATGCTTAANTCGGTGCCTTGGGCGGACATCGACCGCATTGGAATCTTTGGTCATAGCTANGGCGGGTACATGACACTTATGTCGCTGTGCAGCGCACCCAATGTCTTTAAAGCGGGCGCCGCAGTGGCGCCAGTGAGTGACTGGGCACTGTACGATAGCCACTATACCGAGCGTTATATGGGCTTACCGCAAGACAACCCTGAAGAGTATCTGCGAAGCGGCATTCTTCCTCATCTCAACCAGCTCGACAGCCCGCTGCTGCTGATGCACGGCATGGCCGANGATAATGTTNTNTTCACCAACAGCACGTTGATTATGTCGGAGCTGCAAAAGCTGGGAAAACACTTTGAATTAATGACTTACCCCGGCGCCAAGCACTCAATGCAAGAAACCCATGTCTCCATTCATCGATTCACAACGATATTGAATTTCTTTTCTCGGCATTTGAAGACAAAAACAACCGAACAAAATTAGCGCTGGTTGCGGCCGCTANTACGCTGACGTCCAAACCTTTGAGTTGNGCCAAAAAGCCTGCCGTTTCCGATACANAGGCGGGCTCGTTTTCCTTGCCCCTGTGGGGCACCGGGGCAAGCCAAGGCGCGTCTGTTTCTATCAATAGCCTATCAAGGGGAAGATCCGCCGCCACCGCTCTCACGTTTTCCGCACTGCCGAAGGTAACGATACCGGAGATGGATATGAAATAACCCATCTCCAATGCTCGCTCAGCCATCGNCCAGGACTCGGTGAAGCAATGCAGCACGCCTCGAACCTTCGGGAAACTCTCGAGCATTGTTAAGGTGTCAGACTCCGCACCGCGCGTGTGAATGACGACCGGCAAGTCNTAACGTTCCGCCAAACCCATNTGNTGTTCAAACGCCTGCTGCTGTAAACGCTGCGTTTGAGGGTCAATGGCTATTTTATAATCGAGGCCTGTTTCACCCACTGCCACCACACTTGGCGCGGCGATCTTATCTTCTATCCAGCCAAACCCCTGCTCGACGCTTTGCGGATGCATGCCCACGCTTGCCCAAACATCATCATGTGCTTGTGCAAGCGCCAAAACCTGGTCTATGCCTGATTCGTCTACGCCGATGCACAAAACCCCATTTACGCCACTTTTTCGCGCCCGTTCCAACGCCCCCTCTGCAGATTTCAGGTAGTTAAGATGACAATGAGAATCAACAAACATGACGGTACATATCGGGTAGGTTTAACGTGCTTTTTTCTTAAAGGCCGAAAGGGCGAACCACTGTGCGAGCAGCTTTTCAATTAATAAATAACCATTAGCAGAGTTTGAGGACTGCAGAGCAAGCCTGACCTGATTAATTTCGCCGATAAACACTAGTGTTTGTCTGTCTGAAGCGCTTTTTTGCTCCGACAGCAGTAGACGTGCCCAGCGTGCCANGACCTCAACGACATCCGCTTTCAAAATCGCTGTCGCACAAGCTGCAGGATCCGAAGCCCGCTCCAAGTCAGCGAGCCAATCGCGAAGATTGAAATCTTGAGCAGCCGCGAGCGCTAAGGGCGCGTCGTTGACCTCGGTTAAATCCGCTTCGCTGTAAACCAAGCCCTGCTTGGCNAGCCATTGTTTCGCGAGGCCCGGGTCTTTGGGCATCACAACATTCTGACAGCGACTTCGCACTGTCGCCATGAGTCGCCCCCAATAAGGGGTGGCGAGCAAAATNTGTGTATTCGATGGTGGCTCTTCCAACACTTTCAGTAGCGCGTTGGCCGAATTCTTATTCATCAAATGGGCNTCGACTATACAAGCCACTTTNCGCACGCTTATCTGTGGAGTCTGCACAGCAAATTGCGTCAGCCNCCTAATCTCGTCTATTTTGATCACGGCTCCATCTGGGCGTACCCAACAGAAATCTGGGTGCGCGACCTCGTAGGGCGGTAAATCGCTGACAATGCCCACTAATTCGGCCGCACAGCGGGCCAATAATGCTTCCCCGCCCCAACCTTCACTGCAACTCAGGACCATCGCCGACGGCAACCGATCAGAGTCCGCCAACCCAATCAGACGTTTTACAGTTGGGTCATGCCAGGGAAATACCGAATACATAATCGTACTTAGTCCTGCCAGCGCCGTATTAGATCGATGACATGGGTTTCGATCTCTGCGGCCACGTCATCAATGGCTTTTTGCGCGTCTATGATCCGGAAGCGCGGCTCATCAGCAGCACGCGCCAAGTAGCCGGCTCGCACCCGCTGATAGAATTCCAACTGCTCGGACTCCATACGGTCTTTAGTGCGCGCCACCATACGTTCGTCTGCTATTTCCGGGGCGAGATCAAGCAGCAGGGTTAAATCCGGTTGCAAACCGTCCTGCACCCAGTGTTCTAGCGTACTAATATGTTCTAAGTTGAGGCCCCTGCCGTATCCTTGGTAGGCATATGATGCATCGGTAAAACGATCACATACCACCCACTGNCCTTGCGCCAAGGCGGGACGAATGACATTGTCCAGATGTTGGGTACGAGCGGCAAAAACCAACAACAACTCGGTCATACCGCTGACNTGTTCTTCGCGAACCGCCAACATAGTGTCACGTAGCGCTTCAGCCAATGGCGTGCCGCCCGGCTCTCGCGTTCGAATAAATGGCACATCATTAGTTTCCAATAGCCGACAGACGAACTCGATATTGGTGGTTTTACCAACGCCCTCTGAGCCTTCCAGGGTAATAAATTTGCCGTAATCACGAGTCATAGCCGCGCCTTATTGAAAAGATTTAATTGGACTTCGCACCGTGCATCAGAAATTTCCTTACCGCTGCNTTGTGTTCACTCAACGTCAGTGAAAATTCGGAAGTGCCGTCACCGCGNGCGACAAAATACAGNTAGTCCCCNTCGGTNGGTTGAGCTGCAGCCAACAAAGAATCGAAAGACGGTAANGNAATAGGCGTTGGTGGCAAGCCTTTAACTCTGTATGTGTTGAAGGGCGAATCCACACGAAGATCGCGAGATCGAATGTCGCCATCAAATTCATCACCCAACGCATAGATCACCGTTGGATCTGTCTGCAACCGCATATTGCTCCGTAAGCGATTGTGAAAGACCTGGCTGATGGTTCGGCGATCGCTGGCCCTACTGCTTTCTTTTTCGATAATCGAAGCAAGGATGAGCAGTTGTTCCGGATTTGCCAATGCCAATAGCGGGCTNTTTTGCNCCCAAGCGGCNTCGAGCTTGGTCGTCATCGCCTTATGCGCCATAACCAAAACATCGCTGACTTTGGTTCCCTTAACCACCAGATAGGTGTCGGGAAAGAAATAACCTTCAGCAAAAGGTATGGCCAACCTAAGCCGTTGCGATAACGAGTCTAAGTCGTTGTTCGCTAGGCCAACGCCTAGATCATCAACTAAAAACGCGCTCTCACGCAACGATTTCAGTACCTGACTCAACTTTGCGCCTTCGGCCAGCTGAACTGGATGCAATACCACTTGGCCGGTTGAAAAGAGAGTCAGCAGGCCAAGTGGCGAAACCCTCCTTGGCAGGTCGTATTCGCCCGCCTGCACGGCCACATCGAACGATGTCATTCGAGCATAAAAGGAAAACAATCTAGGGCTTTCGATAACCCCTCGCTCTTCAAGCTGCGCTGCAATTTGGCCAAATGATTGACCGAATCGAACCTCATAACGAACCGNGNTTTCAAGATNCCCTGGGCGCTCNGCCCAACCTAACAGTGCGAAATACGCCGCCAAAAGGAATAACCCGATACTCGCAACACCGGCCGCGACACTGACCAGCCTTGGATTGCGAGTATTGATTTTATCTAGCTGCAGAGCATTCAATATTTTCAGATACGGCTGAAAATCAAGGTGCCGTTCGTTCCACCAAATCCAAAGGAGTTCGTTGCCGCGTTATCCAAAGAGATTTTGCGCGCTTCGTTAGCCACATAATCTAGATCGCAGCCCGCGCCAGGGTTTTCTAAATTTATCGTTGGCGGCAACACTTGGTCGGTCAATGCCTTGATCGTGAAAATCGCCTCCACCGACCCAGCCGCGCCCAACAGATGGCCTATCATTGACTTAGTCGAACTGACGCATAATTTGGTATCGGATCCAAAAACCGACTTAACGCCTTGGGTCTCAGCCACATCACCCAATGGTGTGGAGGTACCGTGCGCGTTTAGATATCCAAGGTCTTGGGNATTCAATTGTGCATCGTCTAGGGCATTTTGCATGGCCTTGGCCCCTCCTTCACCAGACTCCGATGGGCCTGTGATATGGAACGCATCACCGCTCATTCCAAACCCAGTAAGTTCTGCATAGATTTGCGCACCACGTGCTTTCGCTCGTTCGTATTCCTCTATCACCAGCACACCAGCACCTTCACCAAGAACGAAACCGTCTCGATCAGCATCCCAAGGTCGACTCGCTGCTGCNGGATCATCATTGCGCGTTGAAAGCGCTTTCATTGAATGGAACCCAGCGACCGTAATTGGCGACGTCGCAGATTCTGCACCACCGACGACCATCACATCAGCTTCGCCGTATTGGATCATTCGAGCACCGAAGCCAATGTTATGGGTGCCTGTGGTGCAGGCCGTAACCACCGCGAAATTAGGGCCTTTAAAACCCCATTCTATAGAGACATTCCCAGAGATCATGTTGATCACTACGCCCGGAATGAAGAAGGGAGAGACTCTTCGCGGCCCGCTATTAACCAGAGTGGCGTGGGTATTCTCGATGGTTTCAATACCGCCGATCCCTGAGCCAATGGCCACCCCTATGCGGTCTGCATCATCTGGATGCGCCGTTAATCCAGAATCTTTGATCGCCTGCGTTGCTGCAGCAACGCCCAGTTGAATGAACGAATCCATTCGCCGAGCTTCCTTCGGATTCATGTAATCGCTGATATCAAAATCCACGATGCTGCCACAGATCTTTACGCCAAAAGCTTCGGTATCGAAGCCTTCGTTAGTACGAATACCACTTTGGCCGGCTATTGCTGCTTGCCAGGAACTCTCAACGGTNTGGCCTATCGGAGACACCATTCCCATCCCAGTAACAACCACCCTACGTCTGCTCATAGATTCGCTCCCGCTCCAAGCGCATTGGATTTCCAAATAAACCACATATTNATCGGCCTGTCTGCATGNCTACTNGTTTCTTCATGCGACCGAAAATAGCGGACGCAACGATGGGCCTCGGACCCNGCGTTCCGCAAAATCAGATCAAAAAAGGATAGGAACCGGCAGGCCCAACAAAAGACCGCGGCGCTCTTTAACCGAGCGCCCTAATCAATTATTGATGAGCCAATATGTAGTCTATGGCTTCTTTTACNGTGGTAATTTTTTCAGCTTCTTCGTCGGGAATTTCGGTTTCGAATTCCTCCTCCAAAGCCATAACAAGCTCCACAGTATCCAAGGAATCAGCGCCCAAGTCTTCNACGAAGGAAGCATCACTGCCTACCTCTTCTTCCTTAACGCCGAGTTGCTCGCAAATAAGCTTTTTTACTCTTTCCTCAACATTACTCATGCTAAAGACATCTCCTGGTGGTTCCGGGGTTCGAGGTCGGAGGATTCTATAGAGGCGGTTTTGGCAATTCAATAAACAATTTCAAAGAAAAACTTATTCTCAACGTCAACTTTTTGAGGACTAATTGAGGAACATCCCCCCGTTTATGTGAATTGTCTGTCCGGTTATATACGCCGCCTGATCACTGCTTAAAAAGCCTGCAGCCGCAGCCACCTCTTTCGCTTCACCCATTCTGCCGAGTGGGATTCTNGTTAACATCGCAGCAGTTTGTTCGCTGCCCAGTGCGGCCGTCATGTCAGTTTCGATGAANCCCGGGGCCAGCAGATTAACGGTAATCCCTCGCGAACCGACCTCTAAAGCNAAGGACCGNGTAAATCCCTCAAGACCCGCTTTACTCGCTACATAATTCGCTTGGCCNGGATTACCTAGCCTTGCGACCACGGAGCCAACATTGATGACCCGACCCCACCGCGCTTTAATCATGCTACGCAGCGCGGCCTTGGTTANACGAAAAGCACCGNTAAGATTTGTATCCACAACGTCCTGCCATTCGTCNGCTGACATTCGCAACATCAAATTATCGCGNGTAATACCTGCATTGTTAACGATAACCGACGGCGCNGCAGCCGCTTCGAGCATTTCTTTGAACGCACTGTCGACAGATGTTTGATCCTGTACTCGCACTACCAGCCCACGCCCTCGCGACTGTAACTGATCGGAGATTTTTTCCGCACCGGCCTGTGATGTCGCAGTACCAAATACAAAATAACCCAGACGGACTAACTCTTCAGCGATCGCTGCGCCAATGCCACGACTCGCGCCAGTGACCAATGCCGTGTTCGAATCCATTGCATACCCTCCGCAATTATTTGCCTAGAACCGAATCGCGCTATCCAAGCCTTCCTGTGATGACAGCGCTANCGCCGGCGTACCTCGAGCTATACGTTTGACTAGGCCGCTAAGCACACTTCCTGGGCCCGCTTCTATAAATTGCTCGGCACCATCGCTGATCAATCGTTCAATAGTTTCTGTCCACCTGACCGGTGCAGACAGTTGCGCCACTAAATTGGCACGAATGTCGTGCTCATCCGTTGCTGGCCTCGCTTCAACATTCTGTACGACCGTTATTTCAGGCATGTGNACTTGAATCGCATTCAGCACCTCNGAAAACTCTTCAGCGGCGGGAGCCATAAGCGGCGAATGAAAAGGCCCACTGACGTCAAGCGCTACAGCGCGCTTGGCTCCGGCGTCCTTACAGGCGTGAATCGCCGCGGCGACGGCAGACTTTTCACCCGCAATGACAATCTGCCCTGGGGCATTGTAATTCGCAGCAGTCACAACCCCTGCTACCGCAGCGCAACACGCCCTGACCTTTGAATCGTCTAAGCCCAAAATAGCNGCCATACCACCTTGGCCACTCGGTACCGCTTGCTGCATTAACTCGCCCCTCTTACGNACCANACCAACNCCATCCACAAATGAAATGGCGCCAGCACATACCAGCGCGGAATATTCTCCCAAGCTATGTCCGGCCATAGCCTGAACCGTCAGCGGCACATCACGAAGCGCTTGCAACGCATCCCACAACGCCACACTTGCCGTCAACAATGCCGGCTGAGTATTTTCAGTTTGGCCTAAAACCTCCGCAGGGCCCTGTTGCGTCAACTGCCATAAATCAAATGACAAGACATCAGACGCTTCAGCAAACCGCTCTCGCACAATCGGGCTACGTTCGGACGCTTCTGCGAGCATCCCTACGGATTGAGAGCCCTGACCCGGAAATATAGTGGCTATATTCATTATCTCGCTCCTTGCGTCGATAAGCCGTTGTTTGAATCGTAATTTAGCGAAACCACGCGCTAAGGCATAGCGCTCAGGGGGGGCGTATTGGTAGGTTAACCACGCGAGCTATGANATGCGACTGCAGGGTCAATAACCCGCGCAATCACAGATACCGAAACCTTACGGACAACGGCATTATCAATGTCTAAGCCACGCATCCGCATTTATCACTTACCTGCACGCACAATCGGCACGTGCAGAGCCATCCTTGTTACTTTTTGTCAGGCATTACCTGTCGTCCGCGATAAAACCCATCCGCACTGACNTGGTGACGTCGATGAGTTTCGCCAGAAGTAGGCTCCACTGACAATGTGGGGGTTGCCAACGCATCGTGAGAGCGCCTTTGGCCTCTACGCGAGCGGGTAACCTTGCTTTTTTGAACCGCCATGCTTACTTACCTTCTAAATTTACTGGTTGATTATTTTGATTAAACACATCGCACTCGGACACCAACGGTCACGAATGATCTAATTACNGCCTTTATCCCTATCGTTTGGTGCGAAATCGCTTTCAGCGATTAACTCGCGCAATCCNGCAAACGGCATTTGCCGGTCACTCGGAACAACTTGCGCCNCTTCGGAATGCCCANCGTCGTAGCGCATTTCCGGCGTCTCTGCNCAGCCTTGTTCGCATCGCGCTTGGAGCGGCAATCCAAGAATCAATTCGTCTTCTATCAACTCGGCAACATCGAGGGTCTGCCCGGACACAACTATGATCTGTTCCGTTTGACCACCGTTTGCGCCAGCCAATTCAGACCACTCACCGGCCTGAATCTCATCGAAAGCCACAACCGCATCAAACGCGGTTTGCAGNCGCCGCGTCACCATCTCGNTACACAAATAGCAATCGAGATTAACCGTNGCACTCAACTCGGCCGTAACGTGTACCCTGCCGTGATCGTCTATGCNAAAACTAACCTCGNCATNGACATGGCCGTCTAACCCGCAGACCTCTGCCAAACGAGGCAACTCCTGCCGNCTTACGACTCGCGTCAGCACGCTGTTTTTTTGCGCGAGGTCCTTGTAACTTGAGTCAGCCAATNATTGCCTTCGAGCTAGNCCAAAGCGGGCGCAATCATAGGTATCTGAAATCGTTGTGTAAAGTNGCTGTGATTATGAAAANTCAAATCGTCCTGGCNTCTGCCTCAAAATATAGAGCTGCGTCGCTGCAACGTCTGGGGCTAAAATTTACACAGCACGCCGCCGCGCTAGATGAAACCCCGCGTTCAACAGAAACTGCAGCTCAACTCGCCTCACGTCTCGCTCACAAGAAAGCTCAAAGCGTAGTCACTGCGTATCCAAATTCGATCATCATAGGCTGCGACCAAACGGGAAGTTGCGGCGGCCAACTTTTACATAAGCCCGGCAACTTACAGGCGGCCAAAGACCAGCTGACACAGATGAGCGCCCAAGAGGCNGTCTTCTACACTGCGATGACAGTGATCGTTACCGAAAACGCTAAAGTCAAGGATATAAGCCATGATGTCGATATCACTCGACTGAAATTGCGCGCCTTGAGTGACAGGGAAATAGCCGACTATGTCGCTGCAGAGCGTCCGCTTGATTGCGCAGGTTCGTTCAAAATCGAGTCGTTAGGNATCATTCTTTTCAGCGAAGTTCAGACCTTAGACCCGAGTGCTATAGAAGGCATCTCCCTGATTCAGTTGACTTCGCGCTTACGGCATTTGGGCGTCCGCTTAGGACCCACCTAGAGATCAGCGAAGAGATGCCCAAAAAGACGCCATGTCNTCCGCGATGGGAGCTTGGAAATCAAACCGATCACTGCCAAGCGGCACGACCAGACGACTCGCATGCAAGCACAGGCGCGGCGCGGCCAATGCACTTGCATCGGCGTACTTATCGTCGCCTAAGATCGGATGCTGCTGGGATTGCGCNTGNACACGAATCTGATGAGTGCGCCCAGTATGCAACGCCGCAGCGAGGTGAGCGGCCTGCCGTTTCTGCTCTACGATTGCAAAATCAGTTCGTGCCAATTGCCCACTCGACGAAGTCCGCACACGACGTTCGCCCGAGGCTGTTTCGTAACGCTGTAATCGCAACGTAACGGTACGAGCCGACTTTGGCCATTGTCCCGCGACATAAAGGTCATATTTCTTTTTAACCGTGCGCTGCCTGAATGCCGCTTGTACTTCTGTCAATGTCGAACGGCGTTTGCACAGTAACAAACAGCCGGAAGTATCACGATCTATACGGTGCGCGAGTTCCAATCGCGGCGCATGCCTAAGTTCTCGAAACAATTCGATGACCCCATTGGCAATAGAACTGCCTCCGTGCACCGCAAAACCAGAGGGCTTATTCAACGCGATCAAATCGCTGTCCTCATAGAGGATCGCTGCTTCGAGAATCGCTACCGTGGCATCCGCCATTTGCACGGGTACCGCTGACTTGACCTGGACCGGTGGGATTCGAATTCGATCACCAAGTTGGAGGCGGTGACTGGGCTTTATCCGCCCGCCGTTAACCCGCACTTCACCCGAACGCAATATTTTGTATATGCGCTGTCGTGGCAACCCTTTGAGTGACCGCAAGAGGAAGTTATCAATGCGCTGCCCTACATCCTCGACGTTACTGATGTCTACGTACTCTACTGGCATCGTTCCCCACCCGAGCAAAAAAATTTAATTGTTTGAAGGAGTTAGCAATCACTGTTAGACTTCGAGCGTTTTCGCTGGAGCGGCATCATGAGGTTCTGCTGCAACTTGTTTGCAAATGAACGCCTAAGGTGCAGCGCTATTGTAGCAGTTAGGGCGTAAATTCTAACTTTCTAAGTCGAATCAAGTTAATAGAGAGCGGCGGTGTCAATGATCCACGTTCTAACGAGTAATGCAGCACCAAGTGTGCTGAGTAAAAATTAATAGCGAAGTAGAGTAAACGCTAATGGTGCGCTACCAATCTTAAAATGATTGGGCGCTTATGAATGACGGCGTAAGAGCATCTAAAGGGCAATTTAGAAGGCGAAGTCTGCGGTTCAGACCCCTTCTCAGGA
This sequence comes from Gammaproteobacteria bacterium, assembly GCA_002725095.1. Classification (GTDB taxonomy): domain Bacteria; phylum Pseudomonadota; class Gammaproteobacteria; order Pseudomonadales; family Azotimanducaceae; genus UBA4421. The sequence continues at coordinate 15,844 of PBQQ01000014.1, forward strand.
CGCACGCGATAGCGGCGTGCCCTAGCCCTGTTGCCTGCCCTCTTTCTGGTAGCGGATTTAGTCCGCAGTAGAAAAAAGAATTTGTTAAATCGCTGTGTGTCTCGCGTATCGTTCACAACGAACCCTTATGTATAGACCTAGCTTGTGCCAGCGCCATAAGCGCTGAACAAAACATAAAGCCTATTGTTCGATCAATAGACTTTCTTTTCGGCCAAGGATGATGAGTTGTCCTAGGACCGTGAATACGACGACCAGACCGAGTCTTTCATATCTACTTCGCACACAACACTGATGCGCCATTGGCTCATCAGACGGAGAAAATAATGAAAAGAATGCTGATTAATGCGCGTCAACCAGAAGAGGTTCGGATAGCGCTGGTCGATGGACAAAAACTCTATGACTTAGACATAGAAAACCGCTCGCGGGAACAAAAAAAGTCCAGTATCTACAAGGCAAAAATTACCCGTATCGAACAAAGCTTAGAGGCGGCGTTCGTTGACTTCGGCGCCGAACGCCATGGCTTTCTTCCGCTGAAAGAAATCGCCCGCGAGTACCAAAACAAAGGTGGCGCTGGTGGAGACGGGATTCGCGAAGGCACCGAAATAATTGTGCAAGTAGAAAAAGAGGAGCGCGGCAACAAAGGTGCGGCGCTCACCTCCTACCTGAGCCTTGCGGGCCGGTACATGGTTTTAATGCCAAACAACCCAAGGGCTGGTGGCATCTCTCGGCGCATTGAAGGCGACGATCGTGACGAGTTACGACAAGCAATGGCGCAATTAGAAATCCCTGACGGAATGGGCGTTATTGTGCGCACCGCAGGGGTTGGGAGAAGCGGCGAAGAATTAAACTGGGACTTGTCATACTTGCTTCAGCTCTGGCAAGCCATAAACACGGCAGCCACGACTGAGCAGACACCATCGCTGCTCTATCAGGAAAACAGCGCCGTTCTCCGCGCTGTTCGAGATAATCTACGCCCAGATATTGGCGAGGTTCTAATCGAAGGCGAGTCGGCGTTCGAGGAGGCCTCGGCTTTCATCGCTCAAGTTATGCCTAACTATTCTGACAAAGTTAAGGCCTACGATGATCCGATTCCGCTGTTCAGTCGTTACCAAATCGAAAGCCAGATTGAAACGGCCTACGAGCACACGGTTAAACTCCCATCGGGCGGCAGCATAGTAATCGATCCTACCGAGGCATTAGTGTCAATTGACATTAACTCCGCACGAGCGACTAAGGGCTCCGACATTGAAGAAACGGCGCTAAATACAAATTTAGAAGCCGCGGATGAGATCGCTCGCCAGCTAAAAATCCGAGACATAGGTGGCTTGGTCGTTATTGATTTCATCGACATGATGAACGCCAAAAACCAGCGTGCTGTTGAAAACCGTATGCGTAACGCTCTAGAAGCGGATCGAGCGCGTATCCAAACCGGACGCATTTCACGTTTTGGCTTAATGGAGATGAGTCGACAGCGTCTACGCCCCTCGCTGGAAGAGATCAGTACCGAATTGTGCCCGCGTTGCAACGGTCAAGGCCGAATTCGCGACACCCGCTCTCTGGCACTGGCGATCCTGCGCGTTATGGAAGAAGAATCCTTAAAGGAACGCAGCGCGGTAATTCGCGTACAAGTACCGCTCGCTATCGGCGCGTTCTTACTTAATGAGAAACGCAGCGATCTAGCGGAAATTGAGAAGCACAGTAGTACGCATATCGTCATCATTCCTAATTCTAATTTACAAACACCCCACTATTTAGTTGAACGACTGCGCGACGACCACGTAGAAGAGGAAGGAGCGGTTCCCAGCTATACCCTTTCAGAGCTCGCGAATCAGGCCGCCGCACAGGAACTTCCTGAGGAAACTTCGCTGCCACAGCACCCACAAGCTGCGGTTAAAGCACAAATCCAACACCGTGAACCTACGCCCGTGCCGGCGCCGAAAAAAGACGAAAACCCTGGGCTCCTGAGCAGGATATTCAAAAGTCTGTTCTCGGATGAAGTCACTGAAACTGACAGCAAAGCAGGTCGCGACCAAAAGAAATCGGCCCGCTCAAACACTGCGCCCAACCCACGCCGACGCCGCGATGACAATAATAACCGCAGTGACAACAGCGCTAAGCGCGAACGAAACAACAATCGCTCAGAAAACAGCCACGGTGACAACCAAGAGCGGGACGAGAGACGCAAGACCAAGCACGCGAACGAAGATCGAAAAAACACGGGCAAGCACAATTCTGGAACGACAGAACGCGGCGAGGCGAAAAGTCGAAACAGGAATAAACCGGCGCGTTCGGAACAGCGCGACGAATTTGTGGCCGTATCACCAGAGGAGCGCCAACCCAGCGCTGAAGAACTGGCGAAAAGCAAACGTCAGCCGAAGCGCGATCGCAGCGCTCCGCCGCGCGAGAAAGATCTACCAACTCAGGAAAAAGCCGACATCAAGCCGGCTGACGCCGAGGCGCCCTTAAAGACTGAGAGCGCAGACCTAGCGCCAAGCGCCACTGCAGAGGCGCCCGCTGCAAGCACAGCACAACCCACCCGAGCGGGCAACGACCCACGCAATCGGATGGACGATTCGGCGGCCACAGCGAGCGAGCCTGGAACGCCATTCGCAAACCAAGACAATGGTGAACCCGCGGCATCAGAGCATCAGCCATCGCTAAAAGATGAGCCGTCTTTCGAGGATCAAAATACTGCAACGCAAGACGCCGCCCAAAGATCACCGGAGTTATCACCAAGTGAAGATACAGCGGACGTCAGCGATTCAACAGTAGAGCCCGAGGACAAGGAAGAAGCTCAATCGTTAATGCCAGAAGATACGCTCGGCGATGCCTCTGACAGCACGAATGTTGAAAATATTGAAGATGAACAACCTGTTCTGGAAACAACAGACTCAGATCAAGATACTGTCTCAGAAAAAGACAACGGATCTGAAACTCCTGACAAAACGATTCGCGCAGCAAACGATCCCCGAGAAGTTCGTCGTCGCGAGCGCGAGGCCGAGCTTCGATCCCAAGGGGTTAGCGTACCCAACACAGATCAAAGCAGTACCGACTAGGACAGTACGGAAGGCTCTATTTCGAGCTGAATAGCAAAATCCTTTGCAACGCTGGCACGCACATCAGAGGCAAACTCAAAGATGTGCGCTGCCTCCGTAGCGCCATGATTGACCAGCACTAGCGGCTGTTTAGGCCAACATCGAACATGTCCTGTCTGTTTCTCTTTCCAACCACATTTGTCAATAAGCTGGGCCGCTGAGAGCTTGGCGCCCGCTTGCGTACGAAAAACCGACAACCCTAGTTCTTCGAAGTGCGCTATCCGCGATCTGTCAATGATTGGGTTTTTGAAAAAACTTCCAACATTAGGAAATACAACGGGATCAGGTAATTTGGCGGAGCGAATAGCAATCACCGCGGTAACGATCTGCTGCGCGGTTAAATTCAAATGCCCTTGGAAGTGATTCGCGAGATCAGGGTAGTCAATCTTTATATGCGCCGCCTTTGAGAGGTTCAGCCGCACAGCGATAATGATTTCTTCGCGACTGCCTTGGAAACGACTGCGTCGATAAGCAAAAGCACACTCATCCCGGCCCAGCCAAAATACGTTGCCATCGCCATCGATCACCTGCACAGCATCAACCACATCAGCAAACTCGACACCGTAGGCACCAATATTTTGTACCGGCGCTGCACCAACGCTCCCTGGAATAAGGGCTAAGTTTTCAATACCGAACCAGTTCTGCTCCGCGCAGTAGAGCACCAATTCGTGCCAGTTTTGGCCCGCGCCAACCTCTAACTGGAGATCTGCCCCCTGCTCGCCAACAACAAGAAGCGCCTCGATCGCCATCACACCCACAACACCACGCACGATTGGCATAGGTACGATATTCGACCCGGCCCCGATCACATAAAAGGGCAAGTCCCGCCTGCGGGCATACTCTTGCGCCGCAAGAACATCATCGCTCTGCTTAAGAAGGCAGCCAAATTCAGCACAGCTTGCTAAACCCATAGTGTTTGGCAACGCCATATTTTTTATGAGCTTCATTACAGATTCAGTAACCTAAATGTCAGATTTATTCGCTCCTGAGTTGGCCGCCGCGTTTTCGCAAGACAATGCCGTTGACGACCGTCGAAAACCAATAGCGACCCGTGCTCAAGATCAATGTGCTCGCGGACACCGCTAGCCTCGCACTCAAACCGAAACCTTCGCGGCGCACCCAGACTTAAAGAGGCAATGTTTCCCGCACACCCGGCTTCATCGTCGCGGTGCCAGCCCATGTAGTGCCGACCATCAGCATAGCGGTTGAGCAGCAGAAAATTAAACTCCTGGGCGGCGACTATTTGGATTCGATCGCGCAGTGCTACTAAATCACGCGGCCAACCCTCCGCTGGATGATCCACGCCCGTATATCGATAATTCAGGCCTCGATTGCCGAACCAAGCCAACTGTCGCGGCGCAATCACATGACGACCGAAAATACTGAATGATTCTTGGCGCCAACCGACGTTACCGTCCTCACGCAGCCAGAGCAGCCAACGGTCTGCTTCTTTGCAGGTTAAAAAATCTCGTTGATAAAGCACGCTCAAAAGCCGCATAACAATAGTCCTAATGTATACTAGCGCGTGCTACGAAACTAACGGGGAAATCCATTGAACATTGAAGGAAAACTAGCGGTCATTACTGGCGGAGCGTCCGGCCTCGGTCGAGCAACCGCAGAAATGATCGTCGCCAACGGCGGCAAGGTCGCTATCCTTGACCTTAACGAGGATCTAGCAAACGCAACTGCCGAAGAAATCGGGAACGCGTCGGCCTATCAAGTCAACGTCACCGACGACGCCTCAGTCACCGCTGCGATTGAAAAAATTCACGCCGACCACGGTGCGATTCATGTCAACGTCAACTGCGCCGGCATCGGTGCAGCGTCGCGCACAGTCGGGCGCGAAGGTGCGTTGGACATCGCGAAATTTAATTTCATCATTCAAGTAAATCTGATCGGCACCTTCTCAGTATTAAGCAAGTGTGCGGCGATCATGCAAATGAACGAACCAGAAGGCGAGGCATTGGAGCGCGGTGTGGTCATAAACACTGCATCGGTCGCTGCGTATGACGGTCAGATCGGCCAAGCGGCTTACTCCGCGAGCAAGGCTGGCGTAGCAGGTATGACCCTTCCAATCGCGCGCGATTTATCGCGTCAGGGTGTGCGCATTTGTACAATCGCACCGGGTATCTTCAATACACCAATGATGGCAGGTGCACCAGATCAGGTCCGTGATCCATTGATCGAAATGGTGCAATACCCGAAGCGACTTGGTTTGCCTCCCGAATTTGCGTCCTTAAGCAAACAAATCGTGGAAAACGCCTATCTAAATGGAGAAACGATACGCCTCGATGGCGGCATCCGCATGGCGCCTAAATAGGGCTCTCTATCGCTAAGAACCTGACCAGAGCGCTCTTACGCGCTCTAGGTCAGCAGGCGTATCAACACCGCCCGGTACCCGTTCATCAGCATCCACCACCAGCAAATCGTGGCCTGCTTGCAGCCACCGCAGTTGCTCCAACATTTCGGTCTGCTCCAATGAACTGGGGCCCAATTCAACAAATCGACGTAAGCCGCTGACCCGGAAGGCGTAAATGCCTACATGACGCCGAATTTTTTTGTGCTTCGCAAATTCTATCCACTCTTGCTCGGACAGATGCTCATCAACGTCACGGGCATAGGGAATGTTTGCTCTGGAAAAATATAAGGCACAACACCGGTCATTGGTGACCACTTTAACTACATTTGGGTCCGTAAAGTCAGCAAGCGTGTCGAGCGGCTCCGCGACTGTTGCCATTTGCAGATCTCGTGTGGCTCGCATGTTTTCGATCAAACTGTTAATTACGATAACGGGGATCAACGGCTCATCTCCCTGAACATTTACGACAATATCGTCGTCAGCCCAGTCGCTTGTGCGGGCAACTTCCATGGTTCTATCCGACCCCGATGTATGAGCCTCATCGGTAAGTACTGAGCTAAAACCAGCGGCCTGCACCGCATGTACAACGCGCGGGTCATCCGCTGCCACCGTGACATCATCGGCGATAGAGGCTGTCGCTCTTTGCGCGACTCGCACGACCATTGGCTGCCCACCGATATCCGCTAAGGGCTTTCCTGGCAATCTGGAGGAGGCGAATCGCGCCGGAATGACAATGTGCACCAACATACGGCTACCGTTGATCCGTCTTTAGTTTGCGTGGAGCGATGCCTTTATCTGACAACAAGGCGTCGAGCATCGTACTGATGTCGCTGGCAAAACCTAACTCGATCCGCAATGCCCACACATGACTTAAATCCTGATCAAGCTCACGCAATTTAACCGCATCTTTTTCTGTACACACTACCTGCAGTTCATCAGAGAACATAACTTCTGCACCGGAATAGTCGTGATGGTCAGCGTACTCATGTAAATCCGCAGATAGCCCCAGCGCCTGTAACGAACGTAAAAACCGCATCGGATTACCAATGCCGCAAAGTGCATGCACCAGTCTATAGTCGCGTGCAAACTGGTCGGCAGACATACTCATACCGGTACTTAGATTGACGAAATCGAGCGCCTTCGCTTGCATCGCGATTTCGTCATCTCGCAGGTTATTTTTGCGCCCATTGCTCACGACCCAATCCACCGTCTCGAGCCGCGACCGAGGCTCTCTTAGTGGGCCAGCAGGCAATAAACGGCCATTACCCAGACCGCGCGCACCATCCACGACCGCAATTTCAATATCTCGCTGCATAGCGTAATGCTGTAACCCATCATCACTCACAACCACATCGCAGCCGTCTTGAATAAGCATCGCCACCGCCTTCGGTCGATCAGCAGCCACCGCCACCGCACAGTGCAAGCGCCGGCGCATCAACACAGCTTCATCTCCATAGGTCGCCGAATTCCCGTCAGCGGGCACCAATGAACCGGTACGACTCGCTTTACCCTTATATCCGCGCATGGCTACGCCTGGCGAAAAACCACGGCATTGCAGTTGTTCAACAAGCCAGATCACCATTGGCGTTTTACCAGTGCCGCCGGCGGTAATATTACCTACGACAATGACCGGCGCCGCAGCGTGGCCGCCAGACAAAGCCCGCTGCTGCTGGGATCTCTTTATCCGACCGGCAACAACACCGTATAGCCAAGACAACGGCAACAACACTAACGGCCAGCGCGCGCCACTGTACCAAGCCGAGCTCAAAGCCGACGCCGAGCGCGATGCATAAACGCCCATAAAAGGTAACGTCTGAGAGCTCGCGGCGACCGCTACGGGCTCCCGCATAGCGTCTGATAGGCCCTCTAATTCAGGCGCATCTTGAAATTGAGCAGCATGTAAGTTCGCGTACTGCGCGCCCGAATCTAATAGCTGCTGGTGCGTACCCTCTTCCACGATTCGGCCATTTTCAAGCACCACAATTCTATCCGCCGACTCGATCGTTGAGAGTCGATGGGCGATCACCAATGTCGTACGCCCCTCCATAACCTCGACTAGGGCCGCTTGTATATGCTTTTCAGATTCATTGTCGAGCGCAGACGTTGCTTCATCCATTATCAGCACCGGCGCATCTTTCAATAACGCTCGAGCTATGGCGATTCTTTGGCGCTGCCCCCCCGACAGCAATACGCCGTCGTCGCCAACCATCGTGTCCAATCCGTCCGGCATAGCCGCTATAAACTCATCCGCATGCGCGCGTTCAATGGCTAGTATGAGGTCCGACTCGTCTACATCGGCCAAATCCCCATAGGCAATATTGTTGCGCAACGTGTCATTAAACAGAGTCACCTGCTGGGTCACCAAAGCGATCTGCTGACGCAAACAGGCGAGTTGCAGATCGTTTATGTCCGATCCGTCAAGGCTAATAGAGCCACTGCGCACATCATAAAATCTAGGCAGCAGGCTCGCTAACGTAGACTTACCACTGCCTGAACGGCCGACTAACGCGACTTTCTGGCCGGCAGCAATGTCCAAATTAATGTCTTGCAGCACATCGGGGCCGTCATCTTGATAGCGAAAGCTTACGTTTTCGATAAGCAACCTACCGTCTGCTCGCGTTAGCGTGCGCGAACCGCTATCGCGCTCCACACCAGCATCAAGTTGTGTGAAAACATCCTCAGCCGCCGCGATGCCGCGCTGCAACTTTGCGTTAATCTCCGAGAGTTTTCGAATAGGCCGGCCCAGCATGCCTGCCCAACTGAGGAACATAACGGCTTCACCACCACTCAGGGAACCACCCACATCAGGTCGATACAGCAGCAAAATCAAAGAGCACAACGCTACAGCGATAATTGTTTCATTCAACTGCGAACTGAAAACACGAGTCATCGCCATCTTTAAATTCTGCTGACGATTCACTTTACTGGCACGATCAAAACGACTCTGCTCATAACGCTCACCGCCAAACGTCTTGACAACCTTGAAGCCATTCACTGCTTCAGAAACCACATGAGTCACATCACCCATTGAATGCTGAATACGTTTAGCGATGCGACGAAATCGGCCGCTGGCGAATACCACAACCAACGCCAAGAGGGGCGCTGAAGCGATAAAGATAAGAGTTAGGCGCCAGTTCAGAGCCAACATAAACCCAACAATTACAATAACTTTAAGACCGTCCTGAACGATCGCTCGAATCGCATCGGTGCTGGTGTCGCGGAGTTGCGTAACGGTGAAGGTGATGCGCGAAACAATATGACCCTGTGCGTTGGCGTCAAAATAGTGATTGGGCAAACGCAACAGCTGGTCGAATAATTGTTGACGCAGATTAAACACCATATTGAAGGAGACTTTAGCCATTACGCTTTCGCCAATTACGGTGCCTATCGCTCGAAATCCTGCCGCCGCCGCCATCAATAATGGGATCGTAGCAGCGGCTCTCGCCGCCTCGTTATCCCATTCATCGATCAAGTTGCCGAACAAGCGAACAAAATAGCCTTCAGCCCCCGCCGCCAACAAAAATCCGAGCACAGAAATGGCAAACAAGAACCAATAGGGCGCTAGATAACTGAGCAGACGCTTGTATGTATCCCAATCGGAACTGGCCATTGTTATTTCTTCAATCTTTGCTGCGAGTATTCAGACGAACATCGCTGATGCCCGCTTGTCGGCAAGCGTCCATGGCTTTGATTACAAATCGATAATCAGTGGCTTTGTCAACATCCAGTCGAATTGCTGGTTTTTCACCTAAGCCAGAGCCAAGTTTACCCTTGAGAACTTCAGCGAGCGCCGCAACTTTGCTCTCTCCAAATGTCACGCCGTCAAGGGAAAAATTACCGTCCGCATCTATCCCCATAGTTAATTGATGATCAGTGGATTCTATATTGGCGCTACTTGATTCCGGAAGTTGAATCAAAATTTCTCGATTTACAACAAACGATGTCGACACCATAAAGAAAATTAACAGTAAAAAAATAACGTCAAGTAATGGCGTCAGTTCTAACACAGATTCATAGCGATGGCGCCGCCTCGCGACAGCCATCAGCCGCGACGCTCCGCGCTCAATCGCACCCGCCAGCGTTGACTCGCTTCATCCAATATCAACAGCAACGTATCAACCTTGCGCAGCAGTAATCGATGCGCAACCAACGTTGGGATCGCGATCGATAAACCAGCAGCGGTCGTAATGAGGGCGGTAGAAATACCTCCAGCGAGCGCCGCGGTCTCGCCAGACGCGGACACCAAGGATGTAAACACGTCGATCATGCCGACAACAGTGCCCAAAATACCCAACAAAGGGGTGATCAAAGCAATGATCCCCAAGGCGGTCAGATAGGTTTCAAGCTCATGACCAACCGTCGTCAAGGCAGCCTCTCTGGCGCTTTCCATCTCATCGACATCGGACTCCCCCAATACCGCTAACACAGCACCCAGAGGAGAATGCAGCAGCAACTGCTCACGAGACGCTGAATCCTCCAGCACCTGTTGCAGCTGCGGTATGGTCAACGCCAAAAGTTCAGGCGGCATAACCAACTCTTCGCGCAACGACCAATAACGCTCTACGCAAATCGCGGCCGCAACAACACTGCAACTAAGAATTGGCAACATCAGCCATCCACCTGCAAGAATGACGTCAATCACGATAACGTTCGGTCAGATCGATGATGAGCTACCAACTGCAACCTCGCGCGCTGATCGGCCAAACGCTATGCACTAACCCATCGTCTTCTAACACCCAATAGTAGTCGTGCAAATTAACGGTCGGATCGCAATGTGGAGCGGCGAACCTCAACACTTGGCCAAGTTGCACTTCTTGCTGCCCCTCACCCAAAAGCAATACGCCGTGCTCATCGCCAGCAAATCGAAACTCAACACCCGGCAAATCGTCGCATACCGGATTTACCGAGTCAGAAGCAAACGCTTTATAGCCGCCATCCACTGTTATTGTCTTTGGCTGCGGTTGGCTAATGGTGCTGCAAGCGACCGTCAGAGCGAGTTCAAAATCTTCGAAACGACTATCCTCCGCGCTCGCTAAAACTCGATACTCTTCATCCATAAANATATAACTNCCTACTTGCACGTCGGTTAGCCGCTCGACCGCGACATCCACATCATAAGTGCCTGTGCCCCCGCCGGTTACAATATCTAACGGAATGCCACGGTGCTCGAGAGCCGCGAAAAACTCATCTAATCGCGCCCACGAAGCAAGAGACCTATCACGTCGCTTTGCATAGTCTTCGATGTGCATCAGATGACCGGCATAGTGTTGAATGCCGCGAAATTCGAATCGATCGTCACCCACTATGGCATCGATTAAACGCAGCATTGTGTCGACCTCGCGCGTCCCCGTTCTGCCCATACTGAGGTCGATATCAACCAACAGNCCCAGCCGNCGCTCNGNGTCGAGCGCATTTTGCAGCGCCGCCAATCCCTGATCGGAGTCGATTACCATAANCAGTTGCTGATCGGGGTANTCCGCAAGCAAAGAATTGAGCGCCCNNGCTTTGGCCGAAGTGGCGATGGGCGATGTAATCAGCACCGACCGAATTCCCGCAGCCAACATAATCGCCGCNTCACTGATCTTGGCTGCGCATACGCCCACCGCCCCCATATCCATCTGTAATGCGGCTATCGTGGGACATTTATGGGTCTTACTGTGGGGCCGAAAGCCCTTGTTTGAGCGCTGCAGATGATCGGCCATCTTACGCANGTTGCGCTCCATAGCCGCGCGCTCTAGGACCAGCGCAGGTGTGGGCAACCCATCCAATTCAATCGGTTGCCGCAAGTTCATCGGCGCACTGGCACGAGCGGCGACCTGACTAAGTGCAAATTCAATCGACATCAGCTTACCTGCCCATACGTTCGAAACAGTAATTGGTCGCTTCTACGAATCCGTCAACCGTGCCGCAATCAATGCGGCGACCCTTAAATTTNTAGGCGACGACTTTACCCTGTTGAGCCTGTTGCAGTANGGCATCAGTGATCTGCACCTCGCCATTACGGCCCGCAGGAATATTTTCAAGAACATCGAAGATGTCGGGGGTAAGAATATAACGCCCTATAATGGCTAAGTTACTCNGCGCTTGGTCAAGTGCCGGCTTTTCNACCATNTCTTTGACCCTNATCAAATCTNCATTTATCGCGTCGCCCGCAATAACCCCATAACGATCCACTTGATCAGCGGGGACTTCTTCGATGGCAATGATACTGCACCGATGCTGTTCATACAGTGCTGTCATTTGTGCCATGACGCCGGGCTCACTATCTGCCGTTAAACAAAGATCATCTGCCAATATGACTCCGAAAGGCTCGTCACCGATGATGCGTCGCCCGGTTAAAATCGCATGCCCGAGACCCAGCATCTGTCGCTGTCGCGTGTACGAAAAGGAACACTGGTCAATCAGTTCGCGTATGCCTGCGAGCGCCGCTTCTTTGCCCGTTCCAGCAATAGAGTTTTCTAATTCAACATTAACGTCGAAATGGTCTTCGATGGCGCGTTTGCCTCGCCCAGTAACAAAACAAACGCTTTTTAACCCAGCCTGGGCCGCTTCCTCCACACCATATTGGATTAACGGTTTGTCCAATATCGGCAGCATTTCTTTGGGCATAGCCTTGGTCGCAGGCAGAAACCGTGTGCCGTATCCGGCTACCGGGAATAAACATTTTTTCAGCACGCTAACGCAGCCTTCTGTTTAGAAGACGTTATTTTAGCTGGAATGCCGTGTTAGGTGCGATACTTGGACGTTCCGCGTTGATTGGCTTTTTGCGCCATCAGAGGGGGTGTCCGCCAACTTTAGTGCGGCCACCAAGTGCTGACAGATCAATACTCCAGTGCTTTTCTTTTGCCGGTAAGAGCATTTTTTGGCCGGGCCTCGAAGCGATTCGGCGAGATGCATCGCAGAATTCAGGTGCTCAAGAACCGGATCAACGGCCTTAAGGGGCGGCGTGGCCGCAACCCAAGCGCCCTTAAGTTGCCGTTGTAATTGGGCGCGCTCTGAAGCTGAAGCCACTGGAACAACCGCAACCACCGGAGCCTCTACTTGATTAGGCTCGACAAAGAGAGGCAGCGTAACGCCGAGCGGGACCTCGGGCTTGGGTGTATTGACGGTCTGCCTCATCGCTTCGACAGTACAACTCAAATCGGCACTCTCCTCTGAGAGCCAATCTTGCTGAATTGGATCGCACGTTTTCACCGCTACTAGTTTACGGATACTGTATATTTATACAATATTTTATTCTGCCTTCATTTCACTGAAATTTAGACATTCACCCTGCCACTCACCGAGGATTTTTGTACCCGGAGCGAACGTTCCGGCCAATATTCGATTGGCAAGAGGGTTCTCTACCAGACGCTGTATCGCTCTTTTCAAGGGTCGGGCACCGTAAACCACGTCGTATCCCGCTGTTGTTACCGCGTTGAACCCATCTTCACTGAGTGTCAGTTGCAAATCCTGTTCAGCGAGACGCCGATTCAATGCATCCAACTGCAATTGAGCGATTTGCCCAATTTGCTCCTCACCTAGTGGTTTAAAAACCACAGTGTCGTCGATTCGGTTGATGAATTCGGGCCGAAAGTGCTGAGCAACTATGCCCATAACCGTGCTTTCTATGCGTGCCTCATGGCCGTCTTCGCTCAGAGCCTGAATCGCTTCCGAACCAAGATTAGAGGTCATAACAAGCACGCAATTAGTAAAGTCTACCGTTCTGCCATGCCCGTCGGTGAGCCGGCCATCATCAAGCACCTGAAGCAAAATATTAAACACGTCGCCATGGGCTTTTTCGATCTCGTCCAACAGTATCAGCGAGTAAGGCTTACGCCGGACCGCTTCCGTTAAGTAGCCGCCTTCTTCATAACCGACATATCCGGGAGGTGCGCCAATGAGCCGGGCTACCGAATGCTTTTCCATAAATTCGGACATATCAATGCGTAACAGTGCTTCAGCACTGTCGAACAACACTTCAGCCAACGCTTTACAGAGTTCAGTTTTACCCACGCCGGTAGGCCCGAGGAACATAAACGAACCATTTGGGCGGCCCGGCTCCGCCAGTCCAGCGCGAGCTCTGCGAACCGCTTGGCTTACCGCTTCGATACCCGATTGCTGACCAACGACTCGTTTTGACAACTCGTCTTCTAGCTGCAGCAATCTTTGTTTTTCGGCAGACATTAACCGCGCAACAGGAATACCCGTCCACTTAGCAACGACCTCGGCTATCTCCTCTTCTGTCACCCTGTCCCGCAGCAACTGATTGCCTTGCGTAGATTCGGGCGCGTCAGCAATTTGTTTTTCTAAGTCTGGGATAACGCCATACTGCAATTCGGACATCCGCGTTAAATCGCCTTCTCTTCGTGCCGCAGCAAACTCGAGCCGCGCAGACTCCAGCGCTTCTTTTGTACCCTGCGCACCCTTGAGAGCCGCTTTTTCCTGCTGCAGCACCTCATCGAGCCGACTGTAGTCCTGCTCCAGTTCAATAGCGGTGTTTTTTAATTCTTCAAGACGCGCTCGACTNGCCTCATCCTGCTCTTTCTTTAACGCCTCGATTTCCATCCGAATCTGCATTAAACGCCGCTCNAGCACATCCATGCTCTCGGGCTTGGAATCTATTTCTAAACGAATACGGCTTGCGGCTTCATCAATCAGATCGATAGCCTTATCCGGCAATTGCCTATCCGTTATATAGCGATGCGACAACGTGGCCGCCGCGACAATTGCTGGATCGGTAATATTCACGCCATGATGTACTTCGTAGCGCTCCTTGAGACCCCGAAGAATGGCCACAGTNCTCTGCAAATCGGGCTGGTCGACTTGANCCTTCTGGAACCGCCGCTCCAAAGCGGCGTCTTTTTCGATATAGGTGCGATATTCATCCAGCGTTGTTGCGCCCACACAGTGAAGCTCGCCGCGCGCCAAGGCCGGTTTGAGCATGTTACCGGCGTCCATCGCGCCCTCGGCTTTACCCGCCCCAACCATAGTGTGCAGTTCATCGATAAACAAAATGATCCGGCCTTCTTGTTTACTGAGGTCATTCAGCACAGCTTTCAGGCGCTCCTCAAACTCACCCCGATACTTCGCGCCAGCGATCAAGGCGCCCATATCCAGCGACAACACTTTTTTATCTTTCAAGGATTCAGCAACTTCACCGTTGATGATCCGTTGCGCCAAACCCTCAACGATCGCTGTCTTGCCAACGCCAGGCTCGCCAATAAGTACCGGATTATTTTTTGTCCGCCGCTGTAACACCTGCACGGTACGGCGAATTTCCTCGTCGCGACCAATCACTGGATCCAACTTACCTTCCAACGCTCGGGCGGTGAGATCTATNGTGTATTTCTCTAACGCCAACCGCTGATCTTCTTCATTTTTATCTAACACTTTCTTTCCTTGACGATGCGTACTCGCGGCAGCTTTAACCTGTTGCGGGGAAATGCCAAATGGTTTCAATAGCTGCCTAAGCGCTGGTTCTTCGACCAGCGCCAACAACACCCATTCTTCAGGCACATANCGATCACCNGCCGTTTCGCTATACTTTCGCGCAGCCCCAAGCACNCGCGCTAAATCGCTGCCCATACGAATCTCGCTTGCCNAGTGCCCCAGCCTTGGCAGATCCGCGATCGCNGTCTTTAGTCGCCCACGAACCTCGGGCAGAACACTACGCTGATTAGCAAAATCTACCGCGAGTGATTCATTCATGTCGAAAAACGCCGCAAGTACATGCAGCGGTTGCAACTCCGCGTGATGCAGCGTCTGGGCCGAATGCTGCGCATCATTCAACGCAACCTCAACTCTTTGAGTGAATGCTTCCATTAATGCTCCGCGCCTGCGCGCGCAANNNCTTACACGCTTGATTACTTAANGGCTAAANTGTGGTCAGAACATTTATTTTCAAGCGCATGTCCCAATTGTGTTTGAANGATTTCACAGCATTTCGACAACATATCCCGTCAACTTCAACTGAATTTTCTGGTACTCAATCGTTAATGATTCATTGCATTTCNCATGCGCCCAACGAAGGCTCGGAGCAAGTGGTTGGCACGATTACNATGCAGCCCAACCACTCNTTGAGCTGGAAGGCGCTTCGGTATTTTTTGCTGTTTATGATGACTGTTTCTTTCAGCATCGCGCTGGCATTCACCGCCATGGGCTATTGGGTTGTTCTGCCCTTCACTGCATTGGAGATGGCCGTATTAAGCTACTGCTTGTGGCTGTGCTTGCGTCGCTCGAGCCTGCAGGAGGTCCTATCACTAACACCCGAAATGATCACGCTGGAAGTCGGCATCAAACGACCACAACAAACGTACACCTGGCAACGCTTCTTTACCAAAATCCAAGTAAAACAGGCNCTCCACCCTTGGTATCGCAAAAAAGTGTCTTTGGTGCATAAGGGCACAGAGCTTGAGATTGGTCGCTTTTTAAACCCAGATGAACAAACCGAACTGCTGGATTCTTTACGACAACTAATTCGTCAAGCGGACGCCGCGCGGATTACCGCGGCGCATCCAACCAACGGTCACGCTGAGTAAATAGGTGATCTGCCGTTGAACTGCTCCAAGTAACCGCTCCGNACAGCCCCGTAACCACCTGCCCAGCGCCTTCCAACCCATACCGTTGAATCACTATTTTGCGCGGATGCCCATAACGATTAAAGCGACCCGCGCTGTGCACCGCCCACCTTGGCGCGACATGACGAACAACGGCTGAGGATGAGGAGGATCGACTGCCATGGTGCGGTTTAACCAGTAGCGCAAGTCGTCTCGGCAACCACGTCATCAACACATCCTCTGCAGNGGTCGACACGTCGCCACTCAGATAGATCGCATGCGAAGGCCCATCACCTAAAACCCCACTCTCAACCAATAGGGTACACGAGCGGTCATTACGACTAACGCCATTAGCATGCTGCAAAACAGTGAATCGCACGCCGTCCCATAACCATGATTTATTATGAACACATTCATCTGCGCCAAGCATTTGTTCGGCATTCGGATAGCGATGCGCCAACGCAGCGTGCCCCCCAGCGTGGTCATTATCCATATGCGTGAGCAGCAACAGATCGATTTGGTCAAACCCTGTACTGCGAAGAGTCGGAATGACGATCGATTCGCCAGCGTCGAATCGATTGTCAAATTTGGGACCTGCGTCGATCACCATACGCCGAGTTCGAGTGTCTAAAATCGCAGCACTGCCCTGCCCTACATCCAGGACTTGCAGCCGCACCTGCCCAAAGCTGACATCGGCTCGATTAGCGAGNAACANACACGACAATCCAAGCAAAGCAGCGCACTTATGGGTTCCGGACAGAGGCAGGCAATAGGCCAACGCAGCTAGGCCGGCGACGAGTGAGGTAGCTAGAGAGAAATAGCCAATGCTCAGCGCGCGCTCTGGCGTGGCCCGAATCAGCGCATCTAATAACGCCTTCGTTGTAATGACAGCAAGATCCGCAACAATCAGTAAGACACTGCTCAAAATAGGCAGCAACGGTTCAAGCAAAATACCGAGTAGCAAACTAGGCAATGCAACCAGTGTTATCGCCGGCACTGCAAATAAGTTTNCCGGGATGCTCAGCAACGGTATAGCACCGACCAATACGCCCAANACCGGCGCCATCAAAAGAAANAGGACAAATTGCACGCGCACAAAAGCGATAANCTTGGAGGGCAACCTGCGGTAGCCAACTACCGCCCAACACAGCGCCGCAACCGCGACATAGGACAGCCAAAGACCCTGCTTAAAAACCGCGAGAGGCTGGAGTATCACAGCCACAGTAAAGGTCAGCAACAGCAGCCGCAACGGTACAGAACGCCGCCGCGTCAGGTCGGCGAGCACCACAACAGCTGCCATCAGCGCGGCCCGCAGCACGGGTGGTTGCAGCCCGCTGAGCCATGCATAAGCAGCAATCCCTAGCAGCGACAGCACGGCGGCACTGCGATGGCCTTGCACCGCAGTTTGGAAAAATAATCCGAAAAACCGCGAACACATCAAACACAACAAATACAGCCAGCCGCCGATTAGACCAACGTGGAGCCCCGAAACAACAAACAGGTGAAGCGTGCCTGTGCGGCGCAGCCGCCGCCAATCTCCGGGCACGACACCGCCCTTATCACCCAACGCGAGCGCTATAAGTGCTCCGGTTTCAACCAACCCCGCCCGTTCAATGACCGAGCGAACCCAATTTGCCACTTTTGGGCGATCCTGCGAGTTCTCGAGATAGCCNTGTTTTACATAACCNGTAGCGTTGTAAGCCGAGGCAAGTANCCATTGTTGATAATCGAAGCCGCCCGCGTTNAAGCTGCCCCAAGGCGGTTTTAAGCGGACCTTCGCCACCACAATATCGCCGGTTACCAAGCCATCGGTATTGTTCCGCCAACTCAGCCTCAAGGTATTTCCCTCTAAACCCACACAAGCATTGTTTAGCGTACTGAGGACGCTAAACCGACCCTGAATTTGCTCAGGCGTGTGCCGTTGCAGTTCATCAATTTTTAGCTTTAATAGGACGTCTTGCCCAATGGCGCATGCGGGTAAAGTGCTCGATTTCACCTGTTGCCAGCTATCTGCAACACGAAATACAGAAACCACAATGCCTAGGATCAAGATATAGTTTAAGTTAAGCCTAATACTCCAACTCCATCGTCATTTGTTTGGCGATCGTGCTGAGCGCCCAAATTTAACAATGCAGTTATGCCCAAAAAGACCCTTCTAAAATACCTGCCAACTGCAGACAAAATGCGTAGGCATTCGTCCCTGCAGCCGGTCGCCCATTTGCTTGAACATTCTCAGCTGTGGCATGTGAACCGTCGNTCAGTTTCTACTGCTGTTTTTATTGGCCTGTTTTGTGCGTTTCTTCCGGTACCGTCGCAAATGTTATTGGCCGCACTGGCTGCAATTTGGATCAAGGCCAACTTACCCATCAGCGTATTATTGGTATGGGTCAGCAACCCGCTGACCATGGGACCAATGTTCTACTTCGCCTACAAATTAGGNGCGTGGTTATTAGGCGTTGAGCCATCAATAGACAGCTTTGCTTGGAGCTTTAACTGGTTTCTCGACAACGCAGCGCGAATTGGCTATCCATTTTTGCTCGGCTGCTTGGTGTGCTCATGGGTAACTGCAGTCAGCGGTTTCGTATTGGCGCGCCTAGTTTGGCGCACGCGTGCCATCCGGAGATGGCGCAACCGCAGAATTTAGGCGCTAAGCGACGGCAAACAGGATTAGACCTTAAGATTTTCTANCGGGTTCATTTGACTCGCCCGATGTGCGGGCAGCCAGGCAGCCCATATCGCAAGGCCAGCCGCTGCGAGCCCGGTTAAAAAGAGATCAACCCCGTTAATGCGACTTGGAACCTCGACAAAATACGAGCCGTCTAAGAGGTGACGGCCTGTTAGCCACTCTAGCGCATCTACAATTTGGTTGACCTGCTGCGCCAAGACCACCCCGGCCAAAAGTCCAATTGTCGTACCCACCAAACCGACCAGCGAGCCGTGGAGTAGAAATACCCGACGCACCATTGATTGATCAGCNCCCATAGTGCGTAAGATTGCGATATCTGCGCGCTTATCGTTCACCATCATGATTTGCCCAGACACGATATTGAAGCCGGCGATGGCGATAACCAACAGCAGCAGTGTTCCCATCAGAGTCTTTTCCAAGGCCACCGCTTGAAACAATTCACCGTATTCATCAACCCAACTGTTCAGCATTATCTGAGATTGATCCACCCAAAGATCGGGCTCGCGCTCCAATTCGTGCACCAACGCTTCTGCGTCTAAGGCATTGTGCAACTGCATGCGCAACCCTGTCTCTCCCAATTCGCGCCAATCCTGCATCGGCCTAGCACCGAGATTGAGCAACAGCAGCCCATAGTCTGGATCCGCGCCGAGCTCGAAGGTTCCAACAACTTTTAATCGCACCAAGCGAGAGCCAAGACTTTCGCGCTTTGGAACGGTTAATAGCAGATTCAAACTGTCGCCTTGCAGCAAACCCAGAGCACGGGCGAGTGGCCTACCGATCAACACGCCATTGGGCGCATCAATTAATGCCACGAGCGCATCGTCTGACAATGCGTCAAGCAATTGCGGCTGCGCCTCGAATCCGGACTTATTCATGGCAACTGCAGTAACAGGTTGAACCCTGCCATGCTGCGTGATGACGCCAAAACCGCGAAAATACGGCGCAATTTGCCGGATTCTAGAATCTGTTTCCGCAAGTTCAAGTAACTGCGTCGTCGTCTGGGCATTGGTTATCGTGATGTGCGGTACCGCACCTAACAAACGCTGTTTGAGCTCNTGGTCAAAGCCGTTCATGACCGCCATTACCGCTGTAAGCGACATGACGCCCAAGGTTAGCCCGATGACGGACACCCAACTTACGAATCGAGAAAAACCACGACCACCGCGAGCAATCAATCGCGCCGCCATCCNAAGAGTTAAAGACATGGCGGCGACACTTACTCGGCCAAAGAATGCATGGGCTGTAATATTCCGGCGTCCAAGCACTCAACTCGATCAAATCGCTGCAGCATGGAGACATCATGCGTAACCACAACAAAAGACATGCCCTGAGCCCTACTGAGGTTAGACAACAGGTCCATCAAGCTCTCAGCACTGGCACGATCTAGACTACCGGTAGGCTCATCTGCCAATACCACCTGAGGCTTGTTCACCAGCGCTCTGGCCACCGCAACACGCTGTCGCTCGCCGCCTGACAACGCANTTGGCAAATGATTCAAACGATCCTCCAACCCCACAAGCGCCAGCATCTCGCGAGCCGCTTGTTGCGCTAACGATTCGCCAACGCCAAGCAGGCGCTGCGGTATGGCGACGTTTTCCTCCGCCGAAAACTCNGCCAGCAAATGATGTTGCTGATACACAAAGCCCATTTTTTCGCGGCGTATCCGCGCACGGCCGTTCGCGTCAGCACCNAGCAGATCGACTCCGTCGATTTCCACAGTGCCGCGATCGGCAGAATCCAATCCGCCNAGCAGATGCAGNAGACTGCTCTTCCCAGAACCCGAGCGGCCAACGATGGCNAAATGCTCCCCTTCTACCAACTGCAAATCCACGCCGTTCAGCACCGGTACTTCTANGGCGCTTTGATAGAAACTCTTATGCAGCCCTTGGGCGGTCAAAATCATGTGATCACTCATACGCGAGCACCCTAGACGGCAACAGCTTGGCAGCGCGCCAGGCCGGATAGACACTCGCCAAAAATGACAAACCAATCGCGAACACGAATATGTTCACCACATCCGTCAACTGCACGTCGACGGGTAGGTAAGAGATAAAATACTGGCTCATCAAATCGAANCCCAACAACCACTGTAATAATGGAAACACTTGCGCCAATCCAAGGGCCGCCATCCAGCCTATGAACAACCCAAGCATGATACCCCCGCCCCCCAACAACATCCCAAGGCAACAAAACAATCCGACAATTTGAGCGCCGGTTGCACCCATGCTGCGGAGGATGGCAACGTCGGCGGCGTGACGCTCCACCATCATCATCAGACTCGAAATCAGATTGAAAGCTGCCACGCCAATGAGCAAGGAAAACAGCGCAAACATGGTCACTTTCTGGACGGCGATGGCCTGATAAAGATTGCCGTACGTTGACATCCAACTGCGCACACTCGATGCATCAGAAAATCGCGAGCGTAAAAATTGCCGCGCCGTTGCAAAATCAAANAATTCCAACAACCGCCCGTCCAGAGCGTTGACACTATGACCTAACTGCAACAAGCGCTGCGCATTTACCAAACTGACAAAGGCGCCTTGGCCGTCGAGCTGCGAACCGCTGTCGAATACATCAATAACTTCAAAACGTTTTTGCCGGATCAGTGGGCCAGCAATAGAGACCTTAGGCTCAGCAAGCATGACTACGACAAGGTCACCGACGGTTATTCCGAGGCGCTTAGCCAGCGTAGCGCCAACGACAATTGCAAAACGATCCTGTTCCAAAGCCTCAAGCGTGCCGACAGATGGCTCAGTTCGCTGCGCGTTAACTGTCAGAAACGATCCCACATCACTCACCCGTGAATAGAGTTGGGGATCTATACCCTTCAATTGTGCCGTCGCCAGTTTGTCATCAGCGGCCAACACNACCGTTGCTTGAACTACGGGTACCAGATACTCCATCCCATTGGCGACCAGTANTTCGGCATCGATTTGCGTATCAGCCAGTGGACGTCCGCCAGCGAGGGTCACAACAAAATGGGGATTCACCGCCAGCACCCGATCGCGCAACTCGCGGTCAAAACCATTAACCACAGAAAGAACCAGCAACAATACCCCAGTACTTACGATCAGACCGGTAAACGCCAGCTTGCTGACATAGGAAAGACTANTGATCGGACTGAGCACAAACCGGAGCGCTAGAGCCCAGGTCAAAGTTCTCACGCGCTTGGCCCGCCAGACGCCGGCAATCTAGCGCCCGCGCCGGGTAACCAGTCGATCAATACCCGCGGAATCACTGTCGCACTGCTGAGGGTCACCGCCACAAATTTCGCATTCCATTTCCATGCCCAGCGCCTTCATACCGCCGCAACTTCCNGCAATCGGCTTACGGCCAAAAACCACGCCCACGGCCATCAGCGCGACCATTAACAACATAAATCCGAAAGCAAAAAGTACAGTGGTCATGGCTTCGCTTACTCCGNGTTACTGAGCAGATAGGTTTGCATNGCAGAAGTATACCGCTCAGCAACCTTAGCGTCGGCACTTTTTGTCAAGATTAGCGCCGCAAGGCCATGCTGCTTCGCGTAGGCAAGCCCTTGCTCGACCCCAAGTACCATTAAAGCCGTTGCATAAGCATCAGCCCACATGGCACTTGGATGCACCACGGTCACCGAAACGACATTGTTGGACGCAGGGGCGCCGATNCTTGGGTCGATGACATGATCCACCCGCAAGCCGTCCGCCACGCGGAAATTACGATAGTCNCCTGAAGTCGCGACACTATTATCAGTCACAGAGAGAACTCTTTGCACCGAGCCTTGCTGCCCTGACCTCGGCACTTCTATACCGACTCGCCATGGCCGGCGTTCGCTATTCAATCCGCTGGCCCGCACTTCGCCACCTATATCAACCAGAAAATGTTCGCACCCAAGGNTCGCCATTATCTGGCTCACCTCGTCAACAGCCTGACCTTTAGCGATAGACGAAAGATCGATATATGTCGTGGCCAGATGTTTACGGATCTGTCTGTTCGGGAGCAGTTCGANATGCTGCATCCCTACGCTTGCCGCGGCCANNCGCTGCGACNTCTCGGTGGGTGGCCACTGCACCGCCTTGTCAGGACCAAAACCCCAAATATTGACCAGTGGCCCTACTGTGACATCAAAAGCTCCGTCCGTGTCTCGCCAAAGTTCAAGGGCGGCCGTCAAGGCCACACTAAGGCGTTCGCTCATGGTTCTAGTTTGCTGTGCCGGCACTTCGTTAAGCAGACTAAGTTCAGAATCCTCTATGTACGTCGACAAACTTTGGTTGAATGCGATCAACTGCTGCTCTAATACAAATTGACTCGGCCGACAGGAGTCAGACGCTGCATATTGAACGCGGTAATAGGTGCCCATAGTCGAGCCTTGCAGAAACTCGTATGCCGGCCACTGCGGTCCGCCACAGGCATTCAGAGTNACCGCCAGCAATAGCCAGATTCGACNGTATCCAAGCCGCTGCAACCCGTTCATGCGATTCCTATCATCGACATATAAAGAAGCGGCACCATAACAAAATTGCGGCTCCGACTGGCAACTCAGGGCAGCAGCCGATTACACTGAGCGACTTGGAAGTCAGAGTGGCAGGCCGACATGTATTCACCAAAATTCGCATTACTGGTTATTGGCGCTGCCGCCTTAGGCTGGCTATGCGCGCAATTTTTGCCGCCATTGGAGTGGTTAGAGCAATTGACCGAATTGCTGCGGACCGCTTTTTTCGCCGCTCTGAAAATGCTCATCGCGCCACTGATATTCTTTTCGCTGATCAGCGGTGTTATGGAACTGCGCAATACCCGCTCCATGGGACGCCTAGGCGCCGTAACACTCGGCTATTATCTGTTTACTACCGCAATCGCGGTGGCCATCGGTCTGATCGTGGTGTTTTTTATTCACCCTTGGACCGCCTTTGCGCCGCTGGTTGAAGACCCCGGAGCCTACGCCAGTGTTGGCGCAACCGCACCACGTTTGATCGATCCCGGCGACGGTTCCTTATTCGCCCTAGCCAATTCATTGCTTCAAAGGATGCTCACTAATCCGTTCACGGCACTCGGTGAAATGAATATTCTTGGCATCCTCGTGATCGCCATACTGTTCGGCACGGCCACCGCTTTAACCATCGAAGATGACTCACCATTGCCGCGGCTGCTCTCAGACATTACCCAGGGAATATATCGTCTCGCCGGCTGGGTGCTAATGGCATTGCCGCTGGGGTTGTTTGCAGTGACGTATCAACTGTCAACACAGATTAATTTGGATACAGTCTCGGCATTAGCGCAATTCGCAGGCGTGGTGTTAGGCGCAACCATGGTGCACGGCTTGATCATATTGCCGACACTGGCCTGGTGGGTGTCTGGCATTCCGCCGTGGCGCTTCCTGCGACTAATCGTCCAACCGTTGATTACTGCACTCGCGACCTCCTCCAGCGCCGCCACCTTGCCATTATCAATGACCACTGCCGAGCAACAGCTGCAGGTAAAACGTGCGCGGAGCGCATTTGTTTTGCCTCTCGGCGCTACTGCCAACATGGACGGTACCGCTTTATTCGAAGGGGTCGCTGCGGTGTTCCTTGCCTACATGTTCGGTGTCGAACTGGGCACAGTGGGCATCGTTGCGGTATTCATCGTTGCCATGTTGTCGTCTGTCGGTGCGCCAGGCATGCCGTCAGGCTCAATGGCTGGAATGCAGCTTGTTTTAATCGCCGTAGGCATTCCGCTCGAAGCGATAGGATTGCTGCTAATTATTGAACGGCCGTTAGATACATTCCGCACGGCAGTAAATGTCGAAGGTGACTTGGTAGCTTGTTTGGTGGCAGAGCGCTTTGGACACACCGGCGAAGCCGCAAAAACATGAGCATTACTCTTTTACTGTTGCGCCACGGGCAAATAAAAGCCAATCGACAAGGGCGCTGGCATGGTTCGACGGACAGTGCACTGACCTTAAAAGGGCGTATTCAGGCGTCGTTAACCTCCAGAGCGTTGCGTCGTATCCAAGAAATCAGTGCGGTCTACACCAGCCCTCTACAGCGCTGCAAACATACCGGCAGATTGGCCACCGCTCACTTGCCGCACCAACCCAAGATCATTGACGGGCTTGCTGAGATGTCAATCGGCGACTGGGAAGGAGAAAAATACAGCCAACTGCAAATCGACCATCAGTTGACTGAACGGTGCACCAAGGACCCACAGTGGCGGCCACCAAATGGCGAAAGCCTTGCTGACGTCGCGCTGCGCATGCGCAACAGCCTTGAACAGATTACACAATCACACAACGACGACGGCACGGTACTCGTGGTCAGTCATGGTGCCGCCATGGCCATCGCCCTAGCAACGCTGCTGCATGACGATCCTAGCAAGTGGGGCGACTACCATTTTAACAATTGCAGCCTCACCGAACTTAAACTTGGCGACGAGGCCAGCCTAGGCCAATTCAACGACTGTTCACACTTGGGTATGTTCGGTTAAGGTTGTAGCAGCAGTCTTTTACATCAGGAATGGAGAGGAATCATGGGCGAATATTGTCTAGTAGAAAAAGCCGACCACATCATGACCGTACGGATCAATCGGCCCGATCGGCTGAATGCGTTACACCCCCCGGGTAACGCCGAATTGGGTGAGGTGTTCGACGACTTTGCCGCTGACGATGATCTTTGGGTGGCCATAATCACCGGCGAAGGCCGCGGATTCAGTGCCGGCAATGACCTACGCTATCAAGCCGAAGGCGGCGAGCGGGTACCAATGCCCCGCGGCTTTGGCGGGCTGACCTCTCGTTTTGACATGCATAAACCAGTAATCGCCGCTGTTAACGGTGTCGCCATGGGCGGCGGATTTGAAATCGCGCTGGCCTGCGATCTCATCATCGCATCAGATCAAGCCAAATTTGCTCTGCCTGAACCAAAAGTCGGCCTTGCCGCACTCGCCGGCGGCTTAAATAGATTACCCCGGCAAATCGGTCCAAAGCGGGCGCTTGGCATGATCCTTACAGGTCGTCACGTCAGCGCAGAAGAAGGCGTACAACTTGGCTTCGTCAACGAAGTCGTACCACACGAGCAGCTTATGGATGCGGCAATGAACTGGGCGCAACAGATCATTGCGTGCGCACCATTGTCTATTCGTGCCAGCAAAGATGTTGTCTACAAGAGTCTGGACAGCGCCTCACTGCAAGAGGCGATGGAAGCTAAATATACGAGCGTGCAGGCCATGGTCGGTAGCGCCGACTTTATTGAGGGGCCTAAGGCCTTTGCCGAAAAGCGCCCACCCAATTGGCAGGGCAAATAATCAAGGGGACTCCTATGCTTAAAGTGACGCATCGCGATCTGATTGATCACGCGCTGGCCGAAATTGAAACCCTGGACATCGACCAGGCCGAGGTATTGCTCGAAGACGACAACACGTTGTTCGTCGACCTGCGAGATCCACGCGAATTGCAGCGAGAAGGCAAAATTCCTAACGCATTCCATGCACCACGCGGGATGCTGGAGTTTTGGGTCGACCCGTCTTCGCCTTACCACAAAGAGGTTTTCGCGTCGGGTAAAAAAATCGTGTTTTATTGCCAAAGCGGGTGGCGCTCTGCTTTATCGACAAAAACCGTTCAAGACATGGGTCTCGAAAATGTTTGCCATATCGGCGAGGGCTACCGGGGCTGGAAGGACAGCGGCGCGCCCACCGAAGAGCTGAACTAAGTCACCGATAAAAAATAGCGAGAACCCGTTGATCCCCGTCATATACTTGCTCGCCTTTAGCGGCGGTTTTGTGATCATGTCACTTGAGCTGCTGGGCGGGCGTATCCTTGCGCCCTATTTCGGCAGCGGCATTTACGTCTGGGGCAGCATCATCACAATCTTTATGCTGTCATTGTCTATCGGCTACCTGTTGGGCGGCAGGCTGTCTGTGCACAACCCGTCTTCCAGCCGGTTCGCCGCAATTTTCGCAGTGGCCGCCTTGCTGCTGCTGCCCCTCACAGTCTACGCGCAGGCGTTAATGGAATTCATTTTTCTGCGCGTAGAAGACCCACGCTACGGATCACTTATCGCCTCGATCGTCCTATTCGGTCTACCCACCGTGATTTTAGGCATGATTTCGCCTTATTCCGTTAGGTTATTGGTAGACAACGTCGCCGAGTCAGGTCGCGTGGCAGGTGCGCTCTATTTCGTTTCAACCCTAGGCAGCGCCATTGGCACGCTAATGACCTCGTTCTACTTTGTCTTGTGGTTTGAAATGAACACCATTATCACGCTGTTAATCAGTTGCTTAGCACTCCTCGCAGTGCTGGCCTTCACCGCAGACAGATTCCTCAGCAAATAAGTCATGAATGCNACGCACAAGGTCACGATCGCATGAGGATTCGTCTGTTCATTTTGTTTTCTATCTTCTGGCCAACTCATGCTGCAGCAGCCCCGGACAAGTACGGTGTGTTGCACGAAGAACGCTCACTGTATACCCGCATTCTCGTACATCAGAATAATGACCTGCTGTGCTTAAAGTTCACCTTGGTCCGGTCAGACAGCAACCAGAGCTGCAAGGACCTAGCGCAACCAAAAAGAATGGTGTTTACCTATGCCCAGATGACCATGGCAGCCTTGCTCTTCAATCCGACACCTAAAAGAATTCTTATTGTCGGGCTCGGTGGCGGCACGCTGCCCATGGCGCTTCGCGAACTCGTTCCTTCTTCCGTGATTGATACCGTAGAAATCGATCCAGCGGTTATTCGAGTCGCCACCGATTACTTTGGTTACCGCACAGACGCGCAAAACCGAATTTTTACCGAAGACGCAAGGGTATTTGGTAAACGCGCCAAAATTAAAGGCCAACGCTATGACCTAGTCGTCTTAGACGCTTTCAATGGCGACTATATTCCAGAGCATTTAATGACCGTGGAATACCTGCAAGAAATGCGCGACTTATTGACGCCTAACGGCACCTTAGTCGCCAACACCTTCTCGTCGAGCAATTTGTATCATCACGAATCCAACAGCTATCGTCAGGTGTTCGGAGACTTTATTAATTATCGGCGTAAAGATACCGGCAATCGCGTCATCTTAATTCCACAAGCGCAACGCAGTTCGGATGATCGCACCCCNCAAGAGGAAGCGCTGCTGTTGGCGCGCGCTGACGCCCTCAAGACGAGATTAGAGCCCTACGGCGTGCCGATCACCCGCATCGCTGAAGAGGTCGCACTCGCTGACGGCGCTCGCCCAGACTGGAATCTACGCAAACGGCCACTGAGTGATCAATACTCACCGGCCAACCTGTTGCGTCGACGCTGAAACGTTCAATTCGCAGTATTCCAATATTCATCTTTCAACAAGCGCTTATAGAGCTTGCCGGTTGGATGGCGAGGCAATTCGTCACGAAAATCGATGCTGCGTGGGCATTTGATCGCAGATAAGTGTTCTCGACAATAATCGATCAGTTCGACCTCCAACAACGCGCTGGCCTCTTCTGGGTTACGCAGCTGCACCACACCTTTCACCTCTTCCCCGAAGTCAGGATTGGGCACGCCGAATACGGCTACATCCATCACCTTGTCATGATTGATCAAGACATTTTCCGCTTCTTGAGGATAAATGTTGACGCCGCCAGAAATAATCATGAAATGCTTGCGATCCGTCAGATAGAGAAACCCGTCCTCATCCAAATAACCCACATCCCCAAGCGTGGTCCAACCTTTGGCATGCAAGGAGCCCTGAGTCTTCTCAGTGTCTTTGTAATATTCAAAAGTACCGCCGCCGGCAAAGTAAATCGTACCCGATTCGCCCACAGGCACTTCCTCACCCTCGTCGTTACAGATGTGCAACTCACAGTTCAGTGGCCTACCCACGGAACCCTTATGTTCAAGCCATTCCTCGGAATTTAACTGCACAAAACCATTACCCTCGGTTCCTGCGTAATATTCAAAAATCACTGGCCCCCACCATTCGATCATTTTTTCTTTGATCGGAATNGGACATGGCGCCGCCGCATGAATCGCTGCCTGCATGGTACTGACGTCATATTTAGTGCGAACCTCCTCTGGCAGCTTCAGCATACGCACAAACATCGTTGGCACCCATTGACTGTGGGTAATCTGATATCTCTCAACACATTCTAGGGCGTATTCCGCCTCAAAATGCTGCATCACTACGACGGTCGTACCATTGCGAAGGCAACCCATCGTGAACGCGAGCGGCGCCGCGTGATACAGCGGCGCAGGTGACAGATAAATCGATTGTTCGTTACAGCCGTACAACACCTCGGCTATGTTGATTTCATCGCCTTCACCATAGGCGTGCTCAGGCAGTGGACGTTTAACTCCCTTCGGGTAACCCGTCGTGCCGGAGGAATACAGCATGGCAGCGCCCTCACACTCNTCTGCAATCGGCTCTGCCGGCATAGCTGCCAGGGTATCCTGCCAAGACCGGTATCCGGGAATATCGCCTTCCACGGTAAAACACGCTTCAACATGTGCCATGCGACCCTGAAGGGGTTCTACAACCGCACGTCGGTCGCCAGACGTGATAAACACCCGCGCTTCGCAATTGTTAACGATGTACTCAACCTCTGCCTGCTGTAACCGCCAACTGATCGCTGTGAAATACAAGCCCGAGCGCTGAGCCGCCCAACAAATTTTGAAGAAATCCGGATGATTTTCTAACAACAGCGCGATGTGGTCGCCACGCTGTAAACCAAGCGAGCGAAAAAACTGTGCGCCCCTGTTCGCATCTGCTTCTAATTCGGCATAAGTAACGACCTGACCGGTCTCTGCAATAATGTATGCGGCCCGTTGTGGGTCTTTAGCGGCTATCTCTGCTGGACTCATCTCTCCCCCCTTTTAATCTTCCCCAGACCAACTGGTATTGGTCGTTAAACGCTCCCCTTGAAACTCAAGCTATCGGCCTGCCTCCAAGGTCAATGACACCGAGTTCATACAATACCGCAGGCCAGTNGGTTTTGGGCCATCCGGAAATACNTGCCCAAGATGGGCATNGCAACGTGCGCACAGCACCTCTATTCGACGCATACCTAACGTTAAATCTTCGCGTGTCGCCAACGCATCACTGGACAGCGGCGCATAGAAGCTTGGCCAACCGCAACCCGCATCAAACTTGGTTTCTGCATCAAAAAGTTTACTGTCGCAACATTTACAGTGATACGTACCGGGTCGCGTCTCATCCCAATACATGCCGGTAAAAGGCCGCTCGGTANCCGCTTGCCGAGCGACCGCATATTCTTCCGCTGACAGCTGCGCCTGCCATTCGGCGTCTGTTTTGACTACTTTATCCACTTCAACCGTCACTTTTTTCTCCAAATTCATGACTTTAAGGATGCTAAGCGCTAGCACCGGCTTTAGACTAGCAAAACTAATTTAGCGCTGTTGGTATTCTAGCGCTTGTCCGCGACACGGTAGCCCAACAAACAGGAACCGCTATGAACAGCCCCGAACCGCAGAGGACACTTGGGCCCATCTTAAAGTCCAACAAACTCGACAATGTGTGTTACGAAATTCGCGGACCTGTACTAAAGGCAGCAGATCAGCTCGAAACGGACGGTCATACCGTACTTAAACTCAATATTGGGAATCCAGCCCCCTGGGGATTTAACGCACCCGAAGAAATATTGCGAGACGTTATCCGCAACGTGCCCCAATCGCAGGGCTATTGCGATTCGAAAGGCCTGTATCCGGCGCGCAAAGCGGTTATGCAGTATTGCCAACAAATTGGCATCGCCGATGTGGATGTGGACGATATTTTTATCGGTAATGGTGTATCCGAGCTGGTCGCCATGTCCATCCAAGCCTTGGTGAACGACGGCGACGAGGTGCTTATTCCAAGCCCTGATTTTCCGCTTTGGAGCGCTGCAGTGAATCTTTGTGGCGGCAAAGCGGTACACTACTTATGCGACGAAGATAACGACTGGCAACCCGATCTGGCGGATTTACGCAGNAAGATCACNCCGCAAACCAAGGCCATGGTGGTTATAAANCCGAACAACCCCACGGGCGCNGTNTATCAGCGCGCCATGCTGGAGCAGCTGGTAGCAATCGGTCGCGAGTTCGACCTNGTGATGTTTGCGGATGAGATCTACGACAAAATTNTGTTCGATGAAGAACCTTATATTCCACTTGCCTCGCTGGCAGATGACCTACTCATGCTGACCTTTAGCGGCTTGTCGAAATCCTATCGGGTCGCCGGTTTTCGTTGCGGCTGGATGGTCGTTAGCGGTGCTCGTGAACGTGCAGAGGACTATATCGAAGGACTGAATATTCTGGCCTCCACCCGGTTATGCGCGAACGTACCCGCCCAGCACGCCATCCAAACCGCTCTTGGCGGCCACCAAAGCATCTACGAGCTCACAGCGCCGGGTGGGCGACTTTACGAACAACGCAACGTCGCATGGCAACTGCTAAACGACATAGACGGTGTCTCTTGCGTAAAGCCTAAAGGCGCGCTGTATCTTTTCCCTAAAATCGATACCGCTAAATTTAACATTCACGATGACGAGCAATTCATCCTCGATCTGCTCCTGCAAGAGAAAGTGCTTATGGTTCAAGGCAGCGGTTTTAGCTGGCCTCGTGCCGACCATTTCCGAGTCGTATTTTTGCCGCACGTTGAACAATTAGGGGAAGCGTTGGGCCGGCTGAAAAATTTTCTTGCAACGTATCGGCAATAAACCCTTGGGTTAAATCGGACCCGCAACTCGATACAGAGAGCGTTCATCGTATCCGGTCAGCACCTCGACCAAGCCAGAAAGCTTGGCGTCCAAGGCCTCATCATCAGAATCAACGAGCAGCGGTCTTTGTTCCAACGCAAGCAGCTTGTGCCGGGAACTCACGACGGTAAAGTCGTGGGGCCAACGAAGATTCAACAACACTGCGGGTGTTAACTGCTGATTACCGCGCCCAATTAAAAATGCCTGCTGGCGGGTAAAGCTTAAGATCACATGCGCGATCCCCTCTTGAGTCACCGCAAGCAACTGTTGTGCCGTGGCGTCGATAACATGCGATTGATCAGGCAAGCGCACATCAAAACCAAGCAAGGTGCCAGGAATCCCAAGCCCCCGCTTAATTTCCAGACAGGTACTACCTGGGCCAAGGATCAGCGCAGTCTGCTGGTCGTTCTGCCAAGCCTCGATGACATAACTGGAAATTTCACTCACAGCCAATGCCTCGATTTCTTTGCCCCCAACCTTGGTCTGTTGCAGTAAGTCATTAACTTCCGGCACCCATAGCTCACCGTAACTTCGAGTTCGGATCACCGCCTCGCTTGCTGGTGCCTCGCGCGCGTCTGGCTCAACGTAATCGCGCACCTCTCGAACTACACGGTCAATCAAGCGACCGTTGGCTAAATCAGCGACCACCCGTGCCGCAGCCCTAGGCGAAATCGCAAAAACACCGCTGTGCATTTTTACCCCCGCCGGCACTCCGATGAAGGACGTCGTACCCGAGGCAGCGCTTAATACATCCCGCGCAGTGCCATCACCGCCAACAAAAACAATCAGGTCAACGCCACGCTCAACAAAGGCCTTAATCGCGTCAATCGTGTCATCGGCGGTAGTGTTCGCAGGCGGCTCACCTAACCGCTCGAACTCAAAGCCATATTCCACGAGATAATCAGCGCCCATTGCGCCACCCCACGTGACCCACTTAATCGGCTGACCCGCAGGATCGAGAAAAGAATCCTCCTGATTGCCAATTGGCGCACATAAATGTTGCAAGAACACCGCGGCTCGAACACCGCCGCGCGCCTGCCCGGCACGAGAACGAGCTGCGGCCTGCAGCGCCTCACCATCGCTGCCCTTCAAACCGACAGCACCACCAAGACCTGCAAGCGGATTGACTAATAACGCGACGTTCATGAAAGTTGCTCCGCAACCACTTCGGCTATGGCCAAAGAAGCCGTAAGACCGGGCGATTCAATGCCCAGGAGATTTAAGCGACCTGGAACGCCATGCTGCTCCGGCCCATGAAGCATAAAGTCAGCTGCTGCTTCGTTAGGCCCACTGATTTTCGGTCGGATACCGGTATAGCTGGGCTGTAAACGCGCCGCATCCAAGCCCGGGAAATAGGCCCGAATCGCCGCAGCAAAATCTTCCTTGTGCGAGTCATCAAAACTGTAATCAATCTCAGACAGCCAGCGCACATCGGGGCCAAACTTAATTTGGCCGGCTAGATCCAGTGTAACGTGAACACCTAAGCCCCCGGCTTCAGCGACCGGATACACGAGACGCGAAAACGGTTGACGGCCCGTATAAGAATAATAGTGCCCCTTAGCGAAATGCGCTTTAGGCGCGCCGGCCAGACCGACAGACAGCTCCGGTGCAGTAAGACCAGCGCAGTTTATTACCCAGTCAGCAGCTATAGAAAACTCGTCTCCATGCACCACTGAACCAGCCCCCTGCGACTCTATCGAGCGCACAGCACAAGCCAGAGCCAGCACGCCGCCGTTGGCTTCCAACTCCCCCTGCAGACTTAACATAAACGAGTGAGAATTCACGATTCCAGTCGACGGCGACACCACAGCGCCCACGCCCCTGACCTCAGGCTCAAGTGCGGCTAACTCAGTCTCATCAATCCAATACAAGTCGTTAACGCCGTTAGCCGCAGCTTTCTGGATGTATTGCTCAACCGTTGAACGCTGAGATTCTTCGGCTGCGACAATTATTTTGCCGCAGCGCTTATGATCGATACTGCGGCTCGCGCAATAGTCGTAGAGCAACTGCTTTCCGCGCACACAGAATCGGGCTTTCAAACTGTTCGCCGGGTAATAAATGCCCGCATGAATAACTTCCGAATTTCGCGAGCTGGTCTCACTGCCAATGAGTTCATGCTGCTCTAAAACAATAACTTCACGGCCTAATTTCGCCAATGTAGATGCCACAGCTAATCCCACGACACCTGCGCCAATAACGATGCAATCGACTTTATCCATGCGCTTGGCTCAACGCCTCGATAAACCTCGCCGCACGACGACCACTAAAAGTGCCAAGCCAGGCCTGAGTAAGTTCATGTTGCTGCGATAATTGCCGGGAGAAATTTTTTTCTAGTTCTAGGATGTCTGAATCAACCGCCCCATCCTCAGAAAAGTTGTCAGTACTGATGGTAAACACTAATCCGGCAGCCTGCGAAAAGTGCCATTCCAGCGATTGGCTGCGCAATTCGAGCCGGTAAAATTGTGCCTGCTCAGTGCTCGAGCGCGGCGGTTGAATATAACAATACCCAAAATCAGTTTTACGCCTACGAACGCTGCCCGCCAAACACCAGTGGGCAACTTCGTGTAAAGCAGATGCTGCATAGTCAGCACGGAATATCAGCTGCGCTGAGTCCGACCCAGCGATGGGCAAATACAGAGGCTCAGCACCACCGCCAACTAGGCGTGTTGCATGACTTTGCGCAAAACACTGATCAAATACCTGAACAATCTGCGCAGCGTTCATGTTGCGGACTTCTGAATCCAAAACTCGTACACACCTGACTCCTCTGAACAATGCAGCATGACATGCCCAAGAAATTGACAGAACTGCGCAAGGTCTCGTTCAGTAGTAGGGTCCGTGGCGCGGACGTAGAGGATTTCGCCGCTGCTCATCCTGCGCACTCGGTTGCGTACCAGCAACAGCGGTTCCGGGCAGTTTAAACCGCAGGTATCTAACTCTTCTTGCGCCTGTATAGCCAAAATTTTTTGATATAATTCAAAGACATCCAATCATAATTGAGATGAAACCCAATTCCCATAGTTGTCGCGATTATGCAGACAAGCAAGCAACAATTTGTCGCAAATTTTTCACTCATAGAGTGCTAAGGTCTTGTTTCTATTACGCCAACAACTCGCCAGATATAAATGCGCCTAACAAGACTTTCTTTAATCGCTATGCTCAGATCGAACTGTCGATCGATTCGGCGCACGGTCGGCGGTCTGGTAATGGCATTAATAGCAAGCGCGTTCAGCACTCACGCCGCCGAGAACACTGGCGCAAGCTATGATCTCGACTACTTAACCCTGCAGATCCAAAGCGCCGAGGCAGAGCAAGCTCGAACAACTCTTGAGCAGATCGTCACCGACATCAAAACAGCTCAAGGTCGTTACGCCTACGCCTTAGTGGCGCCGCTGACGTTGTTAGGTGATGCGCAAATGGCACTTAAAGAACCGGATTTGGCAGCGGACAATTATGCGCATGCGCTGCACCTGAGCCGCAGCAACCTCGGCCTCTTCGCCCCGAGTCAGGTCGACATCGTATATCGGCAAGCCGCGCTTAATACCGCTGCAGGTGACCTGTTAGTGGCCCGGCAACGCGAGGAATACGCGTTTGAAGTGCTGCAACGTCACCATGGCCAAACGTCACTTAACCTTTTGCCCGCGATCAAGCGTCTAGGCGAGTTCTATCAGCGTTCCTATAACTTCTTAGGTGCCCGGGTGCTGTTTAAACAAGCACTGGCAGCGCTTGAGGCGCAAAACAGACAAACCAGCGAAGCCGCCATACCGTATTTGCAGGGCGTGGCAAAAACATATTTAACCGAACGTTTTCCGCCCTATTACAACGAAAGTCAGTTCGATTCACGAGCACAGAGTGGTTTACGCGACCTAGACCTGTCAGGGGAATACGTTTCCATAAGTAACTTCCCAGCCGGAGAACGCGCATTGCAAGCTGTGGTGACCATTCGCCAGCAATCGCTCGATCGCGCGCTACTGGATCCTGACATCGATGACGACGAATCTATTGGCTTGTCTCGGGCCGTACATGCAGCCATGTTGGATTTAGCCGATTGGCATCAAATGTTCGGCCATATTCGCGAAGCAAGGGCGCTGTACAAACATCTATTCGCCGAAATAAGTGCCGCTCAAAATGCTCTGGTGGCCTTCGACCAGCCGAAACTACTTTACTTTCCAAAGCCTAAAGACCCCCGCCGACCGAATGACTTTCGACGTTTACCGACCAAGGGCGCGGTAGAAGTCCAGTTTGATGTGATGCCGACCGGACGGGTCCGGAAGTTAGAAACCATTACATCAGTGCCAGACGGGTTAATGGACTTTCAAGTTCGTCGTAACCTGCGCGATGCAGTCTTTCGCCCAGCAGTCAATGCCGACGGCCCGCTCACAAGCGAAGCCTTTAGTTATCGCTACGAATTTGAGCACTATCCCAAGCAAGACGATGCACAGTCAAATATTGCTACGCCGAATGCATCAGTCTTGGATAAAGATCAAACTCATGAGGCGGAATAATCGTGAATAAATCAGCTGTAATCGCGTTAGGTAGTCTCTTGATCCTCTGCGGTTGCGCACCGATAACACCTTTACCACAGCCGCAAATGCCATCACCACAAAGCCCTAGCAGTTCGTCGGGGGCGCCCTCGAATTCGCAGCCCAGTTCCTCCAGCCCAAGTAGCTCTTCTGGCGGCCCTTCAAGTCCGAGCAGTTCTTCTGGCGGCCCATCAAGCTCTTCGCCGAGCCCATCTTCTGCTGGACTGCCCTCTAGCGGGTTACCACTGCCAAGCACTCCTGGCATGCCATCACCACCCAGCGCGTCGTCCAGCAATGGTTCGCCCACCGCTGAACAAGCGCCTCCTCAAGGCTCTACAGGTCGTTCCGGAAATAGTGAAAGCAGCGCAGAAGCGACCTCTGCCAGCTCTGCAGAAGGATGGCTAGAAGGCGAACCTGTCGGCAACGACAATTCACAGGGTGAGTGGCAAACCAGCAATCAAACCGTCCCTGAAAGTGCCGGTAACAAGCCCTCCAGCGGCACGACCGGCTCGGAAAAAAGCGCCGGTGCCAACAGCGATAACGAGGCAGATTTGGCGCTCACAGAGGCCTTGGAGGGACTCGACGGCGACATCCTTGCCGAGCGCGCGGTGCTGCGCGAAACCGAGGTCGCCAAGAACGGCGGCAATGGCAACAACCAAATCCAAGGCGCCGATGATCGTGAAACAGCCTCGGCGAGCGCAACGGTCGCGGCGTCCAGCACTGCCCAGACCGCTCGCGGACGCGCCAATAATCGACCACCACCGCCGAAACGCGGCGATGATGACGNGGCAACAGAGCTGCCGGATGCAAAAGATGACGACATTATTGCGCGACAATTGCGTGAGGCTGCAATGCAAGAGACAGACCCAGTTTTAAAAGAAAAGCTCTGGGATGAATATCGTCGCTACAAAAAGGGCTAACTTATATGCGACTGATCGGCATGGCACTTTTACTTCTGCTGACCGGGTGCGTAACTCAAACCGTGCGCACGGTGGACTTAACGCCGCCGCGCCAAAGTTCCGGAAATCTGTCTGAAGAAGAACTGCTGGATGTCGGCGTTGCTCTTTTCGACCCCAATGTGCCAGAAGATTACGACGCGCAAATAGAACAAATCATTCAGCCGGAGATTCGGCTGGCAGAAGCGCGATACATGCCGTTTGTCGCTAAGAATATGCTGCAATCGACCGGTAANTGGGGCGCAGTGCGCGTTGTACCGCGACGCAGTGACGCTGTAGACCTGACCGTGCAAGGTAAAATNATTGAATCGGACGGTGAAAGACTCGTTGTNGATATCGCTGTGACCGACGCCACTGGCGCAAACTGGTTCAGCAAACGCTACANCAGCTTAGCCAGTAAGTACGTTTACNTAGATAAGTCCCCACAAACAATAGATGCGTTTCACAGCTTNTATAAAGAGCTTGCTAACGACATGCTCNGCTACCGAGAAGCACTNAGCGCGCGCGACGTCAACACGATTCGCAAAACTGCCGAGATGCGATTTGCTCAATCCTTCGCTACAGATGCTTTCTCTAATTATTTACTGCAAGCCGATGACGGCCAATACCAATTGCTGCGGCTGCCGGCTGCAAATGATCCGATGCTGCAGCGGGTGCGCGAAATACGCGAGCGCGAATATTTATTCATCGACACATTGGACGAGTTCTACGCCAATTACACTCGCCAGATGCTGCCG
The DNA here is from genome assembly GCA_002725095.1 of Gammaproteobacteria bacterium. GTDB lineage: Bacteria > Pseudomonadota > Gammaproteobacteria > Pseudomonadales > Azotimanducaceae > UBA4421. The sequence goes on from PBQQ01000014.1 coordinate 53,401, forward strand.
GTGTACGACAGTTGGCGCCGCGCCACCTATGCCGACGCCATCGAGTTCAAAGCACTGCAAGCACAATCCCGCTCACAGATCATCGGCGGTAGCCTNGCAATCGCGGCNGGCATCGGAGGGGTGTACTCAAGCGAAAATCCNTANGTCGACGCCAGCAGCGTTGCCAGCGTCGGTGCCGGNGCCACGCTTGATCATCCGNGGNTTNAACAAAAAGCAGCAATCCGCCCAACTGGCCGATCGACTGCGTGAAATNGGTNCNGATACTGAGGNTGAGCTCNTGCCTACGACCATTCAACTCGACAATGAGACCCTCCGCCTGACCGGCTCGGTTGACCAGCAATACACCGAATTGCGCAACATCCTGCGCCGGCTCTATTTTGAAGAATATGGATTGGACCCGAATGAATCGGGGCTACCGNCTGTGCCCACAAATTGATGCAAGAGATGCAACGACCCATTAACAGTGTTCGCCCTGCCTTATCGCATTTAAAGGAGGTCGATGCCCGGCAAGGCTGGCAAGACTGGCTCGCCGCGAACAAACCGGCAGTCATCGCCTCAGTATGTATTTTTTCCCTGTTGGCGGTTGCGTCGCTGTTAGCCAGTCGCTATCAATTTGCGCCCCCTGTGCAAGCGCCGAACAATCAGCAGACTAGAAATATCCCTGCAGGGGGCGACCCGACGCCGGCTGATNGCCCGGCACCATTTGCCCAACTCACCCTCGAACAAGCGCAACAAGCTGCCCGCGACGAACTAGGGCGATTTGTTGAGCAACAACTCCAATTAGAGCAGCAATTTAATGTCGGGGAATGGGCCACAGAGGCTATGGGAGGCGCTACAGATACCGCCCTTCTCGGCGACGAGTACTTCCAGACACAAGACTATTTTAACGCGCTTGAGAACTACCAACGAGCGGCCGATCAAATCGAGCAAACGATTCAACTTGGTCAAGCAACGCTAACCAAAGCCATCGCTGCCACGGGTTCAGCCATCGACAACCTAGATCTGGATCAGGCGACTAGCGCGCTGGCTGAAGCGCGCAAAATCGCGCCGACAGAAGCTCGCGTAGAAGCACTCCAAGAGCGAATAAATGTCCTTCCTCAAATCACCGNACTGCTGCGGCANGGCCTTAATNTNGGNCTTAGGGAANAATACGATGAGGCNCTNTTNAACTATAAGAAGATTGCTGATCTCGATCCNCTTACAGCCTCTTTAGAGGAACGCGTGNCTGCGGCTNCGGCCGGCAAACANGCNCAACAGATCCGCGNTTGGCTCAGCGAAGGNTTCAGCGCCCTNAACACNGCANATTTCACTNGACGCTCGTGCCGCCTTCAACAAGGTCAAGGCAATAGTGCCGGACCACTCAGCCGCTTTAGGCGGCTTAGAACAAGTCGCCCAACTCTATGACGTCGCCCGTATTGGACGCGCCGAGGCCGATGCACTCAAAGCGATGACTGAGGGAAATTGGGATAAAGCAGTAGATGCCTATCAACGCATAATCGATCTCGATCCAAACCTGAGCATAGGCCGCTCTGGCATCACTAATGCCCAAGAGCATAAGCGTATCAATGCGCTTATAAACGCGGTGCTTGCGCAGCCGCAGCGCCTGTCCGACCCGCGCTTATTCAACGATGCTGAACGCGCCCTAGTAAGTGCGCAATCACTCACGTCCAAACCCACGGCTTTTGGGGACGCCATCGATCGAGCGGAAGAACTGTTGGAACAATACCGCACCCCTGTTGCCGTTTCATTGGTTTCTGACAACACCATTGAGGTTAATGTTTCTAACGTAGGAAATCTTGGGCGCTTTAACCAACGCACTTTAACTCTGCGGCCGGGGCGCTATACGGTACGTGGCAGTAAAATCGGCTGCACAGACATATATACCAGTATTACCGTACTCCCCGGCATGAAACCGATCGAAATTTTCTGCACAGACCCGCTGCGTTAGTCATGACGAAACAAAACCGACCGGAGCTCATTCAACGGGTTAGCTATCGCCCCAGCGACACCCACCGAAACCGACAAGGCATGCCCGCTTGGCAACAGGCGTTAGCCGTTGTGCTGCTGATCACCCTCGCCGCTCTATGGTTTTTATTCACCGCGAAAAGCGTGGTGATCACTTTTTCGCCAGACGCCGAGGCCATATCAATACAAGGCGGCATGCGCCTAAAGTTAGGTCGTGTGTTTTTAATGCGAGAAGGCACATACACGGTTGAGGCCAGCGCTAAAGATCATAAGCCTATGCAGGCGTCTCTTAACGTCTCAACTGCGTCGAACCAAACCATTCAATACGCTTTCGTACCCACGCCCGGCATTCTCGAGCTCACTGACCTGCCCCAAAACGCGGAGGTTTTTGTCGACGAGGTCAAAGTAGAACGGGCTGACGATGGCAGCGCGATATTTAGCGTCGAGGCGGGAACACGGCAGCTGGAACTCAGGCACCCGAATTATTTAGCGCGATCCGTCGGCGTGGCGGTTATAGGCAAAGGCATACTCCAGCGCGTACCTGCAGCACTTGCACCCGCCTGGGCCGACGTCGAACTGTCCAGCGAACCGATCGACGCTGAAATATGGGTTGATGATAGAAATACCGGCGAAAGAACTCCGTCACGGATCGAGATCATGCAAGGCGAACGTCAAATTCGTGTGCAAAAATCGGGGTTTAAAGCGTTTGAGCAACGAATATTAGCGGTTGCCGGCGTACCTCAAGAGATAGATGCGGGCGCACTCATTCGTGCCGATGCCCAGTTGCGAGTATCAAGCATACCCAGTAACGCAGCCCTGACAGTGAACGGTCTTTATATGGGTCAAACGCCGCTCCGCGTTGATCTAAAGTCACAAGCAAAACAAATCGTGCAACTGGTGCATCCCGGTTACGCATCTGCAACCGAATCGATTAGGCTGCAAACCGGTGAAGCTAGAGACCTGCAATTGCAGCTAACGCGTATGCTGGGCGAAGTACGCATAGAGACCCGACCA
>PBQQ01000003.1 GCA_002725095.1 Gammaproteobacteria bacterium
ATCGCAAGCTTGAGGCAGAAGATGTTGTGGTTTGGCATACCACCGGGGTTACCCATATGCCGCGACCAGAGGATTGGCCGGTCATGCCTGTTGAATATTGTGGTTTCTCGTTGATGCCGGTGGGATTTTTTGATCGCAACCCGACACTGGACGTGCCGCCGTCTAAAGCGTGCGCTAAAGACTAGTGCGCGAACCGTGCGTTAGTTAAAACTTTAGTCCTAGAAGAACTGCAGGCGTAATCCGCGCGGTTTGGGTGTTTTGTGTTCGTCGGGTAGTTCACAAATCCGGTCCATGTAGGTGGTGGTGCCATCGGCGTACTCCCAGACCAGTTGTTCGCCGCTTAGATAGCGGCGTACCACGACCGGCCCCCAACCAAACACTTTGAAATCCAATACCGCTTTGTTCCAGAACATTCCGGCGGAAGTGCGCGGGCAATACTCTTGGTCACCCAGGAGGAAAGTTACGTTTCCTTCCGTGTCATTGCTGTTGTAGCCGCCGCTGCTGTTCGGGCCCGAGTCATGAATGAGGCCACTGCTGGTGACGACCACTCTAGAACCGCATTGTTCGACTCGCTCTATATGCCCAACTTTGCCGCTGACGCCAATCCACAGACCGCGGATGTCAGCAGCACCTTCAGCAAGCGGCTCGGTGCACTGTCGCAATATGGGCAATGGAAAATGATCGTAAGCGCAGCCAGGCGTATTGCCTTTGGCAATGTCCTTGGCCAAACGGCCGCTGCCATCCAACTGTGGCAGTGCACAATAATTTATGACGCTGCCATCACCGGCAAGCGTGGCAGGATCCGTTACCAGTGGCGGGCGCGCGGAAAAAAAAGCGAGCCACAGTGCGCCAATAATTATCAGTGCAATCACCGCACTGAGCTTTAACGCGATGCGACCGAGCATAATTAAGATAGGTCTTGCATCTGGCTGTCCAGCGCTTTGGTTTCGTCAGAAACCGAACCCGACAATAAACCGACGATGGCGTCCACTAAGCTGTGCAGGAACAGCTCCGACTGCTCGCCGATAAATGCGTCTTTTTGGCGAGCGTGGTGATACATAGACGCGGAACATAAACGTATGGCTGCTTCGATACGGCGTTCAAAGTCTCCTTCCTGCAAATGGGGAAGCGCGTTTCTGAGCATTTCACCGGTTTGGATACCGCTTGATCCGCCACCGCCATGGCGACGCACCATGGGCAACAAAGACGTTTCCGACAACATCAATTGATGACCAAATGCTTTTATATAGCATTGGTAGTCTGGGTTTTCGCGCGCCAGAGAATACGCCGGGTACACCATGAGCATGCAAATTTCTCGCACTGTTGGATTGTCGCTCCTGGTCAGCAGAGTCTGAATAAGTTCGGCACGTCGATTGTGAGTCTGCTCGGAACGCGTCAATAAAATTGCGTCGATCAGGCCACTTAGATTGGTGAAATGATACTGCAGCGCCGATTGATTTTTTTGCTCTGCCGCTACAACAATGTCGCTGATCGAGACATTTTCCATACCGCACCGTGCAATCAACTTTTCGGCCGCGCGCATTAATGCGTTTTTTGTCGCATCGCTGCGAGCTTGACGGCTGTCGTTGGTTTTTTGCACTGCACTCCTATCTTTGGCCTATAGTTTTATCAACGTGCGAATTTTGGCCCCACTGACGCCGGGGCAACTTTTAGTATACTTAAGAGCGCCTATAATTAGCGGCAGTTAATATACTTTAAGGAGTCATCAGCAGATGCAACGTACGGCCAAATTGGCTGCCTTTGTACTCGTTTTTTCGTTACCCGTTCAGGCTCGAGCGGACGCCACGGACCCTGTGCTTACGGTGTTGAAGTCGCCCACCTGCGGTTGTTGCGTCAAATGGATGGATCATTTGCATGACCATGGGTTTGCCACCGCGGTGGAAGAGCCACAAGATCTTGCTGATCGCAAAGCGCAACTTGGCATTGGTCTAAGGTACCGTTCTTGCCATACCGGGATATCTGCGCAGGGTTATGTATTTGAAGGCCATGTGCCGAGCAAATTCATTCATGCGTTCTTAGCCGCGCCGCCAGAAGGCAGCATTGGTTTGGCGGTTCCTGGTATGCCGTTGGGCAGCCCGGGCATGGAAGTGGGCAACCGATTTATGCCATACCAAATCGTGCTGTTGAATAAAGATGGCTCAAGCGAGGTTTATGCGGAGGTAGCGTCGGCGGCGGACCAATTCAGTGAACGGGCCCGACAAGCCCAGACCGGTAGTGAATAAAAAACGTAAGATGCGAATAACGAAGAACAAACAGTAGCGAGCAAAAACAAGAAAAATTTTGGGGAGAAAGATCAGTGAACACCACAGTACATAACTTTGATCCGCAGGCCTTGGGGCGCAAATACCAGGAAGAACGCGATAAGCGTGTTCGTGCTGACGGCAATGAACAGTATCAAGAGGTCACGGGGGACTTCGCCTACTTTGTGGAAGACCCTTATATTGAGCAAACCCTTGAGCGGGAGGCCATCGAAGAAGAGGTGGAGATCGTCATTATCGGGGGCGGTTTCGGCGGTATGCTGGCCGCGGTCAGGTTGCATGAGGCGGGTTTTGAAGATTTCCGCATCATTGAAAAAGGCGGAGATTTTGGCGGTACGTGGTATTGGAACCGCTATCCCGGAGCCTCTTGCGATATCGAATCCTACGTTTATTTGCCACTGCTAGAAAAGACCGGCTTTGTGCCCCAGCAGAAATACACCAACGCGTCTGAGACGCTGGAGTATTGCAATATAATAGCGGACAAATATCGTTTGCATGAGCGATCCATGCTGCAAACCATGGTCACCTCAACCGATTGGAACGAAGATCTTGGCCGTTGGGTGATCTCCACGAACCGTCAGGACAACATTAAGGCCCGCTATCTAGTGCATTCAAACGGGCCGCTTAATCGTCCGAAATTGCCAGCGATTAGAGGCATAAATGACTTCGAGGGCCACACTTTTCATACCAGCCGTTGGGACTACGGCTACACCGGCGGTGACGCTCAGGGTGGTTTAACGGGCCTAGCTGATAAACGCGTCGCAATTATTGGCACCGGCGCGACGGCGGTGCAGTGTGTGCCCCATGTCGGAGCTGGGGCGCAGGAGCTCTACGTTTTTCAGCGTACGCCCTCGTCTATCGACGTGCGCAACAACCAGCCCACAGACCCTAATTGGATGGCGACTCAATCACCGGGCTGGCAAGACGAGCGACGGCGTAATTTTGAATCCATTATGACCGGCGCGCCGGTAAAGGAAGATCTTGTCGCCGACGGCTGGACCGAGGCATTTCGACTGTTGTTCGGCAGTCTCCGGGACAAAGCGCCGACAAAATGGCGCATGGCGATGTGGGCATTGACGGCGGTTGGCGCCAAAGACTTTTATAAGCAGGGTCTGAAAACGTATCTAACCAATAAAGCGACCAACTTCATGAACTTGGCCGAAGAGATGGAGCTTGCGGACTATCAGAAGATGGAACAGGTGCGCGCGCGCGCGGGTCAGGTGGTAGAAGACCCAGACACTGCCGAGGCGCTAAAACCTTACTATCGACAATTTTGTAAGCGACCCTGTTTTCATGATGAATACTTACCTACGTTTAATCGCCCGAACGTGACCTTGGTCAATACCGATGGCAAAGGTTTGGATCTTATTACCAAGAACGGCATTGTGTTCGATGGTAAGGAATATGCTGTGGACTGCATTATTTTTGCTACAGGATTTGAAGTCGGTACTGAATATTCGCGCCGCGCGGGTTATCAAATAAATGGCATAGACGGTGTATCGATCTCCGACAAATGGGCGGACGGATTGTCGACCTACCACGGTATGCATGTGCGCGGTTTTCCTAACTCGTTCTTTTTTGGTCCGGCACAATCGGGGTTTACGGCGACTTATACCTACTCGCTGGACGAGCAAAGCGTGCATCTTGCGCACATCATGGACAGGCTCAAAGAGCAGGGTGCTTGCCGCGTAGAAGCCAGCGAGGCGGCGGAACGCGAGTGGGTGCAGACGATAATTGAAAAGGCGCGGCTGACTGCAGATTTTCAAGAAAAATGCACCCCGGGGTATTACAACAATGAGGGTCAGCTAAATGGCAAGCCACAGAACAATATGTATGGCGGTGGCCCCATTGAGTTCTTCTCGCTCATGAAGAAGTGGCGCGCTAAAGCCGGGTTGCCTGGACTAGAAGTGCGCTGATTGCCTAGGGCTAGGGTTGCCGGTGACGTGCATCGGCCAGCCCTCAGCCGGCCTTGGCGATAAGATCGCGGGCAATAACTTTCAGCGCCAGAGTTTCCTCGGCGCCCTCAAAAATGGACAGTACCCGAGCGTCCACAAAGTAGCGGCTGACGTCGGTCTCTTCTGCGTAGCCCATGCCACCATGAATTTGCAGCGCCTCGCGGGTCACCCACTCGGCTGCTCGGCAGCTGAACAACTTAACAAGGCTGGCCTGCATTTGGCCGCCACCAGCGTCCATGAGTTTGGCAACGGCATAGCTGAATTGCCTTGACGCGGTCAGTGCCGCAAGCATACGCGCTAATTTAACTTGGGTGAGTTGATAGTCGCCTACCGCAGCACCAAATACTTTGCGGTCACCTGCATAGGTTACGGCTTTTTCCAGCGCCGCTTGCATAACCCCGGAAGCTCGCGCAGCGGTTTGAATGCGGCCGCCGGAAAGTCCGGCCATGGTGAGGTAAAAGCCTTGCCCCTGGCCGTTTTCGCCGCCTACCAGTGCGCTATGGGGGACCACATAATCTGTAAAAGACAGATCGAAGGAATGCATGCCGCGGTAACCGATGGTTGGAATTGCGCGGCCAATTACGTGTCCGCCTGCGGGATTGTCGTAGGTGAATTCATGGCCTTCGAAACGTGGCTTTTCGACCATGAACATGCTCAAACCGCGATGGCCTTTTGCGCGGTCTGGATCGGTACGCGCGATCACAACAATGACGTCGGCTTTGCCCGCAAAGGTGCACCAAGTTTTCGCGCCATTTAGTGCCCAGCCATTTTCTGTAGGGCGCGCTTTCAGCGCCAGCGAGGCGACGTCGGAGCCGTAGTCGGGTTCAGTAATCGAAATCGCCGCTAGCATTTTTCCGGCTGCGAGGGCCGGTAAGAATTTTTGCTTCTGCTCTTCGGTGCCACCGTGCAGCAGCGCTCTGGCGGCGATCTCCGGACGTGTAATCAGACTGCCGGCAGCGCCGAGGGAACCCCGAGATAACTCCTCAGTAACCACCAACATGCCGAGACTGTCGTGCCGGTCATCGGGCATCAGACCGCCNAAGCGTTCTGGAATACAGGTGCCAAAACAGCCCATCTCGGCTGCTGCTTCGATTAACGAATCAGGAATATCGGTGTCAAAGCGATGAATAGATTCGGCGTTGGGCATCACCACATCGTCGGNAAATCGAGCGAAGCTTTCGCGAACGAGATCTTTTTCTTCACCCAAGCCAGTTGGTAACCGTGCGTTGCCACGGTCCAACAACTCGGCGCCGATCTGCGCCAACTGTTCTACATCACCGTGGGTCGCTAAGAAACCGCTAAACAGTTCAGTCCCCATAAGAGTCAATAACTCACTGCTCTGCAGACCCAGTTCTTGGGCATAGGTCAGCAATCGTTGCCAGGTAGAGCGAATATTTTCNGCGCAAAAAACTAGGGCAATGCGTTGGCACAAGTCGGCCTCGGCATCGATCTTGGCAGCATAGTCCAATAGGGCAGCAGCCGCTTCGAGATCCGCAACGCAAAACGCGAGTTCGTAGCTGACTTTCTGGTTCTGATCCAACAGCTGTGGTGCAAGTTTACCGTCTTGCAAACAAAATCTGTGCAGGTGTGCGAACGCCGCGTCGACATTGGCGCGTAATGTATCGAGGCATTGTTGGGCCTGCGTGATCGTCTCAGTGGACATCGTCTCCCCTTCGTTTGGCCGGGATAGTCAATAACAGGCCGGGTTTCGTTGGCTAGGGCCTTGAACGCTAGCATAAGGCGACAATAGATCTTAGCTGCCGAGGTCTTTGGCCGCCAGCGCTTGCACTTGGACTAATCGTTTAAAAGCGCCGGCGGTAGCTGTCGGCTGATTAATCTCCCAAGTATTCTGCGAATTCGTCCCAATCCCGAGCCGCTAGATTTTTTGCGTCCTGACTGAACTTCCAGTCAAAGGCCTGATTGAACGCCTCCGGACGGCTCATGCTTAGTTCGCCGATCGGTATTTTGGGCTTCTCGGGGTCAATTGCGTTGCCGTCGACCATGCCAAGTCCGTAATGGGTTTTAAAACCCAACAGCCCGCGAAGCTTCGGCGAGGAGTTTTCAATCAGTTCGGTGGGTAAAACCAATTGGTTTTCTTGCTGGCGCATTACGGCACGCGCGTAAAAAATTCTATTGGCTAGACGGGTACCGATGGCTGTGCGCTTGCCGCCTGAATGCAGCAGCCTGCTGTCGGTTAGGATGGCAGCGCCAGGTGGAGCCTCCAACGCAATTATGCGCTCTTGCGCTAGGTCTTCAAACGCCACTTCCGGCCGCACCAAATTTTCGCCGGCTGCGTTGCGGTGGGAACCGGGTACCACATAGGTGCCGCCCGATTCCAAATCGAAGTCGCTGAGAGTCCATATGATCAGACAGTAGAGCGGATAGGACGGATGGGGCAGCGGCACAAACCCCTGATCCTGATGCAATTCCTGGCGGCCCCCGCCTTGATTAACGATCGAGCCATGGGCAGTAGCAAGATAAAAAGCTGCGCCGAGAATTTTTTCTAACAGGTCTTCCACAATTGGCGCACCAATGGCCGCTATCGGCTCTAATGCGGCTAGGTCGCGAAACACTTGGCCTTTAGCGATCATATTAAAGACCGTTTGCGCCGCACCGCGATGACTCATGTGCGCGACTTTTGCAGCGCGCTCGGCGCTGGCCTGATCGAGCAGTCTTTCTATTTGTCGCTGGACTTGTTCCTTGGTCATCGCGTCTTTGACGATGCAGTATCCCCAGCGCATAAAGTCCCGCTCCATCTGCGTCTGGTCTGTGGTGGCTACAGGCAGTTCGGGAAATTCGCTGCTCGGTCTAATAGCCTTACGATTGTTGCTGATGCCGGTGAGCCTTGCTCCTGACATAGGTTGCTGGTGATAGTTGATTTGCTCTGGCCAGTTGCCTGGTTCATTAGCAGCCGTCTGCACCACGGGCTCGCCTCGCAGGCGGGCGATCTCGGCCTTCAGTTCGGCGATTTCGCTCTGAGCATCGATGTGCGGTGCTGTGCTCATTTCGACATTTTCTGAAATCTGCTTTTGACCCATCATATTTCCAGGATTGCTAGACAGTTGCAGATCTTATACCGACTCAAATTTTGCCGCGCAAGGAAGTATGATGAAGGATCTAAATAGAGCGCAAACTGGGGTAAAACGTGAGCGAAATAGCAGGAATTTGTGATCCAAAATTTTCGGAAGTTAGAGACATATTAGCCGCCAGTATTGAATCGGGTGCCGATGTTGGGGTGTCGTTTGCAGTGACTGTCGGTGGCGAAATGGTGGTGGATCTTTGGGGCGGCCACCTAGACGAAGCCGCCAGCGCGCCCTGGCAGGAAGATACGTTGGTTAACGTATACAGCACCACTAAGACAATGTCTTTTCTGTGTGCCTTGGTGCTCGCGGACCGTGGCCAACTTGATTTTGACCGTAACGTCGCCGACTACTGGCCAGAATTTGCGCAAAACGGCAAAGAGCAAGTCAAAGTCTGGCATTTGCTGAACCACGCTGCGGGTTTGTCCGGTATCAACGAGCTTATGTCTGCCGAAGACATGTACGACTGGGACAAAATGGTGTCGCTGTTGGCCGCCCAAGCACCCTGGTGGGAGCCAGGCAGTGCATCCGGTTACCACGCCATTACTCAGGGTTATCTTATTGGCGAAGTGGTTCGACGTATTACCGGCAAAACTTTAGGGACTTATTTTCAAGAAGAAATTGCGGGGCCATTGGGAGCGGATTTCTATATTGGCGTTCCGCCGAGTGAATTCCATCGCATCAGCCGGCTTATTCCTTTTGGTCAAGGCGCAGCCCCCGACGGTGGTGATCCTGAATCGATCCCCGCGCGAACGTTCCGCAGTCCTTTCGCCGGTGCTGAGCATTCGTGGACCGAAGGCTGGAGGCGAGCAGAGATACCTGCAGCAAATGGTCATGGCAATGCGCGTTCGGTGGCTAAGTTACAGGCGCCGTTGGCGTGTAAAGGCTCGGCGTTTGGGGTCAATCTGATGTCGGCGGAGATGGCGACTTCAGTAATGACGCCACGAATTTCTGGTACGGACTTAGTGCTGGGGGTACCGCTGTCGTTCGGTTTGGGTTTTGGTCTAGTGTCCGAGTTGGTGCCGCTGTCACCAAACAAGAACGCGTGTTTCTGGGGTGGTTGGGGCGGCTCTAATATTCTGGTGGATCAAGATGCGCAGATGAGTGTTGCGTTTGTAATGAACAAAATGCATGACGGAGTGATGGGTGATCCACGCTCTTTAGCGTTATTACAGGCGGTTTATAAAGCGCTGTAACGCGTTCAACTGGTTGGTAGGTCTGCAAGGGCTGCAGCCAGCGCGGTTTCCATGAGCTCTATTTCTGGCTCGTCGATAATAAACGGTGCACCAATACACATGACATCGCGATACTCGCCAGTGCCGCCGGGGTAGAAAAACACACCCGCTTTCATTGCAGCACTGGTGAGGTGATCGGTTACGCGAGCGTTTTCATCGAAGCGCTCAAGGCTGTCG
>PBQQ01000076.1 GCA_002725095.1 Gammaproteobacteria bacterium
CTAAGCCGTGGCCAACAACTGCCCTACTGGATCAATCTGTATAACGCGTTAACTGTCCGGGTAGTGTTACAGCACCCCGATAAAGACAGCATCAAACAAATGAAGTCGAAATTATTCAGCTTCGGCCCATGGGACGATGAGCAATTACAGGTCGAAGGCTTTGCCATAACACTGAACGACATCGAGCATAGAATATTACGACCCATCTGGCGCGACTCACGAATTCACTACGCGGTTAATTGCGCCAGCATCGGCTGTCCAAACCTCAGCGCCATGGCCTACACACAGCGCAACGCCACAACCCTACTCGCCGCAGCGGAGCGCGCCTATTTGCAGCATGCCCGTGGTCTGGGGTTTGATGCCGGTGGCGTATTACGCCTATCGAGCATTTTCGATTGGTACCAAGAAGACTTTGGTCGCAATGAACAAGCGCTCCTCGAGTATCTGGCTCTGGTGCGCGCCGATATTCGCGACCAATTACTAAATTATTCAGGCTCAATCGACTACCACTATGACTGGTCACTGAATAGCCAGCGGTCGACCCGTGACTGAACAACCCGCGATAAATAATTTTTGGCAGCGGCCGCCATGGACAGGCGCCAAGCCAAAGTATCGCTTGGGCCTTGCGCCCATACCGTTTGAGCAATGGTTTAGCCAACCCATTTCGCCAGAGGTACATAGGCACAAGCAGCGCATGCTCAGCAACCAATACGCAGACGTTGTAGCAGTAAGCAAAACCCACGGCGGCGACAGCGCTCAATGCCAACTTAGTTCCCACCTATGCGCGCCTGCTGTGCACCCCGACGCCATAGCCAGCATGGCGCTGCGCGTCGACGACGACCTATGCGTCATGCAAGCAACCGGAGAGCAACGTCTGGTCGCCGGTTGCGTATGTTCACCGAGTTACTGGAACCTACGAAGCAAAATCGGCAAACCGATGCGGCTCATCCACGCCCCAGTAACCAGCATGAACGAAAAGATTGGTGGTTCCATCGAGAGATTTATAAAAGGTGTCCCATTATTAAGACCGTTCGAGCGCATCAACTGGTTCATTCATGGCGACACTGAACGCTGGCATCCAATTGAGGAACCTCTGCCGCAAACCCCTGTCGAAACTTGGCATATTCGCTCGGAGCGCGAGACGTTATGCCGCTTCAGTGAAGAGCATTTGTTATTCACCATCAACACGCGATTCCAGCCCCTAGCGGCCATCGCGCACTACCCGCAAGCACAAGAAGATCTACGGGCAACACTAGAAAATTTAGACGCTGACGAGGTCGACTATTTTGGCGGCGCGCGCAAATGCGCGATGCTTATCGAGTACCTAAAGTCGCTGAGTTAATGTCGCTGTAGCGGGATGGCAGTGCATAGCTCAACAGCAAGACCGCAGCGCAGGCAACCACATATGCGAACAACGGCGCTACTAAAGCGTTCGCCGCACTAACACCCGGCCAGAGCATTGGCGCACCGAGCGTTATTCCTAACAACACGCCAAGGCGCACCCACTCCAAAAGAAAAGCCCGCTTGCGCCCTTCCAACCAATACCCTTGGACGCAGACGGCTCCCACAAGCTGCGCGAAGGCACTGAGCACAAGACTCCGCGGCAAATTACCTTGCTCAGCTTGCAGCAACAAGGCGGCATAGGTAATGAACCAAAACTGCACAAACGTATAGACCTGTGAAAACATCGATACCGACGGATCGAATTTCGCTTGTTGCCCATCATTGTGAATGTTCATCGGCGCATCAACAGGACGCCATGCTGGCCCTTTGAACCACACCAAACATTTGTCCTGCCAGCGCCGGGTCCGCAGGGACAAAATAAGCGTGTCCCACCACACATGAACATTCGCCCAGATAGGATTCCAACTGGCCAATTGATGGGTAATGCCATAGCGGCATGGCTCGTCTTCGCGCTCATCTTCAAAGGTACCGAATAAGCGGTCCCAAAGTACAAACACACCCCCATAATTTTTATCGATGTAGCTTGGGTTTTTCGCATGGTGCACACGATGATTCGACGGCGTAACCAAGATGTAATCTAAAACCCCTAATCGGCGCACATGCTCAGTGTGCACCCAAAACTGATAGACCAAATTAAGACTGCCGACACTGACCATGACCTCGACCGGAGTACCCGCCATATACATCGGCAGGTAAAACACAAAACCGATGTAGTCGGTACCCGTCTGACGCAGCGCGGTACTAAGGTTGTACTCTTCGCTCTGGTGATGAGCCGCATGAGAAGCCCACATAAGACGCCACTGATGACCAAATCGATGCTTCCAGTAGTAACAAAAATCGTAGCCAATAAACGCCAACGCCCACTGCCACCAATATTCAGGCGACCATTGGGTAACGCCAAACAGAGACACCACCCAAGTAAATACTATGGCCGAGAACCCCAAGCGCAGCACCCCCACAAGGCGGCTGAGCACTCCCATTTGCAGGCTGTTTATGGTGTCGCTAAGCCGATAGGTTTGGCGCTTGCGCAAAATCCCGAAGACAAACTCCAGCAGCATCGCAAGAATAAAAAACGGAATGGCGATTTGGACATAATTCATCCGCTAATCATAAACCTGTTGGCGGAGCGCGCGCACCTAAACCTTCATGCGACAACAGCAGCCTTACTTGAAAAAAAGCGCTATCAGGGCGAATTAACATCGGCGGCGTAAATGACAGAAGAGCGGCATAGAACTACCGACAAAGAAAAAAAATAACAGCGCCTGCATTCTTTGTATAACCGCGCCGGAAGACTGCGCATTTAAAATTAGTCAAAGGTGTGTTGCTGAAATACGCGCCCGATCGCACGACATACCCTTCCGATTTTGTTATTTCTGCACTATCGTGCCGCCAAGACTAGCTTCAGGACTCTACTATGCCAAGACTTAAACAAGTGCCTCGATCAGAAGCCGATCCAAGCGTCATTCCTTTTTACGACGCATTATTTGGTGTGGATCGAGATCCCGCCACTCAGCCCGGAACAGCAACCGGCACCCCGGGTAATTGGTGGACGGTATTCGCTCAGGTGCCTGACTGCTTACATCACATGGTGGCAGGCTTTCAGTTTTACCGCGATCGCAAACGTAAAATCCCGCCACGCCTGCGCGAACTTGGCCAAGCACGGGCAGGTTTCGCACGCGGCAGCCAATTTGTATTTTCTCAACACTGCAAAGCCTTACGCGCGGCAAAATTCACGGAGGCCCAAATTGAAGCGATTCCGCATTGGTCTTCGAGCATCGAATTTGATGAGGTAGAACGCGCAGTGTTGTCTTATACCGACGACTTAGTGCTGCAAGGCGGGAGAGTTGCTGACGGCACATTTGCGGTTCTGCAACGGCACCTGAGCGAGGTGCAGATCATTGAACTAACCTATATCGTTTGCACATATGAATTGCATGCCACTATGACTAGGGCGTTACGCTTAGAGTTCGATGATGTAGACGAGCGCATTGTCGAAGTACCGGTCCCCGAAGGCGAGGACCGTGACATCGATTTCTTTAAAGACGTAGATCGCTAACGGTTATTCGCCCTGCCAGGATTTGATGAGTTGGTCGTACGCCACCGTCATACCCTGAGGCTTTTCCTCAGCAAGCTGCGCTTTTGGTGCGCCCGGCTGGGCCAGCCAGTATGCGGGGTCGCGAGGCTCATTCAATTGCGGGCCGCACTCGCCTTGCACACCATGGCGCTCAAGCCGCGCCAGTACTTTATCTTGCTGCTCAGCAAGACTGTCCATCGCCCCCTGGGCCGTACTCTCACCGCTCACCGCATTGGCAACATTCGCCCACCACAATTGCGCGAGTTTTGGATAATCCGGCACATTGGTGCCCGTAGGGGTCCAAGCGGTACGCGCTGGACTGCGGTAAAACTCAACCAACCCACCTAATCTTGGCGCCATGTCCGTCATAGCTTGGGAACGAATATCGGAGTCTCTAATCGGCGTGAGCCCGACCAGCGTTTTCTTTAACGATACCGTTTTCGCAGTAACGAATTGTGCATACAGCCAAGCGGCCTGACGTCGGTCCAACGGAGTACTGTTAAGCAGCGTCCACGCCCCAGTGTCTTGATAACCCAACTTCATCCCTTGACTCCAGTAGGGTCCATGCGGCGACGGCGCCATCCGCCATTTCGGTGTGCCATCCGCATTTACCACCGCGAGTCCCTCTTTGATCATGTCTGCAGTAAAGGTCGTGTACCAGAAAATTTGCTGAGCAATCTGCCCCTGCGCAGGCACCGGGCCCGCCTCAGAGAACGTCATACCACCGGCCTGAGGCGGCGCATATTGTTTGAGCCAATCAATGTACTTCTGCAAGGCGTACACAGCGGCCGGGCCATTAGCGGCACCGCCGCGGCTGACCGATGATCCGGCAGGCCGACAACCTTCAACCCGGATGCCCCATTCGTCCACTGGTAAGCCGTTGGGAATACCAGCGTCACCGGCTCCAGCCATAGACAGCCACGCATCCGTGAATCGCCACCCCAAGGAGGGATCCTTTTTGCCGTAATCCATATGCCCATATATCTGCTGCCCATCAATCTGTTGCACATGATCAGTGAAAAATTCGGCGATGTCCTCATAGGCCGACCAGTTAACCGGCACCCCCAAAGCGTATCCGTAGCGCTCTTCAAACCGCGCCTGTATATCCGGATCGCTGAACCAGTCGTAACGGAACCAATACAAATTGGCAAATTGTTGATCCGGCAATTGATAAATTTTTCCATCGGGTCCGGTGGTAAAACTGATGCCGATAAAATCGTCGAGATCCAATGTCGGCGACGTGACCGCTTTGCCCTCGCCGCTCATAAAGTCACTCAAAGCAATGACGTAGCCGTAGCGGGAATGCGTACCAATCAAGTCCGAATCGTTCACGTAAGCGTCGTAGACGTTTTCACCCGATTGCATCTGGGTTTGTAATTTTTCGATCACGTCACCTTCTTGAATAAGGTCATGATTTACCCGAATGCCAGTGACCTCATAAAACGCTCGAGCAAGAGTCTCACTCTCATATTCATGAGTGGTCAGCGTTTCCGATACAACATTTATCGTCATGCCGCGATAAGGTTCAGAGGCGTCCGTAAACCAGCCCATTTCTGCCGTCTGCTCGGCCAGCGAGAGCGTCGAAGGCTGAAACTCTTCAGCGATCCAACGCTGAGCATTGCCTGCATAGTCCAAATCGGGCCGGTCAGGCTGAGCGGCATTGTCCCCGCACCCCACCAGCAAGCCCGCCAAAACCACAAATAAAGCCGTCCTCATTATCTACCTTCCCTCGTTTCCAAATCCGCACTCAGTATAGGCGTTAACCCCGCCACAAGACTAATAACGCCCACACTACCGATAACCCACTCGCCAAAGCTACGGCCTCGGGCAGGAACCCTAAAAACAGCAGGTGAATAAATGCCGCGCTTAACAAACTAATAAAAAATCGGTCGCCCCGTGTAGTCGCCAGTGGCAAAAATCCACGCCGCTTGAGGGTGGGCCAACGCAACTCAAAAAGCGTCATCGCACACAGCGCCAAACCGATACCGATAAAGAAGGCCGCTGTGGGTGCTGTCCAGGCCATCCAAGTCATGACACACGCCCTAACGCGAAACCTTTAACCAAATGCTTACGCACAAACCACACAACGATAATGCCGGGAATCACGGTTAGCACTCCGGCTGCCGCAAGCACGCCCCAGTCTAGACCGGAAGCGCTAACGGTACGTGTCATCGTCACTACAATCGGCTTTGCTTCACTACCGGTGAGCGTTCGCGCCAACAACAGCTCGACCCAACTGAACATGAAGCAGAAAAACAAGGTGACCCCGATCGCTCCGCGGTTGATCGGCACAAAAATACGCAAGAAGAAAAAACCAAAGCTATGTCCGTCAATACGCGCCATATCGTCCAATTCCGTGGGCACCGCCGACATAAAGCCTTCGAGAATCCACACCGACAACGGCACGGTAAACAAGCAATGGGCTAATGCCACCGCGAGCGGCGTATCAAAAAGCCCTACCGCGGAATAAAGCTGGAAAAACGGCAGCAGGAACACCGCTGGCGGCGCCATGCGATTGGTGAGTAACCAGAAAAACAGTTGTCGATCACCAAGGAAGCGATAACGCGAAAAAACGTAGGCCGCTGGCACCGCTACCACAATGGATATCAGCGTATTCAAAACCACGTAACTCAACGAATTAACAAACGCCGAGGACCAAACGGGGTTGCGCCAGATTTCAGCAAAGTTACTTAACGTCGGATTCTGCGGCAGCACAGAAAAGTCGCCCGTTATGTCGGCATTGGTCTGCAACGCAATGCTGCTCAACCAATACAAAGGCAAAAGTAGGTAGAGGCAATATACGACCAATAACCAGCGACTGGCACTGAGCCAAGGCCGGCCAACGAGGCTAGTCATTTTCGCGCACCACGCTGCTGTAGAAAATCCAGCAAAACAGCAAGATAAATAAAAAGTAAATCACCGAAAATGCCGCAGCAGGGCCAAGGTCAAACTGCCCCACGGCCATAGTGGCTAAATGCTGACTGAGGAACGTAGTGGCATTCCCGGGTCCCCCGCCCGTGAGCACAAACGGCTCGGTATAAATCATAAAGCTGTCCATCAACCGCAGCAGCACAGCAATGACCAATACCCCCTTCAATCTCGGCAATTCAACATAACGAAACACTTGCCATTTGCTGGCGCCATCAAGTTCCGCTGCCTGATAATAAGCAGTTGGCACGGAGGTAAGGCCAGCAAAAGCGAGCAACGCCACCAACGAAGTCCAATGCCACACATCCATTGCCAGCAAGGTCAACCACGCATGGATAGGGTCCGCGGTGTAATTATATCCAAAACCTAGTGCGTTAAGACCAACCCCCAATAAACCGATATCCGACCGGGCATAAAGCTGCCAAATCGTGCCAACCACATTCCACGGGATCAGCAACGGTATCGCTAACAAAACCAGCAATAACGACGCACTAAGACCCTGACGCGGCATACCCCGAGCCAGCATCAAACCCAATGGGATCTCGATAATGAGCACACTGGCGCTAAAACCAAGCTGACGCAAAAAAGCCTCAATAAAACGCGCATCTTGTAACGTCTCGCTGTACCACTGAAAACCTACAAAAAATCTCGAATTAAAATCCAAAATATCTTGCACGGAGTAATTAACCACCGTCATCAGCGGCACCACACCGCTAAAGGCGACAATCAGCAACACCGGCAAAACGCCCAGCCAAGCTTTATTGTTGTACGGCTTATTCATCGTGCGTGGTCAATAACCGACCTTGCTCCGAATAACATAGATGGTGCTGCAAATGCACACCGACACTTTGGCCAATATCCACTTCTAATCGACCGCGTACCGCGATCTCGCCAGCAGTCATGTCTATCCGGACCACTCCAGTTGCGATACCGCCATGCGTACCAGTCAGTTGCATCGACCGAACCGCGCCGCGCAACTGCCCGTCTTCGTCAGCGCAAAGTTCTGCCCATTCTGGCCTAAAGCCCACACGACAAGTGTTGGGTAACAACTCCAGCGGCTGAGCAAGATGCTCAACAGCGACAAAGTTCATGCCTGGACTACCAATAAAGTAACCGACAAACTCGTGCGACGGCGTGGAATAGATCTGCTCTGGTGTTCCAACCTGCAACAACCCACCGTCCGCCATCACCGCCACTTGGTCAGCAAAGGTCAAGGCTTCGGTTTGATCATGAGTAACATAGATCATCGTCACACCAAGCTCTTCCTGAACTCGACGCAGCGTCTGGCGCAATCGCCATTTCATACGCGGCTCCACGGCAGTAAGCGGTTCATCCAGCAGCACAACCGAGACATCCGGACGCACTAATGCACGACCAATCGCAACCAACTGCTTTTGAAACAAAGACAGTTGAGCAGCAACGAGAGGCAATTGCTGGGTGATCTCCAACTCCGCAGCAATACGCTCGACCCGTTGCCGAATCCAACCGGGATCGAACTTGCGTGCGCGAAGAGGAAAAGCCAAGTTTTCCGACACAGACATAGATTCGTACAGAACAGGAAACTGAAATACTTGAGCGACATTACGCTGACGCCCCGCCAACGTTGAGACTTCATGAGCGTCGAAAAAAATGCGCCCGGAGGTTGGCATCAGCAGGCCTGACAGTAGGTTCAGTAAGGTCGTTTTCCCTGCTCCCGATGCGCCTAACAGCGAAAATGCTGTACCGTCTGCAACGTTCAAGGACAGCGGCGCAAGGGTATCTTCAACTGCCCCAGGATAACGAAAACTCAATTCGTCGAGTTGAATCGAAGCCATTCTCAGGCCACCCCAAAACGCATGATGTCGCCCTTTCGAACAATGACCGCAAGACGCTGCCCAGGCTTCACGTTGACCATCCCGGGACGCCGAACAACCCAACTATTCCCATCTACCGAACCATGAATAAACGTTTCATCACCGCTGGTTTCGAGCCCTTGTACCTCCATTTTAAATTCACTTACGTCGTCGAAGCGCGCCGAATCCGCCAGATAGACATGCTCTGGCCGAACGGCGGCCTTTCGCGCTGCCGCAACCAGTGTCGCCTGAGTCGTAAATGCATTAACACCCGGATCACTCATCAGGTCTGCGGCCATATAATTTTGCGGATAACGATACACCTCAAGCGGCTTACCCGACTGCAACTTCGTATGACCATCGAGCAGCACTAACTCATCGCCTAATGCGAAGGCGTCTTTCGGATCTGTAGAGGTGTAAATCACCGCAGTGCCTGCTTGCTGCAACGCACCTTGCAACTCCAACACCAACGATTCACGCAGCTTATAGTCGAGGTTCACTAACGGCTCGTCTAAAACCAACACCTGTGCTTGTTGAGCCATAGCACGAGCGATGGCCAGCCGCTGCTGTTGCCCGCCAGAAAGTTCGTTAGGCAACCGCTGTAGAAACGCCTCCAGCCCGAGCACCTCGGCCAACTGTTTCGCTCGCGCTTCGCGATCGCGCCACGCCACTCCCTGCGCCCGCATGGGCGAGGCAATATTTTCCGCAACCGTCCAGTTTGGATAATTAACAAAGGCCTGAAAAACCACTGCAACGGAGCGAGACTGGGGCAGCTGCACGCTTAGGCTGCGGTCATTTAATGTCACTTGTCCGGTCGCCGAACACGCCAAGCCAGCCACCAGCCGGCATAAATTTGTCTTGCCTGAGCGGTTGCGGCCCAGCACTACGGTCAGCGTTCCTGCGGCGAACGTATGGTCAAAAGCCTCCGCACCTGGCGCTAGCTGGATCTGAGAAAGCTGCAACATAATGGTGATAACACCCGCAACACAAAACCCGGAATGCTACAGGAAAACCCCAGCAAGCAGCGCCTGATCGCCAAGTCGTTTGGCGTCTATTTCAACTGCGAACGCGCAAACTTAACGAGCTTTTCGCCGTAGGGCGGCCGCATACCCATCATCTCCGCGAGATTGACCTTAGTTTGCTTGAACACCGCTTTGGCATGACTAAAACGCTTAAAGCCATCAGCACCGTGATACGAGCCCATGCCTGAAGGCCCGACCCCACCAAAGGGCAATTCTTCTTGAGAAATATGCATGATGACATCGTTCAGAGTGACCCCACCCGAGGTCGTGTGGTTAACCACTTGGCTGGCCTCAGCTTGATCCGAGCCAAAGTAATACAAACCCAAGGGCCGATCATGAGCGTTAACGTAATCAATAGTGTCCTGAACATTGGCATAGGACTTAACGGGCAACACTGGGCCAAAGATTTCTTCCTGCATAACCGCCAAATCGTCGCCAGGATTGAGCACCAGCGTAGGCGCTATTTTGTGGGCAGGCTGTTGCCGAAAATCTTCCTGCGCTGGATTTATCTCCACCACATCGGCGCCCGCACTCTTGGCTTCTTCGACATAGCCGTTGAGCCGCTTGAAATGACGTTCATTGACTACCGAGGTGTAGTCAGGATTGTCCACGAGTGTGGGAAACATTTTTTTAACGGACGCCTTCGTCGATTCAACGAATTCGTCCATACGCTCTTCCGGCACAAAGACATAGTCCGGAGACAAGCAGATCTGCCCGGCATTAAGCATCTTGCCTGCCATCAATGAATCGGTGGTGGGCGCCATATCGGCACTGCGGCCAATCACAACTGGTGACTTGCCACCTAATTCCAGAGTCACGGGCACCAGGTTCTCAGATGCTGCGCGCATTACGTGCTTGGCCACCGAGGTCGCACCCGTAAACAATAGATGATCGAATGCCAAACCGGAAAAGTCTGCCCCCGTCGCCGGGCCACCGACAACGATTGCGATCTCTGACGAGTCGAACTCCGCTGCAATGGCCTCGGCCATCGCGGCCGAAGTTGCCGGGGTATATTCGCTGGGCTTAATCATGCAACGATTACCCGCAGACAAAATGCCGGATAAGGGCGCAAAGGTCAGATTCACCGGGAAATTCCAAGGGCTAATCACGCCCACCACGCCTAAGGGCTGATAGTCGATCCAGGCTTTGGCGCCAAATAAACCTAAAAGCGCTGGGGTCACCTTGCGTTTTTCGCGCTTCATCCACTGTTTCATATGTTTCTGCGCGTGCCGCAGCGGCGTCACCGAGGACGCAATGTCGGTAAATAACGATTGGTGTTCACTGCGATGCCCAAAATCTGCCGTCATTGCCTCCACAAAGCGCTTTTCGTTTTTACGTACTACATTGATGGCCCGCTCAAGCCGATCAAACCGAGCTGCAAACGACACTTCACCCTCTGCAAGATAAGCGCGCTTCTGCGCTTCGAGGGTCGATTGCATTACCTCTAACGGGGTGTCTTGCTGCTCAAGGTTCATATCACTCATAAGAAGTCTCCAATTTAGCTGGAATAAAAACGTTATTAGGTAATCGCGGGTTGCGACGCATCCACATATTCATCGCGCAGCGTGCGCTTCAGGACTTTGCCGGTCGCATTACGCGGCAATGCTTCGATAAACTCGACACTTGCGGGCACTTTAAATTTAGCAAGATTTTTTAAGCAGTGGCCGATTACATCATCAGCGGACAATTGCTCACCGGGCTTCAATACCACTACTGCCTTCCCTGTCTCGCCCCAACGCTCGTCGGGCACGCCAATGATCGCAGCCTCAGCAACTTGCGACAACTGATACAAAACGTTTTCAACTTCTGCAGGGTATACGTTCTCACCACCCGATATATACATATCTTTCCATCGATCTACGATGTAAATAAATCCTTCGTCATCAAAGCGGGCCGCATCGCCGGTCTTCAGCCAATCGTCGACAAAAGACTTTGCCGTGGCATCGGGATTGTTCCAATAGCCCGGAGTAATGTTCGGACCGCGAATCAATAGCTCTCCAACCTCGCCCCAAGGTAACTCAGCGCCCTCGTCATCGACCACTTTAATTTCAGTGTGTAACAGACATTTGCCGGCGGAGCCCAGCTTACGTAAAGCATCGGTCGCCTCCAGCATCGTGCCACCCGGACTGGTCTCGGTCATACCCCAGCCCTGCACCAACGGCACCCCACGATCGAGCCAACCGGTCAGAATCGCCTCGGCACAAGGCGCGCCACCGACACCTGCCGTTTGCAAACGCGACAAATCCGTAGCGTCAAAGTCAGGGTGCTGCATCATAAATTGATAAGGCGCAGGCACCCCAAAAAAGTGCGTCACCCCAAGAGCTGGATCGCCAATCACCGACAACGCCCGACCAGGCTCGAAGTCACGCATCAAAAGAATTCGCCCTCCCGCATGGATAATCGGGTTGGCATAACAATTCATGCCACCCGTATGGAATAACGGCAACACAACAAGCTGTACGGTGTCACTATTAACCCCTGCCGGAAGACCGAGATTCACCGCGTTATAAAAGTTCATACCAAAGGTGATCATCGCGCCCTTCGGATGCCCCGTGGTACCCGAGGTGTACATGATCATCGCCACGTCATCATGCGTGCATTCCACTGCCGCATAATCCGGCGAGGCGGCAGCTAGAGCAGCGGCGTAGGAACAATGTACGTCTTCTACGTCTAATTGCAGTTCCAGTTNNATTGAACACAAAGACATCAATTCAGTCGCCTCGCGGGCAAATTTAACGTCACTGATGAGCAGTTTGGGTGCTGAGTCATTAAGAATGTACTCAAGCTCTGGAACCGTTAAACGCCAATTGAGCGGCAAACAGATTNCGCCGATCTTGGCGCACGCAAACGCTGTTTCGAATATTTCNGGACAATTCGCCGCAAGCACCGCNACTCGATCACCTTTCTCAAGGCCCTGGCTTTGCAACCAGCCNGCCAGTTTGCTGGCGCGCNCGTCCAGTTCTGCGTAGGACACCTCGCTACCGGTATCGAGATCAACGATCGCCACCTTGTCACCGCGAACGCTNGCATGGTGGGCGGTCCAGTCATAATGTTTAACGCTCATTCATTCCCCCTNATTCGACTTGCTGACCCAGTGCGGCNNAACTATACAACAAGCAAGAGTTAGTGCATTAATAACTCTATGTCGCCACACTCAAAAAGGCATGCTATGCAAATCAAATCGTTATTGGCCGGGTTCTTCGCCTTCAGCATTCTCGGCGCTTGCTCCGAAACGCCCAGCCAAAAAGACATTGTGATTAATAATGTCACGATCATTGATGCCGCCTCACCAATTCGAAGTGCACGCAGTGTGGTCATTCGCGACGACAAAATATTCGCCATTAACCCGGCGCTATCCGGCCACAACACGACCACCCCAAACGTCATCGATGGCAGCGGCCAGTACCTGATTCCGGGATTGTGGGATATGCATGTGCACTTCTTGTACGAGCCGCAACTCACCGAGCAAATGGCGGATCTGTTTTTACACTACGGCGTCACCAGTGTGCGCGATACCGGCGGCAACCTCGGNGAATTAGTGGCATTGCGCNNGCGACTNACCGANCGCNNACAACCGTCGCCACAAATATATTTCTCTGGACCATTACTCGACGGCGAATTTGTGGTTTACAACGGCAGCGATCCGACTCGCCCTGCACTCGGTGTCGATGTACCAGACAAAACCACTGCTGAAGCAAGAGTTAAACAGCTTAAAGATGCCGGCGCTGATTTGATTAAGATTTACGAGTTAGTGCAGCCCGATGTATATGCTGATCTGGTCGCGGCAGCGCGTCATCATGATCTACCCATAGCCTCGCACGTACCGTTAATGCTTACTGCAGACACCGCCGGACCACTAGCNGACTCAATGGAGCACCTGCGCAACATCGAACTCGCCTGCGCAAGCAATTGGCAAGACTTACTCGCACAACGTCGCAAAACGATCGGCGATTTTACCGAGGGTTTGGGGTACGACCTGCGTCGTGGTCTGCATAGCGCCCAGCGCTTGCCCGCTATCGTGGCCTACGATGAGACACGCTGCAATGAGGTACTCGANAGCTTGCATAGCACCACACAAGTGCCGACCCTGCGNCTTAATACAGTGTTCCAACAAAAGCCTTGGATGCGCGCTGACTGGCCGGCAGCTCTGACCGAATTGCCTAGCGACCTCTCCATGCAATGGCAGAACCAGATCGACCTGCTTGAGCGCAACAACACGACCCCGGACCACCGATTTGCGGAATGGAGTCTGTTTCTAATTTCTAGATTACTCGAGCGCGAGGTNCCTATCGCCGCCGGCACGGACACGCCTATCGGATTTGGCATTCCCGGCTATAGCTTGCATACCGAATTAGAGCTACTGGTCGCTGGCGGCCTGTCCCCAAGACAGGCCTTACACGCGGCGACTATCGCACCGACCCGNTTCTTTGATAACAGCGATGAGATGGGGCAAATCCAAGNAGGCATGACTGCAGACCTAGTATTACTGAAAGCCAACCCCCTAGAAAACATCAGCAACACCCGCGAGATTGCAGGCGTTATGTCCCGCGGCGTGTGGGCACGTCAGTGAACGACCGCATTCACGACGTCTTTTTTCTTGAGCGTCGGTCGGTCGGCGGGCTGGTAGGTCAGAATAATGCCACGCCGCTGCATGGAAGAATTGTTAGGTCGCGATCCGTGCACAGCAAGCGGATCAAAAAACACCAGAGACCCAGACGGCACTTCTATCGGCACTTGCGCGCCCGCGTCGAAACTCGCTGGATCCGTGTAGAACCCGGCCAGTTGTCGTTCGTCATTACACCCCGGCAACATNCCTAACTTATGACTGCCTTTGACAATATGTAAGCANCCATTGCTCATCGAACTGTCGTCAAAGTTGACCATCACATTCGGCAAACGTTCTGCCTCATCACAATCGTGCACCCAATATGGCGTGTCCTGATGCCAGGCGAATCCAGACCCTACTTTCGGACTTTTTAAATTAAGTTTCGCGGTCCACAACGCCACTTGATCGCTGCCGATCAACTGGCACATGGGACGCACTAAGCGCGGGTCATGAACAAGAGAAGCAAATTCTTCATGCAAATCATGTACAGGCTCGATCACACGAATTTCGGCGGCACCTTGATGATGCTCAAACTGCACGGTTGTATGGTCAATGTCAGCAAACTCTTTGCCGTCCAATACGTAGCGCTTAGCACCTGCATCGGCAACCATAGCCAGCGCTTTTTGTACCGCAAGGTCAGCCGCCGTTCGCAGAACTGCAATCTCATGCGGTAGAAACGCACGCTCGCGAATCAGAAAACCGTCCTGTTTGTACGCTTCTAACTCAGTGTTCGAAAATTCCGGAATCACGGTTTCGGGCCACTGTTTACAATTATGAAATCGAACTCTCCATAAACAACCGTGTCAGTTCCAACCGCAGTCGCTTGCCAAACCACCCGGTATCGCCCAGGTGGCGTGGGCTGTTGAACAAACCCCATCAGGTCGTTTTCACCCATACTGTGCAACGCCAACACGGGGATTCGACTGTCGTCTTTTAGTAATTCAATTTTCGAGCCTGCAGGATCTGGCTCAACGTCAAACCAAAGACGCAAATCCGTTACCATTTCACCCAATTTCGAATCCGATTTCGGGAAACTGTCCAATAACTTCACATCAGCAAATCCAACTACCGCAAACATGAGCAGTAACATTGCAAGAACCGACCTAACAGGTGTGCTCGTTGCGAATTTTGTATTAACCAATTCCATTCACTTACCTTAGACTTATCTGCGAATTTACTGCCTTTCGTCCAGAAAAAGCGACCGTTCATCTACAACCTGTGTTAACTTCCGCGCCCAGGAGCTACCACATCTTGCGGCACATGACTTTGCCCAAGTGAACAGATGGGGCTGCCATCAAAATCGATCGATTAAGGAGAGGATAATGCGATCAATCTTCACTGTTGCGAAAAAAGCACGCAACGGCCTTTTCACTGTTCTTACCGGTACCCTAGCGCTGAGCGGTTTCGTTCACGCGGAAGATACCGCTTCGACCAGCGGACGACAAATTGAAGAAGTTGTCGTCACTGCCGAAAGACAAGAATCATCAGTTCAGGACACCTCAATCTCTATTACGGCCTTCACCGAAGGCATGATGGAAGACTTTGGTATACGCAATCAATCCGATTTGCAAAACCTGATTCCAGCAACCGTAATCCTGCCTTATGACGCAGCGATTCGCGGGGTTGGCCGAAACTTCAGAAGCTTAGGCGGCGACCCTGGTATATCGACATACATGAATGGCGTTTACTCGGAAGATCTTTATACGGCAACTATCGGATCTTTCTGGGACATCAAGCGGATTGAAATTCTGCGTGGGCCCCAAGGCACCTTGTATGGTCGAAACGCGATCGGCGGCGCCATGAACTTCATCTACAACGAACCAACCCAAGAATTCGAAGGGGCGTTCAAGGTGATTGGCGGAACATTTGATACCGTCGACAGTTATGGCATGTTGTCGGGTGCAATCGTCGACGACTTGCTCGCTGGTAGGCTAAGCATCTCTAACAGAACTCATGACGGTTACCTAGCTGAGGCAGGAACTGGGCCCGACCTTGATAGCGGCAAAGAACGCAATGTGGCGGCGCAACTGCTGTTAACGCCAAGAGACGACTTACAGGTCAAGCTCCGCTACAACGATGCACAGGTGGATCGTGTAATGGGCGGCGCCGATGGCGGCGGACTGGTAATCCTGCGTGGCGAGTCTCAGGACGGTCTTAGCCGCGACTATTCAAAATACGTGTTTGGTTATCGAGCTCTGGATTTGACAGAGACCGACCCGACGAATCGCGGTTTCTACGACATCACACAACCTGTCTATACCTTCAGCGACCCGATGGGCGGAGCAGACGTAATGGCGCAATACGTTCGGCCGGGCATTGACCGAGTACTAGACATGGCAGGTGACGGTTCTTTGGGTGGCACAGTTGGTTTGCCCAACTATGGCTACGGCATTGACGAGGACCCAAATAACTGCGTGTTCACAGATCTAAAAAATATCAAAGGCTCCGATCTTTGTGCTTATACCAACGGTGTGAACATGGAGAACTACGACCAGCAAGGCATCCAGCTTGAAGCTGAATGGGACGTTTCAGA
>PBQQ01000015.1 GCA_002725095.1 Gammaproteobacteria bacterium
CCCAAACGCGCTGCTTTTGCCGGCGACAGTTCTTGCAACAATACCTGCATCACTTGCCGGTGCGCGTAGTGTTGCGTCATCGCTTCACCGCGCTCGATAACGCCTACAAACTCTCCCTTGGGCGGGTTCGCCAATTGATCCAACAGCTCTGCAGCCGAGCCTTGCATCAGCGTTTCGTATTGCTTAGTCATTTCGCGTGCGAGGAATATCCGTCGTGCGGTGATATCGGCTAACGTCTCTAATGTTTGACGAATGCGATGCGGCGATTCGAAAAACACAATAGCTTCTGGATACTCGAGCCAATCATGCAACTGCTGCCGACGTGCTGACGATTTAGCGGCCAAAAACCCGACGTAACGGAACGGCTGGCTCGGCAACGGACAAACACTCAGAGCAGTAATAACCGCGCTGGGACCCGGAATCGGCACTACGTTAACGTTCGACTGCCAAGCCAATTGCAGTAATCGAAAACCCGGATCATTGATCAACGGCGTACCCGCGTCACTCACCAAGGCCACTGAGTCCCCCGCTTGCAGACGGGTGATCAGTTTCGGACTGACCACGTCTTCATTGTGATCGTGCAAACTGACAAGCTCGCAGCCGTCATGACCAATGTGCGCTAACAGCATGCCGGTGCGTCTGGTATCCTCTGCAGCGACGATCTGCACTTGTTTAAGCGTCGCAATTGAGCGTTGACTTAAATCGCCCAAATGGCCGATTGGAGTTGCAACCACGTAGAGTGTTCCTGACATGCCCACTAGACTCCTCATTTTATTCAGTGCCGCGGCTTTGACGGTCGGCTGCCAAACGGCGCCACAAGTCCCACGGCCAACCTCATCGTTGCCTAACACGGCCAACCAACCAAACGAGTCGGTAGGGATAAGACGTGCGGACGCAGAGGCGCTGCAAACCCTTACACAACAAGGCCAGGACCTCAAGCTGACCCTCGCACAAGCCCAAGAGCTGCTCAACACAGGTGCGCCTGATCAAGCATTACAGTTGCTGAACGGATTAGAGATCGGTGAACTCTCAGAAGCCACAGGCGACTGGTTATACACACTCACGGCACAGGCGCATATTTCTTTAGGCGACCATATCGAAGCCTATCGAGCACTCACCAAAGTGCTGAGCGGTACCGCCGATTATTGGCTTTTACTCAACCAGGTATGCGCCAAACTGACATTTAAACGCTGCCAGGCCGACAGCATGATCGCCCTGCAGGCGGAGCGAAAGTTATCCAGCCGCATCGACCAGGATGCCATTCTACAAACGTTACTGGGTACGAGCCGTTCGCCGGATTACGAAGACATCATTCTCGCTGCGGCAGAAATTACACCCGTAGCTAGCCCAGAGACCACAATCCATCAAGGTTGGTACACGCTTACCGAAACTCTCACATCCGCAGGGTCGCGCCAAAGAACAGCGACTGCCTGGCAGAACTGGCGACAAAGGTGGCCTAATCACCCAGCCGCCTTAACGCCGCCAACAATCACCGATCAATTCACGGCAGCAATGCCAAAGTCGATCGCGCTGATGTTGCCTCTTTCGGGCGACTTAGCGCGCGTCGGTCGCGCCGTGCGCGATGGTTTTATTGCAGCGCTTATGGCCGAAGACATCAATATCGGCCTGCATATCTTTGACAGCGTGGCTAACTCTTCAATTGAACTCATGCGTTCAGCCAGAGGTGTTAATGCCGATGTAATCGTAGGTCCTTTGCTGAAACTAAACGTCGACGCTTTTGCCCCTTTTGCCGCGGCGAGCGAAGCCCCCACGTTGTTGCTCAACTACCTGCCCAAGGACACAGATGCGAGTGCGACTAGAACGCCCGCAATGAATCTACTGCAGCTAGGGACGGCTATTGAGGATGAGGCCGCCACCCTGGCTGTGCACATGCAGACCAATCAACACGAACGGGTCATGATCGTCTCGAGCAACAGTGCTTGGGCGAACAAGGCATTGGATACTTTTCGCCAAGATTGGCCGCACCCAGTTTATACCGCACGCTTCAGCACCATAAAACAACTGACCAACGCAGTGGGCACTGCGATGGGTGTTGCAGACAGTACTGCACGCAAAACTAGAGTCTCCTCACTACTTAAAGAGCCGATCGAATTTTTACCCAGGGCGCGGCAAGATCTGGATGCGATCGTTGCACTGACCACAGGTTTTGAGTCGGCGGCGCTGATACCGGCACTGCAGTTCCACTTTGCCGACCACTTACCGGTTTACGCGACCTCGCAAAGTTTACGCGACAACGAATCGCCAAACGGCTTCACCGTCACCGAGTTACCCGCGTTAGTTGAACCCGATGCAACAGAACAGGCACTAATTAACGCCTTTAATCTCAATCAAAACCCGCTTGTTGACCTGTACGTGCTGGGGCTGACCGCCTTCCAAATGGCAACCTGGGCACCCGTGCTCACCGAACCCTCGCCCTGGCGCGATCACTTCACCCGTCAATCACCCATCGGGAGGCTCAGTCTCAAATCCGGAGGACGCCTATCGCGAAGCCTTGCGGTGACGACTGTGCAGGATGCACAAACGAAACCGGCTATGGGTGCCGCGGAGTCTGAATAATGTCGCGGCGCGTCGGCCGCCTTACCGAGGCACTGGCAATGCTGTTCCTGTCGCTTCGAGGACTGCGGATTGTCGGTCGCAACTACCTGTGTTCGTACGGCGAGATCGATTTAATCGCATTACATCGAGAACGGCGCCAACCTCTAGCCTTAGTGTTCATCGAAGTACGCTACCGCTCGTCCGAAATCTTCGGCGGCTCAGCAGAAAGCATTGACGCGCATAAGCAACTTCGGCTAATAAGGAGCGCGAACCATTTTGTGCACACGCACCAAAAGTACAGCCGTTTCCCCATCCGCTTTGATGCGGTATTAATGACTTGGTCGTCACGGCTGCCGCAAATAACTTGGACGAAGGATGCATTTGACACATGAAGACATTCTGGACTTCGACAGCGCTGCTGGCCTGCCTCGTATTCATCGGCGGCTGCGCGGGCACCCAAGAAAGACCACGCTCAACTGGCGCTTTGATCGACGATAATATTCTCGAAGTCGCTATCGAGCGCGAAATCCGGGCTTCCGACGAAGCTTACAAAGGCGCACATCTGGTCGTTGCTGTTTACGATGGCGTGGTATTGCTGCTCGGACAGGTTCCCAGTGAACAACTCAAGACTCAAGCCACCGCGGTTGCAGAGGCCATGTATAAGGTCGACCCAGAAAAGGTGCATAACCATTTAACGGTCGGCGGCCCCATTTCCATGCTCGCACGCACCAATGATGGATGGCTGACGACCAAGGTCAAAACCCGTTTATTGGCCTCGGAAGCAGCCAAGGGTTTACGAGTAAAAGTGATCTCTGAAAATGGCGTGGTCTATCTGTTAGGCGCGGTAACCGCCGCCGAAGCGGACGCTGCTGTTGTTGAAGCGCAGAAGGCGTTTGGCATTCAGCGGATCGTTAAAGTATTTCAATATACAGATAGAGATAGAGATACAGATCTAGAACCAGCCCTTTGACCTCCATCGACGCTAAACGAGCCTCANATTAGGCCCTGTCTTTTCTGCATCGGGTTCTTCAACNGTATCNTCACTCACTGATTTTACGNTAGGTTCNGGTGTCGTTTCTGGCTGCGAACNTTCAGCGAATTTCACATCTTCAGGCGGAAACTCTTCGTCNTCGAAGGCAAGTCCTTGACCGCTGTCTCGGCCATAAANTGCGCGGATGCTTTCAATGGGCAGTATGATTTCAAAATTTCGGCCCGCGAAACGGCCGTAACACATCACAAAATCATTGCCCAAAGAGAGNTCGCGAACCGCACTCGGAGAGATGTTAAGAACAATTTGACCATCCTGAACATGCTCAGGAGGCACCACAACCCCCTCCACTTCAGCATCTACTAGAATGTTAGGAATCTCGTCGCAATCCAATATCCACTCGTATAACGCCCTCAATAAGTAAGGGCGACGTGGCTTCACTCCTGCATCTCCATTTCGGTCTCGGTGAGACTCTGTCTGAACGCATCGCGCTCGAAGATCATATGCATGTACTTAAACAAAGGCCGTGTGGACTTTTCCGGTAGTGTGATACCTACTTCCTTGAGGCGCCATAAAATGGGCGCGACGCAACAGTCGACCAAAGAGAATTCATCATTCATAAAGAACGGTTTCTCTGCGAAGATCGGCGCAATGGCAATAATACTCTCACGCAACTCTTTGCGCGCCTTGGTCAGGGCAGCTTCTCGCCCCTTACCCAACATCAATAAATCGAGCTTACTGCTCCACTCTTTTTCCACACGAGTGATCCACAATCGCGACAACGCGCGCTGAACCGGATACACAGGCAACAACGGCGGGTGCGGAAATCGCTCGTCCAAGTATTCCATGATCACATTGGACTCGTAGAGCACCAAATCACGATCCGACAGTGTGGGCAAAGTGTTGTACGGATTCACTTCCGCAAGGTCTTCGGGAATTTTTCCACCCACGACATCAACGATATCTACGGTAACGCCTTTTTCGGCAAGCACCATGCGGACACGNTGGGAATAGTGATCTCGGGGGTCTGAAAACAAAGTCATAGAGGTTCTCTTAGTTACGGNGCTCATGTTGTGTCTTGGTTTGCGTAAACAGAGTATTACTCTGCCTAGTGAACGTCTTTCCAGAACTCGCGATTCAATAAGTACGTNAAGGTGCCGAGAATGACAAGGAACAACAACACGTAAACTCCTAAACGTTGTCGCTGCAGTCGGTTCGGTTCGCCAACGTAATACAGAAAATTCGAGAGATCATAAATCGCTTGGTCAAATTCTTCCGCGGTAAGGGCTCCTGTACCCGCATCCAATGAAAGCTGCTTGGTGTCTGCGTCGTAGCGCTGCACACCCTGCANGGGCAGCAGCACATTGGGCATCCCCACGTTGGGATAGACACCATTGTTAACGCCCAGTGGCCGGCTTTCATCGACGTAAAACGTTTTCAAATAATTATAAATCCACTCAGGAGACCGCAGACGAGCCTCCAACGTGAGGTCCGGAGGCGTCGCCCCAAACCAAGCCTTGGCCTGATCCGCATCCATTGATGTGGTTATCAATTCACCAATTTTCTGACCGGTAAAAACCACAGATTCTAACGCCAACTCCCTAGGGATCCCAAGATCGTCAGCCGTTCGCCCGTAACGCTGGTATTGCAGACCGTGGCATCCAAGACAGTAGTTCGCGTAGAGCTTGAACCCATTCTGCAAACTAGGAAGATCCGTAAGGTCGGGCTCAAACGTTTCCATTGGCCAATCGTTTGCTGCGGCCGACCAACTTAGCGATGGCCCTACCAAAAAACCGAGTGCCGCGAAGCCTATGAACAGTCGGACTAGGTTCCTCATCAGGTCACCCTTTCCGGTTCAGGCAGCGTCTGCTCTACTCGCGTGTACCAAGGCATTAAAACAAAAAAGGCGAAATACAAAAGGGTGCAGAACTGCGCCAAGATTGTGTATATCTTAGTGGCCGGCATAACCCCTAGCACCCCTAAGATAATAAAACAAACAACAAATATTCGTAGCGCCCAACGCGACAGGCTGCCTTTATAGCGCATTGACTTCACCGGGCTTCTGTCGAGCCACGGCAGTCCGGCGGGGATGACCACAGCAGCGCCCATGGTGACCAAACCCCAAAATTTGGCATCCATGCCAAACAGCGGGAACGTCGCTGCACGGAGCATCGCGTAATAAGGTGTGTAGTACCAAACCGGCGCAATATGTTCCGGCGTTTTCAGCGGATTTGCGACTTCAAAGTTGGGTTTTTCAATGAAGTAGCCGCCCATTTCTGGCGCGAAGAACACAACAGCACAAAAGAGGAACAAGAACACCACAGTCGCATGGATATCGTGCACCGTGTAGTAGGGGTGAAAAGGAATACCGTCTATCGGCACCCCATCCTCATTCTTGTTTTTCTTGATTTCGATACCATCTGGGTTATTCGANCCCACATGGTGTAATGCCACGAAGTGCACAAATACCAGTCCGAGNAGNACGATGGGCAGCGCCACCACGTGCAGCGCNAAGAAACGATTGAGCGCGACCTCGGACATNAGGAAATCGCCNCTAACCCATTCCATTAGGTCAGCGCCTACGTAGGGAATGGCTCCGGCAAGAGACACAATGACTTGCGCGCCCCAGTACGACATGTTACCCCAAGGCAATAGATAACCGAAAAACCCTTCCGCCATCAGTGCCACAAAGATGGCCATACCAATCAGCCAAATCAATTCGCGCGGCCCACGATAGGAGCCGTACATGAGCGCCCGGTACATATGCAAAAAAACCACAATAAAGAACGCGGAAGCACCCGTTGAATGTAAGTAACGAATTAACCAACCGAACTCCACATCACGCATGATGTATTCCACCGACGCAAACGCAGCGTCACCGCTGGGCACATAGTTCATGGTGAGCCAGATGCCCGTTACCAATTGATTAACAAGGACGAACGTGGCAAGCCAGCCAAAATAATAAAAGAAATTGAAGTTCTTAGGCGCGTAATACTTCGACATGTGGTATTCGAAGGTTTCAGTCGCCGGAAACCTCGCATCCAGCCAGTCCATCGCGTCAGCCATTGCTCCTTTTTTCGTCTCGGNATTCGTTTGTTGCATTTACGTTTACCTAGCCTTAACCAATTAGGATTACGGTATCAGACTGAAAGCTNTAGGGAGGGACCTCTAAGTTGGTCGGAGCTGGGACTCCTTTAACAACTCGGCCNGCCATATCGAACCTGGATCCATGACACGGGCAAAAGAAGCCACCNTGACCNGTNTCGGCNAANTTGTCCGTCACNACGTATTTCGGCGAACACCCTAAATGCGTNCAAACNCCTAANAAGACGCCNTATTCNTTNCGNTCCGAGCGCCACGNNTTCACNGCAAAGTCGGGTTGCTGNTCGACNACCTCAGAGTTNGGGTCAGCNAGCATNTCNGTNTCCGTCTCCAATGAGGCCAGCGTCTCTGGATCGCGACGNACNACGAATACCGGTTTGCCNCGCCACGCNACGATCGGGCTGAGNATTTCCCCNGGNGCCAACTTTGAAACGTCNATTTTTACNGGTGCGCCNAGCGCTTTTGCTTTCTCGCTCGGCGACCAATAGCTTATAAANGGCCACGCTGCGCCCACGGCTCCCGCAGCAGCNACGACTGAAGTAGCTTGAATCAAAAAGTAACGCCGACTCGAACCGTCGTCGATAGAGGACTCGCCCGCCGGGGCATCATGGACTGCGTCGCCAGTACTCAANGCTCTTTGCTCCACTATTTNGTAACTAAACTTCAAACAGTNTCGTTTTAACGACCCGTTGCTTCGAACACCGATGCTGAACANGCTGCCTTGATATAAGGCCGTGTNTTCTAAGNGTTCCGGTGTTTTTCAATTTCAGGTTGTTGCTCTTTTCTATCCTGCAACGCCACATCTTTGGGCTCNGTAAAACCCATATCGAGTGTGCATTTACCATTGNCCGCAGGCCTTTGATCTTTGCCGTTGGCATTACGCATGCNGATCTCACCACAGACGCGATCAGCTCAGATTTTCTGCTGCTTTTCGCGCGGCGAAGTTTAGCATAAAACAGCGCCGGTAACCCAGCGGGTCACTGATCCTATANTGATTATCGCTTGGAGAATTGCGGCCGTTTACGNGCTTTGCGCAGTCCGACTTTTTTGCGTTCTACAGCCCGCGCATCGCGTGTCAGGAACCCCGCTTGGCGCATGGGTCCGCGCAATGTTTCGTCGTATTCGACCAGAGCACGGGCTATACCGTGGCGAATCGCACCTGCTTGNCCTGTATTACCGCCGCCACGAACAGTGACTTTGAGATCCAGCTTGTCAGTCAAATCGGCCACCTGCAACGGCTGGCGAACAACCATACGAGCTGTTTCGCGACCAAAAAACTCGTCCAGCGGTTGCGAGTTAACCATGATGCGACCCGTACCGGACGAGACAAACACCCGCGCTGCTGCTGTTTTACGACGGCCGGTGCCGTAGTTGTAGTCAGTCATGTGCTAAAGCTCCAATACTTGCGGTTGCTGTGCTGCATGGGGATGGGTATCGCCGGCATATACTTTCAATTTTCTAAACATGGCACGACCCAATGGGTTTTTCGGCAACATGCCTCGAANAGCNCTCTCAATCATNCGTTCTGGNTGCTCTGCACGCATCGTCGCAACATCCGTGCCCTTTATACCCCCTGGGTATCCGGTGTGCCGCCAATAGACCTTGCCGTTTTCCTTGTTGCCGGTAACGTGGATTTTTTCTGCATTAACGACAACAATGTAGTCGCCGGTATCCACATGCGGCGTGAATTCTGGCTTGTGTTTGCCACGCAAACGGCTGGCCACTTCGGTCGCCAAACGTCCGAGAGTTTTGCCATCTGCATCGATCACCCACCAAGCGCGTTCGACATCTTGTGCACGCATGCTTACCGTTTTCATTATTTGCCTTACCCTTTCCAGCCGGACTATTGCATCCGTGCCTTGGTCAATTTCGTATTCAACGCTTGTTTATCTACCGCGCTTAGCGCCCGCTCCTTTATTCTAAAAAAGCGACTACCGCGTTTCTCCCATTGGAGCTTGCCGCCACTGTCGGCGACGCAAAATTTCGGACGCGCATAATAGTGGAGGCCCTTGCGCTTTACAACACAGTTTTCGCCTACTCGGACGCGCTGTCGCCGTGTGTATGCGATCCAGCAAGGTAGTCCATAGATTGCATTTCGAGCAGACGACTTTGGGTGCGCTCGAACTCAAATTGCAGGCGCTGGCCCTGATACAGCTCATGAATAGGCGCTGACGCCGACACAATGAGCTTTACCCCATGATCGTAGAACTCGTCTACCAGACTNATAAAGCGCCTTGCCGCATCCTCTTTTAGCGCATCTAAAATCGGAATATTACTCACCAACACCGAATGATAGAGCGTCGCGAGCTCAATATAATCGTTCTGGCTGCGCGGCCCGTCACATAGATCTGTAAAGTCGAACCAAACAATACCCTCGCTGAGTTTCCGGGTATTGATAACACGGCCTTCAATAATCAAGGGTACCGCCTGCTCAATGGGTGCNGTGGCAAGTGCAACAAAACTGCGCTGCAAGCTCTCTTCGGCGCCTGCGTCGAGCGGGTAGTGATAAATCTCTGCTTGCGCCAGTGTCCGCAAGCGAAAATCCTGTCCTTTCTCGATTTCGATCACCGCACAATGTCGATACAACAGATCGATCGCAGGCAAAAATCGACTGCGCTGCAGACCGTTTTCATACAACCCTTGCGGCTCAACATTAGACGTTGCAACTAGGGTAACGCCTCTGGCAAACAACGCGCGCATCAGTTCAGCGAGGATCATTGCGTCGCCTATGTCCGACACGAAAAACTCGTCAAAACATAAAACATCGGCGGCGTGCGCAAACTCATCTGCCACTTTCTGCAAGGGATCGGCTACCCCGCCGTGCGCGGTCAACCCCACATGCACCCGGCGCATGAACCGATGGAAATGCATACGCTGGGCACGACCATCCGGCAAACAGTCAAAAAACAGGTCCATCAGCAGCGTTTTACCACGGCCCACTGTGCCCCAAATATAAAGACCTTGGACCGGTTGAAGCGATGACTTGGTAAACAATTTTCGCCACATCGACTGATTAGGCTCATGCATCAATCGCTGGAACAACTCGTCGAGCTGCTGCACCACCCGCTGTTGTCCATCATCTGAGAAAAAGCGTGCGCCCTCGGCGTTGCTGTCGGCTAACAGTCGTTGGTATCGCTGCAGCGGACTGTCCGCACCCCCNACGTTCACTCAGTTTTACCCTTGCCCGTATTGGCCCCCGAAATAGGCGCGTCCTCATTAGCGCCGCCGCGCAACGCCGCTGCTTTAGCGTGCGCAAACAGCCCTTCGGTCTGTGCAAGNGTGTCTGTCACTGCTGCCAACGCGCTGGCTCCGCGCGCGGACATCTCCACCACCGAAGTACGTTTCTGAAAGTCATAAACCCCCAGCGGTGACGCGAATCGTGCGGTGCCAAATGTCGGCAGGACATGCGAGGGGCCCGCCACATAATCACCAAAAGTTTCAGCCGTATGCGCGCCACAAAATATCGCGCCCGCATGACGGATTTCATTCAACCAATCTTCTGGAGCCGCCACTGCCAGTTCAAGATGCTCCGGAGCAATACGATTAGCCAGATCCAGCGCCTCCTGCTTGTTCGAGCACAATATTACCGCTCCTCGTTGGCGCAACGATTGCCGGATGATCGATTCTCGCTCCATGGTCGGCAACATCGCCTCAATCCGAGCGACCACTTCTGCAACATAATCTCTATCGGGACTGATCAGGATNCTCTGT
Organism: Gammaproteobacteria bacterium; assembly: GCA_002725095.1. Classification (GTDB taxonomy): domain Bacteria; phylum Pseudomonadota; class Gammaproteobacteria; order Pseudomonadales; family Azotimanducaceae; genus UBA4421. Next base: position 10,358 of record PBQQ01000015.1, read on the forward strand.
GCCGAAGCGTCATGTTCCGCTTGGGAAAACAGATCTAAAACCGCCCAATCTACCGGTGTCGTGCCATCCGCTAAAATCAACACCTCACTCGGACCGGCAATCATGTCGATTCCCACTTGGCCAAAAACCTGCTTTTTTGCCGTCGCGACGTAAGCGCCACCGGGGCCAACAATCTTGTCTACTCTCGGCACAGTCTCGGTGCCATAAGCCATTGCGGCTATCGCCTGAGCACCACCAACACTGAACACCTGACTTGCGCCGGTCAGGTGCAGGGCTGCCAAAACCATGTCGTTCGCTGAATCATCGGGGGTAGGTACGGTAACGACGATATCTTCTACGCCCGCGACCGTTGCTGGAATAACCGTCATGAGCACGGTGGACGGATACGCGGCCTGCCCACCCGGCACGTATACGCCAACGCGTTCCAGTGAACTGATGCGTTGNCCTAGCCGATTACCCAGTTCGTCCTCAAAGGACCAGGACGAATCCAGCTGGCGCTGATGAAATAACCGAATTCTTTCCGCTGCAAGTTGCAACGCTTGTTGATGTCGCGGTTGCAGACGATGCCAGGCTTCCAGCAGCGCGTTGCTGTCAAATCTAAAGTCTTCAGGCGTTTCAAGCTCGCGCCGATCTAACTGGTTCGTCAACTCCAACAGCGCCGCATCACCGCGCTCTNGGACCTGCGCAATAATCTCGGCGACCCGCTTATCCACCGCGCTGTCAGCACGCATATCCCAATGCAGAAGTTCGGAAAATTGCTGCTCAAAATTCTCGTTGGTGGTAATTAGCTGCTGAATGACCATGTTTCGCTGACCGCTTTTTTACTTCCGACTTCGTTCTTATTTGAGTTCGTTTGCAACGACTTACGCCGCTGCTGCGCCCTTTTTTGCCGACTGATTATTCAGCCAACGACCGACGCTAATTGCTTGATCAGCGTCTGCACATCACCAAACTTCGTCTTCATTGACGCGCGATTCACAATGACTCGCGTACTGATGTCACAAATCAAGTCCTGTGCCTCAAGTCCGTTGGCGCGCAACGTGTTGCCGGTATCAACAATATCGACAATGCAGTCCGCCAACCCGAGCATCGGCGCAATTTCCATTGCCCCCGATAATTTTATCAATTCAACTTGGCAACGCTGGCTGTGGTAATGACTGCGAGCGATGTTGACAAATTTCGACGCCACGCGAAGAACTCCGGGCGCGGCAACGAACCCAACTGGGGCAGCCGTCATCATGCGGCATATGCCTATTTTGAGGTCGAGGCGCTCATAAAAACTCATGCCCCCGCCATACTCCAACAGGGTGTCTTTACCGGTAATACCAACATCGGCAACGCCCTGTTCTACATAGGTCAAGACGTCCGCTGAACGTGTGACAATCAGCCGATGATTACCGCAGCGACTGTCGAAGATGAGTTTGCGCGACTCAGACGGATGCTCGACCGGTTCAACACCGCAGGACGCTAAAATCGGCAAACATTCTTTCAAGATACGCCCTTTATTCAGGGCAATAACCAATCCCATCCGCTGTTGTCCTTTTATTCGTATTCAAGACGGTTAATGCAACTACTTTGGTCGTGCTTAGGAAACGCGACGTACTTGCGCGCCGATTTGTTGCAACTTTTCTTCAATGGTCTCGTAACCACGATCTATATGATAAATGCGATCGATAACAGTCGTGCCCTCGGCCGCCAACGCCGCCAGCACCAAACTAAAGGACGCGCGCAAATCCGTTGCCATGACCGGCGCCGCTTTGAGCGAATCAACCCCATGCACAACGGCGATCGAAGGGCCATGCAGCTCTATGTTCGCACCTAGACGATTGAGTTCATGCACGTGCATAAACCGATTTTCGAATATGGTTTCGCGTATTGTTGAGCTGCCTTTTGCCACTACGTTAAGCGCCATAAATTGCGCTTGCATATCGGTAGGAAACCCCGGGTAAGGCAAGGTCTCCACGTCAACGGCCGTCGGCCGCTGACCCTGCATATCCAGCGCCACCCAATCCGCACCGGTGTCGATCTGCGCACCCGCTTGCTGGAGCCTCTCTAGCACTANGCTCAGCGCATCGGGTTGCAGGTCGATTAACCTTATTGAGCCCTGAGTAATCGCCGCCGCGATCAGATACGTTCCCGCTTCGATCCGATCTGGCATGATCTGATATCGACAACCGCCAAGCTCACGCTGGCCCTCAATAATAATTTCTGCGGTGCCATGGCCACTGATCTGGGCACCTAAGGCCGCAAGAAAATTGCCTAAATCTATAATTTCCGGTTCGCAGGCCGCATTACGAAGGCGCGTTTGTCCCTGCGCTAGACATGCTGCCATCATCAAATTTTCGGTGCCTCCAACGGTCACCAGATCCATATATATATCAGCGCCTGTCAATCCATGCTGCGCTTCGGCTTTTACATAGCCATCAACAACCTCTATCTGCGCCCCCATNGCCTGCAGCCCCTTGAGGTGCTGATCCACTGGTCGCGAGCCAATTGCACAGCCCCCCGGTAGCGACACTTCAGCACGCCCATGCCGAGCCAATAACGGGCCGAGCACCAAAAACGATGCGCGCATGGTTTTGACCAATTCGTAGGGCGCTTTCAAGTTGCTGAGCTCAGCCGCCGTTACTTGAACATTCAAGCTTTCGTCTACAACAACCTCAGCGCCTAAACAGGCGAGCAGTTCGATCATCGTAGTGACGTCTTGTAGGTGTGGTGCTTTGCTCAGGGTCACCGGCTCGCCCGTGAGCAGGGTTGCCGCAAGAATCGGTAACGCAGCGTTTTTTGCTCCAGAAACACGCAATGTGCCGGAAAGTTTCTGTCCGCCTTGTATTTGTAGCTTGTCCATGTGCTGCGGCGTTCGCCTCTAGTTTTACAGGCCTGCCGGAGCTTCCGCTTTTATGGTTACAGCATGCAAATCTCCAGCAGCAATCAAGTCTTCAATGCACGCATATACCGCTTGCTGCTTTTTGACCCGGCTCAAATCAGCGAAAACCGGACTCACCACCTCGATCATCGCGCGGTTACCGTCAACTAAAACGCTGACCGTCGCGTTATCAATCGCGGCCTGCACCCTACGGGTAATCTCTTCTTGCATAGTTTGCTGTCCTTCGTGGACCGACCATCATTGGGTTGGCGTCGACAACACGATCGGGACCTGTCGAACGAGATCAAACAATACAACAAACGAAGCCCAGTAGCATCAGAGCTCGCTTGGATCTCACCACAGATCAGACTAAGCTAANTTTCTAGTTTNCTGTATCGGCGCTGACGCCAACAGTTCTAAACGACATACCGAAATAAGGATGGTGGCGGAAAATGTGGTTGCAGCTGCTATTACTGCTGGTGGGCTTTGTTGCATTGGTTTGGAGTGCCGACAAATTCTTGTCAGGCGCAGCTTCGACCGCTGTGAATTTCGGGATCCCTAAAATAATTATCGGTTTGACGATTGTCTCTCTTGGCACGTCTGCTCCAGAAATTATTGTAGCCANCTTCGCCGCCATTGAGGNCAACCATCTGCTGGCGGTGGGCAATGCCATCGGCTCCAACATCGCTAATATTGGTCTGGTCCTCGGCGTTACCGCAATAATTACTCCGTTGGCTTTTTCTCGAAACGTTCGGCGCAAAGANCTGCCCTGGCTAATCGGCGCGACACTGCTGACGCTGGCGCTGCTATCCGACCGCGATCTGAATATGCGCGACGGCCTTATTCTGTTATTTGGCCTAGCCATCATTTTGTGGCAATTGTTAGCCAGTGCTCGAAATGCGGACCCTGAAAATGACCCCCTTCAGGACGAGCTGAACGATATACCGGATATGAGCAATGGCATGAGCCTGTTTTGGCTTGTGGTCGGCTTGGTCATATTGCTCGTGTCGGCCCAAATACTTGTTTATACGGCAGTGAATATTGCTCAGATGTTCGGCGTCAGCGAGCTTATTATTGGATTAACCGTCATCGCCATAGGCACCAGTCTTCCTGAGCTAGCAGCCACCGTAGGATCTGCCCTCAAAGGACATCCAGAGATAGCGATCGGCAATGTCGTAGGCTCAAACATACTGAATATTCTTGCTGTCCTGGCCGTTCCGGCGCTATTGGGTGGCGTAGAAATCAACCACGTAGTTCTCTGGCGAGACGCCGGCATGATGACCGCGCTGACAATGATGCTCGCGCTCTTTGCCTATGGCGTTCACTCTCGAGCGGTCATTACGCGTTTTGAAGGTGCCGTCATGCTGGCAGCCTGGATTGGCTATAACTTATTGTTGATTCATCAGGCCTAATATGGACGCGCAAGACAGATTAGAGTCAATCGCAGCACAAATAAAAGGCGTTATTCTTGATGTCGACGGCGTTTTAACCAATGGCCAGATCATTTATAGCGATCGCGGTGAAGAGATTAAGAGTTTTCACGTTCAGGACGGCACGAGTATTAAATTGTTACAGCAACACGGTATCGAAGTTGCGATCATCAGCGGGCGCAATTCCCCCGCANTGACTCGACGCGCTGAGGAACTGGGCATAGAGCATATTCAACAGGGCGCCAGCAGCAAGAGCCAAGCGTTAGATACACTGCAGGCCGCTGGTTTCTGCGCCGACAATTTGTGCGCAATTGGGGACGATCTAGCCGACCTTGAGCTCTATGCCAGAACCGACGTCATATTTAAGGTAACCGTCGCAAACGGCCACCCGGCAGTGCTCNCACGCGCCGATTTAGTGACGCGAAGAAACGGTGGGGACGGTGTCATCGTCGAGCTCGCACAATTTATTTTGAACGCGCAAAACAGCTGGGACTTTGCCTAGAGTGGCCCGCCCTATGGACACACTAAGCAGCAAGCAGGTTAGGACTGGATCAGTCATTCTGGGCGCTGCGCTAATGGCTCTGTTGGTTTCCAGCGATCCGGCTTCGACAGCCATTACAGTCATCGACAATGGTGACAATACAGAGGCGATTGTTGCCACTGGCACACACATGCAGATGACCGAGTATGCAAACAATGGTCACCGCCTCTATTCTCTCGAAGTTGCGGAATGGACTCAGTACCGCGGGACACAAAACACGTATATCGAGTTAACGCGACCGAAAGTACGCTTATTTGATGACACTCATACCGCGCCATGGCATATATCGGCACGGTACGGTAGCGCAACAAAGCTAGGACACAGCCCGCGCCTGACATTGTCGGATGAGGTACAGCTTCACCACGCAACACCTGCCTCTAAACCGATTAATCTTCGCAGTGACAGTCTATCGGTCAATGCGGCAGACGATTCTGTCATCGCCNGCGGCAACGTCGTTCTAGACTTCGGCGCCTTGCGCACCGAAGCACCCGTCATGATCTTGCAAAAAAATTCGACGCTGCAGTTCAATCGCCGGGAAAATTTGCGCGTTATCAGCACTTTATTCTTAGCGCCAGACACGGCGACCCAATCCTCAATTGCAAANGATGCTTAAACCATTGCTCGGCCCTATAACAGTGCTCGTTATTGCGCTGGCATTACTGCCATCGGCNAGCAACAGCGCAGCGCCAAACAACATCCAAATAGAAGGCGACAGCGCTGTTTTCGATCAAGCCAGTAAAACCATTACCTACGCCGGTTCGGTGACAGCGACTCAAGGCAATTTAGTGATCGAAGGCGACAAACTTACCGTTGCGCTCATTGCAGACGACGTTGATACCATTCGCACCACCGGATCGCCCGCTAAGTTCTCGCTGCTAGACGTTCGAGGGGACGCAAACCTAGAGCAACCGGACAGGTTGAAGGCGAGCGCTTTGACCATCGTGTTCGCGCCTGCAACACGTCAACTGCAATTGCTCGGCAACGCAACCCTGCGGCAAGGTGGCAACATCATTCGCAGCAACGAAATTATCTACAATGTAGACGCCCAACAAATTCGCGCTAGCGGCGACAGCGAACGTGTACGTATGGAATTTGAAATTTCTGACCAATCGCCTAGTGCAACCACTGCGACGCCTGAACTTCCATGAGCAATAATTCCCTTCGCGGCCTCAATCTACAGAAGCGTTACGGCGACAAAATCGCGGTCAGCGATGTGAGCATCGATGTGCATCAGGGTGAAGTCGTCGGCCTCCTAGGCCCCAACGGCGCAGGCAAAACCACCTGCTTTTATCTGCTAGTAGGCTTGCTTAANTGCGATGCAGGACAGGTNGTTTTAAATGATGAAGAGGCTNTTGACTCACGCCCCGATGCATGCGCGTGCGGCGGCCGGCTTGGGCTATTTACCCCAGGAAGCCAGCATCTTTCGCACCCTCAGCGCGCATGACAATTTGCTGGCTGTGCTTGAACTACAACCTCATCTAGACAAGCAGCAACGCGGCCAACGACTGCAACAACTGCTCGATGAATTCAATCTTAACGATATCGCTGACTCGCTTGGCCAGAGNCTCAGTGGCGGCGAACGCCGACGCTTGGAGATCGCCCGCGCCTTAGCCAGNGAACCCGAATTCATGTTGCTCGACGAACCGTTCGCTGGTGTGGATCCTATTTCTGTATCGGACATCAAAAGCGGTATTTTGGANCTTAAAAAAAGAGGGCTAGGGGTGCTNATTACAGATCATAATGTTAAGGAAACATTAGATATTTGCGATCGCGCCTACATCGTGCACGACGGGCATGTAATCGCTGCTGGCCGACCTGAAAGTGTTCTGGAAAACGAAACTGTGCGGCAAGTGTATCTTGGCGACAGCTTTGCACTATGAGACCTAGGCCGGCTTATGAGTTAACCTCTTGGCTAAACGTTTCGGACTAACAAAACCCTAAACACAGTATCTACGACAACTCGCGACAGCAGATGAAACAATCTCTTTCAATGAAGCTTGGCCAGCAGCTGAAGATGACTCCTCAGCTGCAACAAGCGATACGTTTGCTGCAGCTTTCTACGATGGAACTCAGTCAAGAGATACAAATGACTTTGGATTCCAATCCAATGCTCGAGGCCGAGGATGAGTTCCTACAAGGCGACAACGAACTGGCTGACGGTGAGGGCGATCTCGACTTACTAACGAAGGAGAGCAACGACGCNGCTGAAGACTTCGTTGACACTACCGAGGCTGAAGTCAGTGATCAGTTCGAAGAGCCTTTGACCGAATCCATGCCTGGCGATTCCACCTGGGACGACATCTANCCCCAATCTGGTGCCGGCACAACGGCCGACAATGACTTCGATCCAAGTGCGAACAACAGCGCCACCGAGGGGTTGCTGGAACACCTTGAATGGCAATTAAACTTAACNCCNATGGCCGTATCCGACCGTGCCATTGCATCCATGATCATCGACAGCATCGACGACAATGGCATGCTGACCGCCTCAATCGAAGAAATCTGCGCAAATCTAGTAGATCCGTCGCTCACCGTCGATGAACAACCAACGGCCGAAGACGTGGNAGCGGTATTAAGTAAAATTCAACAATTTGATCCGGTGGGCGTCGGCGCACGTGACCTGCGCGAGTGCCTGTTGCTGCAACTCGCGCAGCTCGACGCTGCAACGCCTTGGCTGGATGAAGCCAACACTCTCGTATCTAACCACCTAGATCTTCTGGGACAAAAAGACTTCGCCACACTGGTACGANAATCTCGGTTATCCGAATCGGAGCTCAGCCAGGTTGTAGCGCTCATTCGAACCCTACAACCCCGACCCGGCGCCGCCATTTCCGAAGGCCAATCTGACTTCGTAATGCCCGACGTCGTGGTGCGCAAGCATAGAGGTCATTGGCAGGCCGAACTGAACCCGGCAACGCTGCCCAAAGTGCGCATCAACAATGTCTACGCCGGCTGGATCAACAAGGCGGCTCAGCCCTCGGACCGAGAATTCATGCGGAACAACNTGCAGGAGGCTCGCTGGTTTATCAAAAGTCTGCAAACGCGGCACGATACACTGCTGCGCGTGGCCTCGCAGATCGTCGAGGTACAACAAGACTTTTTTGAACACGGGCCGGAGGCGATGAAACCGTTAATTCTCGCCGACATCGCGCGGCAAGTAGATCTGCATGAGTCAACGATTTCACGGGTGACCAACCGAAAGTATTTGGTATCTCCACGCGGCCTTTTTGANCTCAAATACTTTTTCTCATCGCACGTGGGAACGCAGTCTGGCGGCGAGATATCCAGCACCGCAATACGCGCACTCATTCAAAAACTCACCGCCGACGAAAACCCGCGTAAGCCGTTGAGCGACAACAAAATCGCTGCGATGCTCAACGAACAGAATATTAACGTCGCTCGCCGTACGGTCGCGAAGTATCGTGAGTCATTATCAATACCCCCGTCTAACGAGCGTAAGCAATTAGTTTGATTGCTCACTATTTGCAATAATAGGGAACACTGATGNGCGCAAGGAGGCGAANATGCTGATCAACGTTACCGGCCATCAAATAGACTTGACCACGTCGCTGCAAGACTACGTCCATGAGAAACTAGGACGACTGGAGCGGCGTTATGATCAGATTACCCAGGTGCATGTTGTTTTGAACATTGAAAAGCTCAANCATCAGGCTGAAGCTACGGTTCACGTGGCGAGAGCCGAACTATTCGCGAATGCGGAGGCTTCCGATATGTACGCCGCCATCGACCAACTCTATGCAAAACTTGACCGCCAGATCATTAAACATAAAGAAAAAACGATCGATCACCATCATGGCAACAAAGAGCGTAAACATGCGCATACCAAGTTCGAGCAGACTTAACGACGCAAACCCATGCCAATAAGTCCATTACTCAATAGCAATAATATCCTTTGCCACGTGCAGTGCCAGAGCCGCAAACGCGCACTCCAGCTCGCCGCCGCATCTATCGCAGAAAACGACCCNGACCAGGACGGTTTAGTTGCGGATGAGGTTTTCGCCGGCCTGCTCGAAAGAGAACGACTCGGATCTACCGGCTTAGGGTTCGGCGTCGCGATCCCCCACTGCCGAATGCCATGCCAGTCAATTCACGCCACCTTCATGTCCTTAGCCGCACCAGTAGACTACGAAGCGCTCGACGAAGCCGGCGTTGATCTTTTGTTCGTGCTGGTGGTGCCCAACAGCGAAACACATGCACACTTAGACTTACTTGCTGAGCTTGCTACGGTTTTTAACTCCGCCGAACATCGATCAGAACTTAGAAAATGTGACAACTCCGACGCGATTATGCGTTACTTCGAGCGCATCGATTCTGCATCACCCGCCGCTAAGCGCGCATGAAGCTGTTCATCATCAGTGGCCGATCTGGCTCCGGAAAGTCGACCGTGTTGCAGGCGTTGGAAGATAATGCTTACCAGTGCATCGATAATTTGCCGGNCACCCTGCTGCACAATCTAGTAGAGGAAAATCTCGAGCGAGAAGGCGCTGCATCCATACAACTGGCTGTTTGTATCGACGCACGCAGTCAGTCATTGCACACATTTCCAGATATCTTAAAGGGCTTACCACTGGCTAAAAAAGATCTGCGCGTCGTATATCTTGACGCCCAGAGCCCGACTTTAGTAAAGCGATTTAGTGAAACTCGGCGAAGACATCCGCTTACTTCTGAAAAAATTGATCTGCGCCAAGCAATTGATGTGGAAGCACAGTTACTTGCGACCATTGCCGACCTGGCCGACCTCACCATTGATACCACGCAACTGACCAGCCAACAGTTAAATACCCAATTCGTCGACCGCGTGCTAGATCACGGCTCACAAAACATCAATCTGCTGTTTCGCTCTTTTGGATTCAAGTACGGCGTACCCGTAGACGCGGATTTCGTCTTTGACTTGCGCTGTCTACCCAATCCGCATTGGGACGAAAAATTACGCAGCTTGTCAGGCTTAGATCAACCCGTGCAGGACTATTTGCGCGAGCAATCCATGGTCAACGAGATGTTTGATGACATTATCCATATGCTCGCTCGCTGGGTTCCAAGGTTTGAAGCGAACTCGCGGGTATACATGACCGTGGCCATCGGCTGTACCGGTGGCCAACATCGAAGTGTGTACATGGCACAACGCTTAGCCGAGCATTTAGGTCAGGACTATGACAAAGTATTGGTTAGACATCGGGAACTGAACCGTCGTTAACGATTCATATAGCGCCTGACGTAGAGCGCGGATGCCGTTAGTATCCTCGCTGATCCTCGACCGCTGTCCGACTATGCGCCACGCNCACTTAACACTCATCAATCCACTCGGCTTACACGCTCGAGCGGCCGCTAAATTAGTTGGCGTTGCCACATCCTTTAGCAGCGAAATTTCGCTCGAGATAGGCGCTAAGAAAGCTAACGGCAAAAGCATAATGGACTTGTTAATGCTCGGTGCGCCCGTAGGCACAGAAGTCGCTTTGAGCGCCAACGGCACCGACGAAGATCAGGCCTGCGAAGCTATAAGCGCGCTGATCCTCGCGGGATTCCACGAGTTGGACAATTAAGTCCATGAGCGATCCCTTGCGACTTGAAGAACTGATCGAGAATATCCCTCTTGAAGACACCGTTGAGAGTAAGTTCCTTTTAGCGTCATTACGACCGAGTGAAATTGCCCAAGCACTTGAAGGCAGTCGGCCAACAACCCGACGGGTTATCTGGCAATTGCTGGACGAAGAAGACCGCAATCAAACGCTGCAGCATATTGGCGACGAAGTGCGAGCAGAATTTCTTGAAGCCATGGATACCGCACAACTTGTCGCCGCTGCCGACGGAATGAATACCGATGACTTCGCGGACATCTTGCAGCAACTGCCAAAAACCATCAGCGAGCAAGTACTGGCCAGTCTGGACACTCGAGACCGAGCTCGTGTTGAGGCCGTATTGTCGTTCCCTGAGGACAGTGCTGGCGGTCTGATGGATACCGACACCATTACCGTGCGGCCACGCCATACGCTCGAGTTGGTGTTGCGCTACTTGCGCTTACGCANGGAACTACCATCAGGCACAGACGCCCTAATAGTNGTCAACAGCGACGACCAATATCTGGGCATGCTGCCTTTAGCAAAAGTTCTTACCTCCGATCCGTCTGTCACAGTGCGCGAGATCATGGACAGCGACGCCCCCGCGATGCGTGTTGATCAACCTGACACAGAGATCGCTCGCACATTTTCGGATCGAGACCTGATAAGCGCAGCGGTTGTTGACGACTCGGGACAATTGCTGGGGCGCATAACCATTGACGACGTCGTAGACGTCATTATTGAAGATGCAGAGGAGGCGGTNCTCGGCCCCGCGGGATTGGATGTCGACGAAGACACCTTCGCGCCTGTGCGCCGCGTGCTTCGTCGCCGTGCCATCTGGTTAGGTATTAATTTACTGACCGCCTTTGCTGCCGCTGCGGTAATTAATATGTTTGAAGCGGCGATCGTCAAAGTAGTGGCTCTGGCCGTGCTGATGCCCGTGATAGCCAGCATGGGTGGTATTGCTGGGACCCAAACCCTAACACTGGTTATTAGGGGGCAGGCGCTGGGGCAACTCAACCGGCGCAATCTGTTGTGGATGCTCAACCGCGAGTTTCTCATCGCGGCTTTAAATGGAACACTCTGGGCAACTCTGGTAGCAATCGCTGCGGCTCTATTTTTTGATGATCGTCTGCTCGGATGGGTAATTGCTACCGCTATGATCATCACTATATTAGTCGCAGCAATTGCCGGAAGTCTGCTCCCTGGCCTATTGCGTAAACTCGGCATCGACCCGGCCATCGCTGGGGGCGTCGTTCTCACAACGATCACCGATGTGGTGGGCTTCTTTGTGTTCTTGGGTTTAGCCAGTCTCGTTTATTTGTAGCCTACGACTCCCCCGCTACCGTCATGGGCGCCAACAACAAACTCGGCGCTTGCACGTTACCGCGCATATCAACGTCATCGCCCATACGCACGATATTCTTCAACATGTCGCGCAAATTACCCGCAATAGTGAACTCATCTACAGGATGGGCAATCTCGCCGTCCTCAACCCAAAATCCTGCAGCACCACGAGAATAGTCACCCGTCACGCCGTTCACGCCCTGGCCCATCAGCTCACAAATATATAACCCGGTGCCGAGTTCCCTAAGCAACTCGTCGCGACTCACCGACGGTCCCAACAATGCTAAGTTGTGGACCCCTCCGGCGTTGGCGGTGGTTGCCATAGCTAATTTGCGCGCCGAATATGACGACAATACATAGCTGTTTAAGATCCCGGCGTCGACAAAACGATTCGACCGAGTCGCAACCCCGTCGCCATCGAAGTAAGCGCCTCCCAAGCTACGCGGCAACANTGGAGATTCTTGCAAAGACAGCCAAGTCGGCAGGACCTCTTGTCCTAGACTATCAAGCAAAAAGCTCGCCTTACGATACTGAGCACCGCCATTNATNGCGCCCAACAAATGACCAATCAACCCGGANGCCAATTGCGGAGCCAACATGATAGGAAAACTACCCGTCGGTGCCTTACTGGGAGCAAGTCGAGCAATGGTTCGTTCACCGGCCTCGCGGCCCACTTGCATAGCCGAATCAAGTTCACCCGCGCTGCGCGCGACTGTGTACCAATAGTCACGCTGCATACCGTTTTCGTCTTCACCAATAAGTACACAACTTAAGCTATGCCGCGTGCTGGCATAACTGCCAACAAAGCCGTGGCTATTACCGTATACACGGATGCCTTGCTGCGTGCTGATCTGCGCGCCATCGGAATTCACAATTCTCGGATCCACCTCGAGACCCGCCGACTCGCATTCGGCAGCAACCCGCTGCGCCTCGTCCGCAGCCAAATCCCAAGGATGATACATATCGAGATCAACGGCCTTTTGCGGCATCAATTCCGCGTCGGCCAAGCCGCAAAACGGGTCATCCTCTGTGAATCGAGCAATGTTCTTCGCCGCCACAACTGTTTCGCGAATGGCCTGTGCGCTACTGTCGGTTGTACTTGCGGTACCCCGCCGCTGACCAAACTGAAGAGTGATGCCAAACCCACGATCTTGATTGAACTCCAGAGTCTCCAGTTCGCCTTTACGAACGCTGACGCCAAGGCCTTCTTCCGCGCTGACAGAAACCTCTGCCTCATCAGCACCTTGCTGGCGTGCCTCTTTGAGAATATCGTGTACCAGCTGTTGCAACTCAGCCTGTTGATCTATGAATTCCACTATTTCCTTCCCAGACGNATGACTCAAGAACCATCAAAAACTGCCCGCAAACGCGAGGCGCTTCGTTTACAAGACATTGGGCGAGCACTGACTCAACTTAAGGCCCAAGACTTAGCCACTTTCGACCTACCTAATTCTCTCGGCCTCGCGATCGAGGAATACGGGCGTATCAACAGCCGCGAGGGCGGTCGCCGCCAACTGCAATACATCGGCCGCCTTATGCGTAAGCTCGATACCGAAGCCATAGAGTTACAGCTGCAACACCTGCGTGGCGAATCCAATGCGGCTCGACACGCCTTGCACCTGGTTGAGCAATGGCGCGACCGGCTGCTGGCCGACCCGCAGACATTGACTCAACTGCTCCATGAGCACCCTCACATCGATCGTCAAAAGTTACGCCAATTACTTAAACGCGTCACCAGCACAGGTGCAATCTCCGATCACGAATCGCCATCTCCANCGCAAAAACAAGCTGCGCGAGCGCTTTTTCGTTTTTTACGCGTGCAATTTNAGATAAGCGAAACACCCTAGGCTTGGGTTCCGCCCACAACGATTTCGTCGACCTTCAGTGTAGGTTGTCCCACGCCGACAGGCACGGACTGACCGTCTTTACCGCAAACACCCACACCGGCGTCTAGGCCCAAATCATTGCCCACCATAGAGACCTTGTTCATAACATCGGGGCCATTACCAATAAGAGTCGCGCCTCTTATCGGCGCCGTCACTCTGCCATCTTCAATCAAATAGGCCTCTGTGGCGGAAAAGACAAAACGCCCGGAAGTAATGTCCACCGAGCCCCCACCAAAGTTCACGGCGTAAACTCCGCGAGCCACTGAGCGAATAATGTCTTCAGGCTCGTCTTGCCCAGGCAACATATACGTATTGGTCATGCGCGGCATAGGTACATGGGCGTACGACTGACGGCGGCCATTGCCTGTAGCCGCAACATTCATAAGCCGAGCGTTCAACTTATCTTGCATGTAACCGCGCAAAATGCCATTTTCAATAAGCATGGTGTTTTGAGTCGGGGTTCCTTCATCGTCAACACTCAAAGAACCTCGGCGCTCAGACAATGTGCCGTCGTCAACCACCGAGCATAGACTCGATGCGACCTGTTCTCCCACCCGACCAGAAAACGCAGAACTGCCTTTGCGATTAAAATCGCCTTCTAAACCATGCCCCACAGCTTCATGCAATAACACGCCGGGCCAACCCGGCCCAAGCACTACAGGCATTGGACCTGCCGGCGCATCAACGGCGTCTAAATTTACCAACGCCATGCGCACCGCTTCACGCGCTAAGTCGTCCGCCCAATCACCGGCGTACAAAGAAGCTAAATCTCGGCGCCCACCACCACCAGAACTGCCGCGCTCACGCCGGCCTTTATCCTCGACAATTACCGATACATCGAGACGCACAAGAGGCCGGATGTCTGCGCTGAGCGTACCGTCGCTGGCCATAACCAGCATGCTGGAATGACTGCCGGCGATACGCACATTCACTTCTTTAACTCTTGAATCAGCGGCTCGCGCGGTCTGATCCACTTGCTGCAAAAGGGCGACTTTCTGCTCCTGAGACAAGCTGCTGATGGGGTCTTGTGTGCTGTACAACGCCTCTGCACTGACCACTCGCAGAGCCTGCGCCGGTCCTCGCGCACCTGCCCCGGCAACAGATTTCGCCGCAGCTGCGGCCTTGTTCAACCCGTCTGCTCGAATGTCTTCACAGTAGGCAAAGCCAGTTTTTTCACCCGCTAACGCGCGCACCCCAATCCCGGCATCGACCGAAAACGCACCGTCCTTAACGATCCCATCTTCAAGACCAAAAGACTCCGAGCGAGCACTTTGGATATAGACTTCGCCGTAATCCACATTGCGACCCAGCATACCCTCAAGTGCGCCTTGCACATCTGCCGAATCAAGACCTTTAACGGCCAATAACTCCGCTTCGACCTGTTGTATCAGTTCACTCATCATCTACTGCTTGATAATTTATTTTCGCAAGTTAAAACGGCCGTCAGTCGTTAATCGCCTCTTGATCCGCATCGACAAAAGGCTGCGCTCTTGCCGGCGCCTCAGTCATCAACTCGCGATCGCTTGGAGCATCNACCGTTGCCGCCGTAGGCTCTAATGAAGGTTTTTCCGGCCCAGTTAAGGGCGCAAGGCTACCCGGTTGCGGTACAGCTTTCATGCTTTTATCCCACAAACTTACGAACTTCACCTGAGGATCCTCAAGCGTACCGGTGATGGCGAATTTAGCACTGCTGAACTGCTGAATAGGTTTCCGCAATATTTGCTCACCCAACATTACACCCAAGCCTGCCACGGGATTGGCAAGCGCCAGATATGCGCCGTACCAAGGCAGAGAGTTACTGACNGGTAACGTCACAATCATCTCATTGTCGAGTATTTCTGAGCGCAGATTTACCCGGCCACCGAGCTCGAAAGAAGACGAGGGACTTTCCAGAACCATGCGCTCGGTGAAGACCATTTCCTCTTGGCCCACTTGAACCGTGGCACTGAGTCGATCAAAACTCATGCCATCGTCAACAATGTCAGAAAAATCGAATTTGTTAATTCGACTGGCCAGCGCAGATGGTGTAAATAAACTGATCAGCCGCAGTCCATTCGCAGACGTATCGGCATCTAATAATCGACCATTCTTGGCCTTGAAATCCATACTGCCATGCAGCCCTAGCAGTTCTATATTCGGCGGCGAGCCGGGCCATTGCAGATCGACTTGCAGCGATGCATTACCGGTTTCCATTGTCGGAGCGAAATCCCACAGGGGCAATGTCCGAGCAAGGTCATCTAACTCTACGCGCCCAGCGAATGCTGTCCGGTCGCCGGCCAAATCCCAAACAAATTCAGAATTNCGCAAACTTACCCCTCTAACGTCCATATCGAGTGATANAAAACGAACCCGATCCTCCTCGGGTTGAATCTCAAACTGCCAATTACCATAGTCTTCGTCACCAATAAGCAACGTGTCTAAAACGACCCGGGCTGCCGGCAACGAACGGCCTAGCTCTACACTCATAGGGTCACGCCCAATCAGCGATGCGGCAGAGNCCTCNGCCGAAATTTCTGCGTCGCTGATCGAATAGTCCGGTTTGGGTAGTCGCAGAAACTCTAAATCTATGCCAAGACGTGCGTCGTCTGATAGGTCCACTCGCCCAACAAGATCATCGGCCCTAACCGATAGGATAAATTCGNCGGCGCGTCGGCTACCGGCAAGCACAACGTCAGCAAACAGCAGATCACCAACAACGAGTTCGTTAGCTCGCAGATTATCCATCTGCCAGTCAACCGTGAACTGATCACTCCCAGCCGCCACCTCAGACCAGGCAGCNACCTCTATCCGAGCCAACCTGCCAGTGATGCTGACGCGATCTTGGTCTGCTGGGATAACGGCTGGCGCAACCCCTAAACCAACGGACCCCCGGAGCGCCCGGTCATCTAAATGCACCCACCCTTGAGTATCCTGATAACGCCATCGCAAACTTTGATAGTCGTCCAAAAACTGCAGATCGAAACGACTGGGCGAGACTGCAGCAAGTGTCTTGCCAAGATCACCCGGTAAATTCACCGCGATGCCGTTGAGGTCGGTATCCACCGCCAGCGCTGATACCCCACCCTGCATGTGAATAGAAAGATCTGCGGCATATTGGCTTGCGCCCACCAGCAGTCCAAAGTCCTCAAGTCCTGCCAAGGCATAAATATCTTTAGGCGCAAACCCTCCGTTCACTGAGAAGTTGATGTGCTCATCGTTATTCGTCACATCAATGGAAACCTCTCGCTCAAAGATGCGCCCGACAAAACTNCCTTCCAACTGATGCGGCAGGGTGAACGACCCACCTCCTCCTAGGGCATCCACCTCAAGGCGGTAATTGGGCATTGATAGNGCCATCTGCTCGGGAACAAAATCCAGATCTATTGCAAGCGCTGCCTCAGAATCTGCCGCTAACGGTATACTCATGCTGCCCTGCAACCNCACAGCACCCTTAGCAGCCCAATCATCTTGCACAAATTCAAACGTCGATCTAAGTGGTGTATTTCGAAGAAAATCAAGCAGCTGTACCGCCCCAGTTTCAGCGTCGAATTGAATATCGGCAATACGCCCACCCGCACCCAAATTTACGCGGCTGTCGAATAACCGCGCACCCGCCATCTGAGCCGCCGCCACTCGCACTTCGGTACGGCTTCCTGCGACGTGTATATCGCCGAACACCTCCAGCAACTCCGGCCAGTTCGATGCGTATGCGACCCGACCTCGCTCCAGNTCACCTTGTATCTCTAACCGACGCCCTAGTTCACCTGTTCGTTGCCTAACCTGTCCGTGATAAGCCCCAAGTAAGCCAGAAAATCGGCCCGCCTTCGGTGCTTCGCGAAGCCAGCTCTGCAGACCGTCAGCCATCTTGAATGAAATGTAATCGGTCAGATCTGACACCTCTGCCTCATCCATGCCAAGCCGTATACTCAATCGTTGCTCGTAAGGGCTTTTCGGGCGTGCGAGCGCAAACTGCGCGGCAAGTGCGCTGCCATGACGGCGGGCCTTGATGTTCTGTCCACGCAAACCCAGATACCCAGGCTGCAAGTGAAATTTAATAAGTCCTTGTAAGTATTCAAAATCCCACGGTCGAGCAAACAAGTTCGGGAACTGCAAAGTTATGTCATCAGAGTTTAGTTGCATTGCGATATTAGAACCGTCCCCCCACAAGCGACCTTGTGCATTCAATAGGCCGGGCGACCCCCGATATCCTTGAGCCGCAATATCGGAAAGCGACGCCGAGTAACCCACGGCACCTTGCGCATTAACGTAACCGTATATGCTGTGGACTTGGCCAGTAAGGCTCAACGCCGCCAACCATTCTCCAAAAACCGGCCAGATTCCCGCACTCGGCTGCAATGCAGTTCGCAAGCCTGCCAGATCTAACCCTTGGCTCCACGCCACAACCTCTGGCCAAGGTTTATCATCACTGAAGTTCATCTGGACATGCAGCGGCTCGAGTTCTANCGCCGTGAAACGATCACTCCCCGACTGCACCCTTAGNACACGACTCATGCCATCAATAAGATTGNCCCTAGTCACAAAATCNGCTTCAAAAATCGCCTGCAAAACCGGCATGGACCCCAGCAAATCCGCAGCAGACACAAGAGCCTTAATGCTCAGTCGGCCATGCCCCGTATCACGTCGCTGGCGCCAACGCGAACCATCGCTGTCGAGGGCTATATTGGCGCTGCTCAAAATACCAGCAGGCAAAAGGAGCCGCCCGGAGACGCTGACATCACGCGCCAGCACTCGCTCGTCAGACCAGGCTACCCGCTCAACCCAGGACAGACCCAGTTCACCGTTTTCCGGCTTGTTAGCCGCCATAACGAGATCAAGCAAATGTTCATTACCGAAATTCTGTGCTCGTAGATCGGCATTAAAGCTTGTCGCATCGCCCGCTCCCGGGTGCAAGATGAACGCGATCGCGCCGAACAATCTGTCTCCGTGGCGAATGCTTTTGAGCACATCAAAGGGCAACACAATCCGTTGCTGATTACGCAACTGCCAACCGGACGGAGTTTGCTCAAAGTGCACTTCTGCTTGCTGCCAATAAAGATGCCGCGGTACCCAAGCACTACGAATAAGGCTTTCAAAGGCATCCAATTCCATCTCTACGCGCTTAAAGCTGCCGGCCCCGAACGTCACCTCTTGCACCTGCACAACCGGATTCATTCCGTTCCAGTGAGTTCGAACACCTTTAAGGCTGATTCGTTTGGACGCCAGCAAACTGTTTATCTGTGGGGTGAACTCACTCGCAAAAAACAGCAGTGTGCGACCGACACCTTGCGCCAGCGCAGCAACAACAACGAGGCTACAGAAAAAAAGTATAAGCGGGCCGAGGACATAGCGCCGTAACCTACTCTGGTTTGAAAAACGCGTTGCGACCGACATAGCGGACAGCGAGGCCTAATTAGCCTAACGACCCCTGAACTAGAGAGATATCAAATTGTCCAATAGCAAAATCAGGTTCCACCTGCACACCGACACCCCCGCGAATCTTGGCGCGAACACCATCCAGATAGGCNCCTGCATCCGACAATAGCAAGTCCACAACTGCTTGATCGGCGCGCACTAAAAACTCAAGATCTGCACCGCTCTTGCTCGACTTCGAACGTTTTATCAATTCACGAACGATGGCTTGGCAGGCCGTTTCTACTGACGCGTCGACACTGCTGCCAGCCGTTGTTTGCATGAGTTGGCCTAAACTTTGCCGAACGCGCTTGCGACTCAACTGCACAGTGCCGTGATCGGAAAANTCTTCTACCCGCACCTGCGACGGATCAGATGAAAATGCTTCTTTCAGCGCCACGAGCACCTGTTGTTGATGGGCGTCTTCCTGCATGTCAATAAAGTCAATCACCACCAATCCCCCTAAATTTCGCAGTCGCAATTGCGTGGGGATAGCCTCAGCAGCCTCTAGATTAACGTGCAACGCGGTGTCCTCCATTGACACAGCGGAATCACCGCGNTCGCCGAGAAAACTTCCACTATTAACATCAATGCTGACCAATGCCTGAGTTTGCTCAAACACCAAGCCCGCACCAGAGGGCAATGCATAGCTCGGATCCAACGCTTGCTGAATTTGAGCGTCTAATCCAAGCCCTGAAAATAAGTCTTCATCGCTGTAACGCAGAACCTCGCGACCAGACCATTGTGGCAGGTGTTCTTCCGCAAATTCACGCATCTGCGAAAACGTAGCGTCGTCATCCACCGTAACGTTCTGCACATTTGGTCCAGCCAGATCGCGCAAAATACGGCAAACAAAAGGCAGCTCTGCAAAGACTAGGCATGGGGTCTTTTGTTGCTTACTCGATTCAATATTTTGCAGTAGTTCATTCCAGCTGTCGCACAGTCGCACAAACGCTTCTGTTAGCACGTTCTCGCTTGCACCTTCCGTCGCAGTGCGGACAATCAAGCCAAAATCCGTGTCGGCCAATTGTCTGGACAAAATGTCTTTCAAACGCTGCCGCTCCGCTGCACTGTCTATGCGCCGAGAAATACCTAATTGCCCTGGACGCTGCGTCAGCACAAGCGCATTGGTTGCAACAGAGAGCGACATCGTCAGTTTTGCGCCCTTATCCTCTATTGCGTCTTTTACCACNTGNACGACGATCTCCTGTCCTTCATGCAGAAGCTTGCGTATATCAACGCGCCGTTCGTCGCTGTCGGGCTGTGCGACCATTAACGGCTTAGCCGTCACATCAGCAGCGTGCAAAAAACCATGTCGCTGTTGGCCAATATCAACAAATGCGGCCTGAATACCNCCGATAACCCGCACCACTTTACCGCGATAGACGTTNCCCGTTAGGCTCGTATGCTGAGCTNGATCAATTTGCAAATCGCGTAATGTCTGACCCACAACCAGCGCTGCTCGCGTCTCCGCAGAGTTAACGTTAATCACCAGTTGCTCGGCAGCCCCGCCGTGCTGTTTATGCTGTTCGGTCAATACGACCACTCCATGTATCTATGCCAAATTGCTTCAGCAACAATTCCGTTTCAAGCATCGGCAACCCCACAACCGCACTAGGGCTGCCATAGATCTTTTCAACGAAAATACTGCCAATACCTTGTAACCCATAACCGCCGGCTTTGTCAGCCGGCTCCTCTGTACCCCAGTACGCTTGCGCCTCTTGCTCGGATACTGCACGAAAGCTGACATCACTGGCTACCACCTTTGACTTCACGTCGGTAGCCGAGGCAACAGCTACACCGGTCAGCACTCGATGCGTAGTATCGGACAGCAGCATAAGCATCCGCACGCCATCCGTTCGATCCTTTGGTTTCCCAAGAATCTCACCGCCTAATGCGACGACCGTGTCCGCCGCTATTACGACATGAGTCGGCTTACGAATCAGTCCAGCATCGGCTTTTAATTTACACAGCCGCTCAACATAGGTTTGCGCGTCTTCTCCGTCGAGCAGGGTTTCATCAACATCTGGCGACATCGTCTCAAATACCAAGCCGATCTGCTGCAACAAGCTGACCCGCCTAGGCGAAGAGGACGCTAACAAAATGCGTTTAGCGTGCGCATCGCTCACCGAAAACCTCGACGAGGCTCCAGCGCTTTAAACAGTTTGTGTCCATACGGCCACAGCAGCGCAGAGCTTACCGCGCTAGTAAGCGGCAACCAATTCCAATCTTGGTTGGCAAAAAAACTAAGGCTAAAGCTTCGCAGCAGTTGCGCGAGCATCACCACAACAAACACAATCAAACCTTGCTGAATCGCACTGTACATTAAAAATCGCTCGCGAAAACGCAACAACAGATAGGTTATGGTCGCAAATATCACCCCATTCAAACCTAGAGGTTCACCCAACAGCACATCAATAATACCACCGGCGCACCACGCCCATAGAACACCCAACCGAGAACCTACCCCGAGAGCCCAGTATATAAGCAGCAGCAACAACCACTGCGGCTGCCAATAGCCAATCCACGCAAACCAATCGCTAGGCAGTCGAGCAACACTCAAGACGACTGCAACCAGGGCCAAGAATAAAAGAACTAACGGGTTCACACTTCTTCATCCAAACGGACAGAACGCTGTTGATCCGCTGCAAAAACGACCAATAAAAACCGCGACTGATTCGTTCGCGCTAAGGGTCGAACTTTCACCTCAGCAAAAACCGAAGTCGCATCTAAGACCACCGAGGCAACTTCCGCGACTGGATAACCAACCGGGAAACGCCCGCCTAAACCAGAGGTCTCAAGAAGATCGCCCACCATAATGTCCATCGACACAGGCACATTCTCAAGGATCAGGCTATCTCGAGAACCTGTCCCGCCGGCAATACTTCGAGCGCCATTGCGAGTGACTTGAACTGGCACAGCGTGGTCTCTATCAATCAGCAAAAGCACACGGCTTGTTGTATTGCCGACCTCTACCAATTGTCCAAACAGGCCCTCAGCATCGAGTACCGCCTGACCAACCTGCATGCCGTCAGAGCTACCCTTATCTATGATCACTTGATGAGAACTCGGCGTTGATCGAGCACTGACGATTTCGGCAATCAACACTGACCCTGGCAATTTTTCTTTCGATCCCAACAGCACGCGCATACGATCGTTATCGGCTTTAAGCGTCCGATAGCGCTGTGCCGTGTGAGAAAGCGCTAACAATTGTTCACGCTGGCGCTCTAATTGGGCCAGCAGATTTTTCCTGCTACTCAAACTCTCGTTCAAGCTATTGCCGATCAGGTATGGCGCTTCCGCGATGTAATACACCGGGGTCACCATCTGCAACACCAAAGCTCGCGTCGATCGAAGATAATCGGTATAGGCGTCTAACGTCGCCAGAGCAATGGACAGCAGCACCAAACTCAGCAGCATGTAACCCGCCCCGCTGCTTTTGACAAAGAGCGTTCTAATAGTCGGCCTCTATAAGATTCGCGCGGATTCGAGTGACGGTAAGGAGCTTATATCCATCATGCCGTACCTTTAAATATCGAGAAGGTGCGCGTTACCTGCTTCATCCATTAGCTCCAAGGCTTTACCGCCCCCCCGTGCAACGCAGGTTAGAGGATCTTCTGCGATGATCACTGGCAACCCCGTTTCCTCTGCAAGCAGAATGTCTAAGTCGCGCAATAATGCACCGCCACCGGTGAGCACCATCCCAGTGTCTGCGATATCCGACGCCAACTCTGGCGGGCATTGTTCCAAAGCGCTTTTGACCGCCTGCACAATCATAGACAGCGGCTCCTGCAAAGCCTCAAGAATCTCGTTGCTGTCCAAAGTAAAACTGCGCGGAATACCCTCGGCCAAATTGCGGCCGCGCACATCAATCTGCCGGATCTCTTTTTGCGGATAGGCCGCGCCAACCTCTTGCTTGATGCGCTCGGCTGTAGCCTCACCAATTAAACTGCCTTGAGTGCGGCGAACATACGCGACGATTGACTCGTCAAAGCGGTCTCCACCGACACGCACGGTGTCTGAAATAACAACACCGTTGAGCGAGATTATCGCGATCTCCGTGGTGCCGCCGCCTATGTCGACGACCATCGTGCCAACGGCATCGTGGACAGGTAGCCCTGCGCCAATCGCCGCAGCCATTGGTTCTTCCACCAAGCGCACATCACGGGCTCCAGCCGATAATGCACTTTCTCTGATCGCTCGGCGTTCGACTTCTGTCGACTTACAGGGCACGCAGACAAGTACTCTTGGGCTGGGACGAATAATGCTGTTTTCATGCACCTTAGCAATGAAATATTTAAGCATTTTTTCTGTGACTAAGAAGTCGGCGATAACGCCATCTTTAAGCGGACGGATTGCGGTAATGTTGCCGGGTGTGCGACCCAGCATGCGCTTGGCATCCAGACCAACGGCGGCAACGCTTTTTTGGTTTCCCTGCATGCGTATTGCAACAACAGAGGGCTCGTTCAAAACGATTCCTGATTCACGAACATAGATCAGCGTATTCGCTGTTCCTAAGTCAATCGATAGATCGCGCGAAAATAGTCCGCGGAAATACTTGAACATGCCCATGCTCCGGCCTGTGAAACGTGAATCATAGGCATTCTTGACACTAAAAGCACGGCGATACTCGCGAATATTCGCACGATTACGTTACATTTTGTTGCATAGCTGAGGGCCTGTGGCGGGTACAACATCCTGCCGGCGAATCTGCCGCGCAATTTTTCTACCGTACAATTACACTGATCTAGTTTCTTATCTCAATGACCCTATTGAATTAACTATGAGCGAAATCGACCCCACCATAGATCTTGCACACCTTGCCAACCTCGCACGCCTGAACTTTGACCCGAATACCACCGAGTCTGCACGCACGGATCTGGAAAAAATCATCGCCATGATCGATGTCATGCAAGACGTCGACACCGAAGGTGTGGCGCCTTTGTCGCACCCTTTAGACGGCGCGCAGAGATTGCGCCAAGACCTTATTAACGAAACAGAACAACGGGAAAAATTTCAGCATACCGCGCCAGCCAAAGCAGAGGGCTATTATCTGGTTCCGCGGGTGGTCGATTAATGCAAGCAATGACAACCCTGCGCGCAATGAGTCGCGCGTTGGCGGCTCGGCAGATTTCCTGCCTTGAACTCACCGAAGAGCATCTGGCGCGACTGACAGCGGACGACACCAACAGTTTTATCACCGTCGCCCATGCCAGCGCTCGTGAACACGCCAAGCAAGCCCAACAACGGCGCGAGCAAGGCGAAACGCAGCCATTAATTGGTGTACCGATCGCGCATAAAGATATCTTTTGCACAGACGGTCTCGCGACCACTTGCGGCTCGCGGATGTTAGAAAATTTTATTGCTCCCTATGACGCCCACGTCGTTACGTTATTGGCGCAAGCGGGCATGATCACCGTGGGCAAAACCAACATGGACGAATTCGCAATGGGCTCGTCCAACGAATCCAGTCACTTTGGCCCGGTAAGTAACCCATGGAATACGGACTGTGTTCCAGGCGGCTCATCGGGCGGATCCGCCGCGGCCGTCGCCGCCGGTCTCGTCGCCTGCGCAACGGGTACTGACACCGGCGGATCAATCCGACAGCCCGCAGCGCTGTGTGGCATCACTGGACTTAAGCCCACCTATGGCCGCATTTCCCGTTACGGCATGATCGCCTTTGCTTCGAGCTTAGACCAAGCGGGAACGATGACCTGTGACGCCGATGACGCCGCGCTTATGCTCAGCGCCATGGCAGGATTTGATAGCAAAGATTCCACCAGCATACAGCGGCACGACGCCTGGCTGAGCGACCTTGCAGAAAACGGCATCCCCGATCTAGGCCGAACCTTAAAAATCGGCCTACCAAGAGAGTACTACGCCGACCTAAAGGACAGCACCGCCATTGAAGACGTACAGAAAACGTTGGCGCAGCAAGGACATAAGTTGGTCGACGTGAACCTACCTCACACCCACCAAGCTATTCCGGTGTATTACGTTATTGCCAGCGCAGAGGCGTCTACTAATTTGTCCCGTTACGATGGCGTGCGCTTTGGGCATCGATGCGACGACCCTCAATCTCTGGACGATCTGTATCGGCGATCGCGCAGCGAGGGTTTCGGCGATGAGGTCAAACGCAGAATATTAACCGGCACTTACACATTGTCGGTGGGCTATTTCGATGCCTACTACATTAAGGCACAACAGATTCGGCGGCTGATTGCCAACGACTTTAGCAAGGTCTTTGCAGATGTGGATATACTACTCACCCCAACTAGCCCAACGCCTGCGTTTCGCAAAGGGCAGCTGAACAACGACCCCGTTGCCATGTACCAACAAGACCTATATACGGTACCCACAAGCCTCGCCGGACTCCCAGCTCTGTCTATGCCCTGCGGTTTTGTCGACGGACTGCCGGTTGGAGCGCAATTAATCGCCCCAGCTTTCCGTGAAGACCTGCTGCTTGGACTGGCCGCTACGTATCAAAAACACAGCGATTGGCATTTGCAGAGGCCCAAAGGAGCGCGCGTTGGTCAGGAGTGGGTGACATGAGTTGGGAAGCGGTCATCGGATTAGAAATCCACGTGCAACTGGCGACCCAGAGCAAGATCTTCTCAGGTTCGGCAACCGCCTACGGGGCGGAGCCTAACGCGCAAGCTTGTGCGGTGGATTTGGGTTTGCCGGGCGTGCTGCCGGTGCTGAATGAAGCCGCGGTGGAAATGGCGGTTAAATTCGGCCTGGCTATTGGCGCCGAAATCAACTTGTACTCGATTTTCGATCGCAAAAATTATTTCTATCCAGACCTGCCAAAGGGCTATCAAATCAGCCAATTTGAAACACCCATTGTCGGCAAAGGTGAGATATCACTGGGTCTCGCTGACGGTGATCAGCGAGTCATTGGCATCACCCGAGCCCATCTAGAGGAAGACGCAGGTAAATCAGTACATGATCTGTTTCCAGGACAAACCGGCATCGACCTAAATCGTACCGGCACCCCGTTGCTGGAAATTGTCTCCGAGCCGGATTTGCGCTCTGCCAGCGAAGCCGCCGAATACTTTCGCCAAATGCACAGCCTGGTGAAATATCTAGGCATCTGCGACGGCAACCTCGCAGAGGGCAGTATGCGTTGCGATGCAAACGTCTCTATTCGTCCCGCAGGGCAAGAGGAATTTGGTGAACGCACAGAGATCAAGAACATCAATTCGTTCCGCTTTGTCGAGCGTGCAATCGAATTAGAAATCGAACGCCAAACAGACGTCTTAGAATCTGGCGGCACAATCCAGCGCGAGACCCGGCTGTTCGACGCCGACGCGGATGAAACCCGAAGCATGCGCAGTAAGGAACTGAGCGAGGACTACCGATACTTTCCGGATCCGGACTTACTGCCATTACAGATCAGTGAAGCCTTCGTGCAAACAGTGCGCGACGCCCTGCCGGAATTACCTAATGCTAGGCGAGCGCGCTATCAAGAGGTATTGGGGTTATCCCCC
>PBQQ01000077.1 GCA_002725095.1 Gammaproteobacteria bacterium
ACGCTTGCTTGGCACACATCCATCTGGCGGTGAAGTTCATGTCAAAAAAGGTCGGTTTGGCCCCTATGTCGAACACAACAAGCTTCGTGCCACCTTGGGCAAAGCGCATGACATCGCCGATATCAGCTTTGAAACAGCCCTAGAATTGCTGGCAACCAAAGCAGCCAAAGGCCCGGCAACGCCAAAGAAAAAAGCCGCCGCCAAAAAGACAGCAACGAAAAAGACAGCGACCAAAAAAGCCGCTACCAAAAAAACGGCTGTCAAAAAAATGGCTGCTAAGCAGAAAGCGGTCTAGATGGTGCATAAGCCGGGTGGCTCCCACCCAAATCATGCGCCGGAAAAAATGGCTTTGCCCGATGAGGCAACGATACTTGACTATATCAACAGCTGCGCTGTCCCGCCAAGCCTTCGCGATATCACGCGTGCCTTTAAAATTGGGCAGGATCAACGCGCCTCAATGCGCCGGATGCTGCGCGATATGGCCGAACGCGGCATTCTTGCCGGCGATCGCCGCGGCATTGCTTCCCCCGACACATTGCCTGAAATCGCCGTTCTTGAACTCACCAAGTTTGATGACAGTGGCGATGGCATGGCCCGTCAGGCCGGAAATGACGATAAAAACCAGCCTGAAATCCGCGTCATCCTAAGCCGCCGCGCAGGACGTGCGCCCGCTGTTGGCCAGCAGGTTCTTGCGCGCCTTGCCCGTGTTGGCCCCGCCTTATATGAGGCGCGCATCATCCGCGTTCTTGATCGCCAGCAAAAGCGTCTTTTTGGCGTTGTTGTTCCCGCCGGAAAAGGATTTCGCCTGCAACCGGCCGATCGCGGCAAACGTGACAGCCTCGTTTTGACGGCACATGATAAAATCACCCTCAAGGCTGGCGATCTGGTCGAGGCTGAATTGCTGCCATCACGCGGCTATATTGGCAAAAATGCGCGGGTCATCGCCAATCTTGGCAATGTTGGATCTCCCGGTGCGTTTAGCGCGCTTGCCCTTGCCGAATTTAACATCAGACATCAATTTTCCGATGCGGCAATCAGCGAGTCACAGGGCTTAAAAATCCCGCCAGTAAAAGGCCGGCGTGACCTTCGCGATCATCCGCTCGTGACGATTGACGGGGCCGATGCGCGTGATTTTGATGATGCGGTTTTTGCCGAACCAGCTGAAAATGGCAGTTGGCGTCTTCTTGTTGCCATTGCCGATGTATCGCATTACGTCCGCCCTGACAGCGCGCTTGATCAGGAAGCGCGCAAACGCGGCAATTCAGTTTATCTTCCCGATCGTGTTGTACCAATGCTTCCCGAGGCGATCTCGAATGATCTTTGTTCGCTGCGGCCGCATGAGGACCGCGCGGTGATGGTTGCCGAAATCCAGATTGATAAAAATGGCAAACGCCTATCTCATCATATTGAACGCGCCTTGATTCGGTCACATGCCCGATTAACCTATGATCAGGTTCAAGCGGTTTTTGATGGGGTGATGGATGAGGCTGATTGCGATGTGCCACATGGCTGCCTACACGCATTATTCGGTGCATGGCGGGCGCTTGATCAAGACCGGCAAGACCGCGAACCCTTGGCACTGAACCTGAAAGAACGCCGTGTTGTCATGGATGAAACTGGCAANGCCATTGCNATTTCCCAACGATCGCAAACCGAATCACAACGCTTGATCGAAGATTTCATGATTGCGGCCAATGTTGCGGCNGCCGATAGNTTGATTGNCAGTCNNCAACCATGCGTCTTTCGCGTTCATGACACGCCTGATCCNAAAAAAGCGGCCACCCTTANCAAGCTNGCCGAGTCTGTTGGCGGCAATTTTACTACCGGACAGGTGCTTCNNCCNTATCATTTCAACAAGATTCTGGCGCTTGCNNAAAACACCCCTGATGNNTTAACGGTGAATGANGCGNTATTGCGNAGTCAGGCAAAAGCTGTNTATAGCATCGATAATATNGGGCATTTCGGATTATCACTTCGCAATTATGCGCATTTCACCTCGCCAATCAGGCGGTATGCTGATCTNNTTGTCCATCGTGCGCTTGTCGATGCCGCCGCAGGCCGNAAAACNNGNCCAAAGGACGGCTTAAACGGCATGCCACTTGACCAAATTGCCGAAATTTGCACGCATATTTCCGAAACCGAGGCCAATGCAGCCGCAGCCGAACGCCGTACCATTGACCGTTTTGCCGCTGCCCTGTTTGAAGCGCGGCTTGGCGCGGTAGTAGATGGCGTAATTGTCGCCATTACCGGTTTTGGGGCTTTTATTCGGCTTGAAGATGGCGCCGCTGACGGATTATTGCCGCTGAACGGTTTTCCTGACGATTTTTATGACTACGATGAAGCCACACAATCGCTCGAAGGGCGGCATAATGGCTGGCGCTTTGTCATGGGGCTGTCTTTGCGGGTCAAATTGACCGAGGTCACGCCGGTATCAGGCGGTATTCTTTTAGAATGGGTTGAAGGCGGTCTGCAAAGCCAGATATCTGCCCGTAAATCATCAAAATACGCAAAAAAACATGGTGCCAACACATCAGGGCGCGGTGCCAGAAAAAAGTCGGGCAATGGCCGCAATGCGTCAGGGCATGGTAAAGGGTCGAAACGAAAAAGACGATGATCTACGCTTGACATTTGGCACGATTTACCCCATTTTGCGCGCAGTTTTCCAAGGCGGGTCGTACCAAAGACCCCTAATTTAGGAGTGTGTGTCATGGCGAAGCCAGCGACCCTGCAAATCAAACTCGTAAGCACAGCTGACACCGGTTACTTTTATGTGACCAAAAAGAACCCTCGCACCAAGCCTGAAAAGCTGGAGTTGAAGAAGTATGACCCACGCGCACGCAAGCATGTCATCTTCCGCGAAGCAAAAATCAAATAGCCTGTCAATCGGGCCAAAAGGCCGGATATGTATTTAGGCCTATCAATTGAAAATAGCGGTATAAACGCCGCCCTTCTAAACGATGGCGGCGATTTTGTTTGGCAAGACAGTTACAGCCTTGACCATGACAAAATGTCCAATTTTCTGGAGATTTGTGGTGCCCTCGCCATAAACGCCATTAAAGCGCACCGCGATTTGTCCCAATCCATTGCGGTTAGCGCGCAAGGCGGCTTTGTCGGCCAGCCAAACCCACCTGACGGCCTGAAATGTCTTGCTGGCGCAGATTTTAAAGGCAAATCTAAAATCCAGCCTAGGACCTGCTGTTGCCTTGGCAAGCCCCAGACAAGCCCTCTCCCGTTATGAAAGCAGTTTTGGCACGGCAAAAGGTAGCGCCGTTGCCTGCGCCCTTTAGCTGGATAATCATGTTTTTGGCGGCGTGACTTTTGGTCAAAAACTATGGCGCGGTGCCAACCGCATTGTTGGCGTATGGGGTCATACCCCGCTTGCCTGGCCAGTGCCGCACGAACTTGATGGGCGCGATTGCTGGTGTCGGCGCAGCAGATGCCAGCGATCTGGTCGCGTCAAGCGTTTTGCAGGTCTTGGATGACCGCACTGGCCAAACCACGGCTATGATCATCAATATGTTTGATCCTGATGTGATTATTCTTGGCGGACGCCTTGCCGGACTCGACCGGCTTTACCAGAATGCGCCGCGCAAATAGCCTGGCTATCTTTTGGTTGAACGCAATGAAACGAAATTGCAAAAAGCCAATCAAGACACATTTACTCTGGCCAAACGCAAAGCCTGCCTTACCATCGATCCAATCATCTAGCCATCACCCCATCAATGGCCGTCACAATTGGCCGTTAGGGACAGGTTGGCGTTTCGACGCTTTCTAGCTTTAGCAATTTGGCAATGATGGTAAAATCCCCATAATCAATGACATAACGACGAATCACGCCATTTGGCTGCACCGAATATTGAATTTCATATTCAGGTGCGGCCGCTGTTGCTGCNGGNTTGAAATAGGCAATNTGGACTGGCCAATANCCATCTTGGCCAAATTCACCCATNTGGATNGCNGCCTCTTCACCGCGCCACCCNCCAATAACCGTANTNGTCGANANCAGCGCATCATCAGGCTTGGCACCGGTAAACACCGACGCGGCAAACATGGTTTTGCCATTTTCGGCGCTATCAATAATGGCATTCAAATGCCGCATTGGAAAATAGGTGTCGGTTGGCAAAGCCACCGCCACCTCATCAGCCATTGAAAAATAGGCATCACCGCCGCCAGATTTTATTTCAGCAAAGCCGCCAAAATCTTTTGCCGCTTCAAAGCTGCTATTTTCGCTGATCTCGAAACTATACATATCGCCTTTGTCAGATTCCCATGATTCAAAGCGCGACAAAATCCGGTCACGGCTACCTTCTTGGCCGCCAAATTCAATCAGATATTCTTCGTTAGAACGCCATCCATCGCAATCACGATCAAGCGTAAATGCCGATCGGCCACTAACGGCCTGCACATTGGAGTTTTGGTCAGCAACACCAAGCTGCATTTCATAAAATGCGCGATGCGGCGTCACCGTTGCGGCAACAGCCTGATGGCTGAGGCCTAGCGCCCCTGCCAGCACGAATAGAGCTGTTGTGCCGTTTTTGATCTTTTCAGATGGGTTTTGAATTTTTGTCATGGCTAAGATTTAGGAGCGATATTCGACGAAATCAATAGGTTTGCCTTTCAGACGCGTGCTTTTTGCCGTATATCATCCGGGGTAAAGCGAGGAAATTGATGAGACGAAATGCCAGCCAAGCGAGCAGCGATGACGCAAATGTGCCAAAGGTGGCACCGCCGATCGTCACAAATGACGATCTGAACGCCATCTTAACACAATATCAAAATGCCGAATTTTTGGCGGTCGATACTGAATTTCTGCGCGAGCGCACGTATTATCCTAAATTATGTCTGATTCAGATCAGCAATGGTGTTGATGCTGTTGCGATTGACCCGCTTGCCCCCAATCTTGATTTAAACCCGCTTTGGGATTTGATGCGCAATCAAAATATCACCAAAGTGTTTCACGCTGGCAATCAAGATATGGAAATCTTTCTGCACCTGATGGGCAGCCTGCCCGAGCCAATCTATGATACGCAGATTGCGGCGATGGTTTGCGGGCTTGGCGATCAGGTTGGCTATGACAAGCTGGTCAAGGCCATGCTGAACCATGATATCGATAAAACCTCTCGCTTTACCGATTGGTCAAAACGCCCATTGAGCAACCGTCAAATTGTCTATGCGCTTGATGATGTGATCTATCTTGCGAAATTATATCCCCTGATGCGCAGTAAGCTGGAAGCCGAAAACCGCAGCCATTGGCTTGCTGAAGAATATGCCAAATCGAATAATCCAGCGACTTATGTCACCGCGCCTGACACCGCATGGCAAAGGCTCAAAGTGCGGAATATGCGTCCGGCACCATTATTGCGGCTGATGCATCTGGCAGCATGGCGTGAAAGAGAAGCGCAAAGTCGCGATTTGCCAAGAAACAGGGTGATCCGTGACGAAACCTTGATTGATCTTGCCGGATCAAACCCAAAAGACCGGAAAGATTATGCCAATATCCGAAATTTTCCAGGCGGCAAAGATGGCAAGCTGGTTGCCCCGATCAGCAAGGTTTTGGACATGGTTGCCGCCATGCCGTCATCATCGTGTCCCAAGGCAGAAAAACGCGGCCCGGCAAAACGCCCACCTGCCGCGGTGATGGAACTTCTTCGGGTGCTGCTGAAACATGTGACCGACAAGCATGATATCGCGCCAAGATTGATTGCCTCAGCCGAAGAATTGGAATTGCTGGCAAGCGATGATGACGCACCAATCCGCGCATTGAATGGATGGCGACGCGAAATTTTTGGTGATCTGGCATTGCGCCTGAAACAGGGTGACATTGCCCTTGCCGTCAAAAAGAGCCGTATCATTCTAATCGAAAATAACGGTTAGGCAGATATGGCTATGGTGCCCAGCTATAGCAATTCGTCAAACATGGCGCGCGCCAGCGGCACCGACAATGGTTTGCGTTCGGCCATTGATTGGCGATCAAGCGCGCTGGCAATATGTTGAACGGCGATGAATGACCGTTCCATGCGCCCCACAAGGTAAGTCAGTAGCGACGGCGATGCCAGCATTTGCCGATCGGTAAAATATTTATCCAACAGCGCATACAGCAAATCATCATCAGGCAGATCAATACGCGCCATATTTACCGCCCGCATACGTGACCGCAAATCGGGCAATTGCCAATCCATTTGCCCAACGGGCGTTTGTGACAGCAAAAGCAACCCACCCTGATCAGCCGCACAGCGATTGAAGAAATGAAACAAGGCTTCTTCATTCCATCTTTCATCGGCACCGATATTGTCAAAAACATAAAAGGCGGGTTCGGGCGGTATATGCCCTGCCTCTAACCGCACAAAATGGTGGCTATTACCGACAAGTGATTGCCAGATTGCCGCAAGATGCGATTTTCCCGCACCTGATGGCCCAACAAGATTTAGCACCCGACAACTGCCCCACCAATCTGGCCATTTGTCAATTGAGGCCACCGCCAAGGCATTGCAATCACTGACAATAAAATCAGCACGTCCAGCCACTTGGCGAAAGGGCAATTCAAGCGGTAATTGTTTCATAGCAATTGGCCCATCGCCCTAGCTATTTTCCGGCTTGGCTTTAATCAGCAGACGAGCATTATCATCGACAAGCTCTAGCTTATGCGCGGAAAGCGCATTGCCCAAGGCTTCACGAGATCCGACAAGCCGCAAAACAACCTGTCCGCCCTTTGTGTCAAGCGACAAGATGTCATAGCTTTGAACCACCGCCACCTCATTCAAAGCCGTTAGGCGCATTGCCCAGTCCTTGACCGACGATACGGGCATAAAAACCGTTAAATAATCAGCGACAGCACCATCAATTAGATTGGCCGTATACCAGCTTGAATCCATTTTGGCGATGATTTTCCGGCGCATTTCATCAAGACCATCCTGATCAAGATTGGTCAATATCATCTGATCGCCATAAAGATTATCGGTCAGCAATTGACCATTTTTATCAAATAGCCGTGCTGTAATCGTGATAACCGGCTTTGAGCCATCATAATCGAGGGCGGCCATCACCACCATTATCTGTTCGGCTTTGACAAGGCTGGCAGCAGCCGCCAATTTGACTGGATTGGCATCGGCCAGATCTTCACCGCGAAACTGGCGCTCATTGATCAAATTGCGATCAAGCTGGCGCAATGATAACAGGCCGCTGTAAGACGCCACCGCGTCCCACCAACCGGCAAGCCATTTATTGTCACGATACCATGCCCGCGCACCATCTGGGCCTTTCCAGACGGGCACAACCAGAATGGGCGGGCTTTGCAACTCTGACCATTGCAATCTGGCAGCGATCATCGCTTGGCGCAGACGTGCCGCGTCAAAACAGAAATCAAGCGTTGCGATATAGCGTTGCTCCAGATTATTTTCTTCAACAATATGGGTGAAATCGGAAAAATCATCGAGGTCATGCGCCGCCATGAATTGCGCCTGACCGTCGGCGGTTGGCAGCAACCGATCCAGAACAATTGCAAACGCCCGTTCGGCGGCATTGCGAATTCCCATATCGCGCGCTTTTGACGCATTTTCGGCGCGTTGGTCAATACGGACGCCAGCAACCCCAAATATCGGCTCATTGCAGCGATTATTGGCCGCCAGAGCTGGTTCATTGATGGCAAGACCAAGCGTCAAAACCACCAGCAGTCTGGTCGGCTGGCGAAATAGTGTGATTAAGTGAAAGATAAATGCTGCACGCATGTCGTCCAATGCCTATTATGCGGGTTGATTCTCTGCCAATTTTGAAACTGCCAAACCGAAGTACTTAAAGTCTTATATCATTCCTAATCATCGAGGCCAGCATGTCTAGCGGACAAAAACAACCTAAATCCCTGAAATATAGCGACGCTGGTGTGGATAT
>PBQQ01000016.1 GCA_002725095.1 Gammaproteobacteria bacterium
CTGGCGATGCCGTGACCACCCGCCTCTACGCCGACAAGAGCAACATCCACATCGTCAATAAAGGGGTAAAAAATCCCCATCGCATTGGACCCTCCACCGACACACGCGACCACCGTATCGGGCAATCGGCCCACTTGCTCCAGCATCTGTGCCCGCGCTTCTTGACCAATGGTCGCGGCGAAGTCTCGGACAATCATAGGATACGGATGCGGTCCGGCNACGGTNCCGATTATGTAATGAGTATCNTCGACATTGGTGACCCAATCTCGCATAGCCTCATTCAACGCGTCCTTCAACGTTTTCGAACCCGAGTTCACCGGGATTACGTTGGCNCCCATNAGCTTCATACGATAAACGTTCAAGCTCTGCCGCTGCACATCCTCTGCGCCCATNTANACNTCGCACTTNAANCCNAAACGCGCCGCNACAGTCGCNGTGGCCACACCATGTTGGCCAGCCCCGGTNTCTGCTATCACTCGAGGCTTNCCCATACGCTTGGCCAGCANCGCTTGNCCGATGGTGTTACACACTTTGTGNGCACCGGTATGATTCAAATCTTCGCGTTTTAGATACACAGCCGCACCGCCTAGGCTGTCGGTTAAGCGTTGCGCAAAATACAATGGCGTCGGCCGCCCGACAAAATGCGCAAGATCGGTATAGAGCTCGCGCTTAAAGTCCGGATCGTCCTTTACGTCCGCATACAGCCGCGCTAGATCATCCAGTGCATGGGTGAGGGTTTCTGCGACAAACCGCCCACCGTAATCACCAAAATGCCCATCGGCAGTCGGTTGCCTATAAATCTCATCGTCTTTGGCTTCAGCCATGTCTTGCTTCCTGTANAAAGCGGCGCACGCGCTCGCTGTTTTTTTGTCCCTTACGTTCGCCTTCTACGCCGCTCGCAACGTCTACACCAAACGGTGCAAGTTGCGCGACAGCAGCCGCGACATTGTCTGGATCCAGGCCACCCGCCAAGATCAATCGTTTAGTGCTGTGTTCGGGCCAGAGGCTCCAATCAAAAGCGCGCCCAGTGCCACCAGCTTGCAGCGCATCATACGTATCCAGCAACAGCGCCCAAGCATCCGCATATTCAACCTCAAGCGCGCGAATATCGGTGTCGGGCTGCATTTTTATCGCTTTAATGTAGGGTTTGGCGAAACTGCCACAAAACGCTGCGGTCTCGTCACCACTGAACTGCAAGATATCCAACTCAACCCGCGCCAAAACCTCNTTAACATCGGCCGCAGTAGCATTAACAAACAACCCAACTCGCTGACAGGTTGATGCCGCGGCNNCCGATGCCNAACTCAACGTCTGAGCGACGCGCGGTTGTACATAGCGAGGACTGCCCGGGTAAAAGTTCAAACCGATGGCGCTGGCACCCGCACTTACGGTATCCGTTACATCCTTGGCCTCGGTTAGGCCGCAGATCTTGCACCAGAGNAGCTCAGATCTTTGCAACGTCACTTGTCTCACACCAAACGAGCCATTCAGTCTAGTCTTAGAGGCACCGCAACGAAAGTGCGAGCCCACGCCAGTTGCACCCACAACGGGCACAGANTTCACTAAATCTTCGACATTTATCGANCGAACAGTAGACCGCTAGGCNCGCAAAATCGACGGCAATGCGGTCACCTCTGGCAACACAACATTCGAGTACCGAACCTGGCTTAGGTACAAGCCCTGAGGTGGTGCGGTAACGCCGAGCACCGATCGATCTCGAGCNGCTAAAACATCNGCCAAATAGNTGTTCGAGGCGCCGTGGCCGACACTCAGCAGACCCGAGGCGATATTNCGCACCATGTGCAGCAGGAACGCATTGGCCTCTATGTCCATCACGACGTAAGCGCCCTGACGGCGCACCCAGACCCGGTCTACCCGCCGCATGGGTGTCAAAGACTGGCAACCGGCACCACGAAAGCTCGAAAAGTCTTGCTCGCCGAGTAAACATTGCGCCTGCTCGTGCATCGCATCAGCGTTCAATACGTCACAACACCATGCCAGACCCGCAACAAAGGGATCCGTTCGTTGCTGGTCATAAAATACATAAGTGTAGCGACGAGAGGTCGCATCATAGCGCGGATGAAATTCTGTAGGCACGGCATGTACCCAACTGACATGAATGGATTTTGGGGTCAGAGCATTAAGACCGCGCTGCCAGTTGCGAGTCTCTGGCGCGCGACTGCTGCTGAAGCTGGAAATCTGCCCGATGGCATGAACGCCCGCATCAGTGCGGCCCGCAACCTGTAAAGTGATCGGTTCATCGGCAAGTTTCGAGGCCGCCTGCTCCAGCGTCCCCTGCACCGTAGNGACATCAGGCTGNCGCTGCCACCCGCAAAAATCACCCCCCGCATATTGNACGGCTAACGCGTATCTAAAATGCGAACTGGTCATNTGCAAACCTTGGTTGGACNGAGTNAGTCCTGATCGTCGAGATCATCGATCAACAATTGCGCTGCCATCTGCTGCTCGTCGTCGCCTTCTTCCAGCACCTCTTGTAACAACTCACGCGCGCCCTCTTCATCGCCGACTTCTATAAACGCAATAGCCAACTTAATACGTGTTTCGATAATGTCTTCATCATCGCTTGCTGCACCTGTCATCGACGGTAAGCCACTGGGTGATACTAGCAAGGGCTTCCGCGGCGGGTTGACCGTTGGGTCATCGGCCGTCTCATCGTCAGCCGAGTCCGACGCCGCTGTCACATCAGCGTCAATACTGCTAACCGTGGGTTCAGTAGCTGCAAAATCGTCGCTTGGATCACTCGCCTCGTCTTCGCCTTGCNTAAATTCGGTAGCCNCTGCGTTATTACGGCGGCGNCGCCAGGCCATTAACAGNAGCGCCAACGTCAGCAACACCGTTGCTGCGATGCCCACCAAACC
This sequence comes from Gammaproteobacteria bacterium, assembly GCA_002725095.1. Classification (GTDB taxonomy): domain Bacteria; phylum Pseudomonadota; class Gammaproteobacteria; order Pseudomonadales; family Azotimanducaceae; genus UBA4421. Next base: position 2,880 of record PBQQ01000016.1, read on the forward strand.
AGGTGAAATCGCATCACCTTCGGACTTAGCTCCGCGAACAACCCGAGCCTGGCGCGAATCCGCTTTGGCTTTATCTGCTGACCCGTNCGCTTGCACCGCAGCCTTAGGCAACGGCATTGTTCGCCGTGTAGAAACGGTAGCAACGGCGTCATCTGAGTCTTGAACCGCNACTGCATTGGCNGTGTCTGTTGCCTCTGTCACAACCGCCTGTGCGGCTGAATCTTGCAAAGCAGCACTTGCCCTGNCCAATTCTGCTGCTGCGTCTNACTCGGTCGCCCCAACCGCANTATCAACAGGTGCACCAGCAGACAGAATCTGCGACCCCGTTCTCAATACGGGCTCGTCANCCAAAAGCTGAGTGGATCTGCGAAGGTCGATATCCCCAGTGTCGTCAATCTGGCCAACAGCGCCGNTGCTTGCCGTCGTATCAAGAATTCTCAATCGTCTGGAGTCATCCATGGTCGAGGGCGTGCGTATCGCCCGGGCATAACCTTCATCGACCCAGCTTTTGTACTGACGTTTGACTTCGCGCAACGCCGCACTGGCGGTCAATAAACTGGCCTCAAACAGCTCCGGCAAGCGCAGCAGATAATCTTTCTTCAGTCCGTTGACATTTTCAGCGATGAACGCGTCCGGGTTGAGACGCACAATGGCGAGCATTTGCTGCTGCACCGTAACCGTGCGGCTCTCACGACTGTCTTTNGCCAAGCTCCACAGTGTGTCTTTCTCTTGGGTCAATCGCGTCCGCCGCTGCGCATCGCTTGGTTGATCGAAACTGGGCGTCAGCTCCTGCAGATCCTCTGCATAAGCGGAACTGAGCGGAGCCGGAATAGCCAATGATAACTGGCGCAATTGAACTTCCGCAGCGTCTACAAAGCGCACGACCAAGCGCAGTCTTGGCTCAANAATCGGCCTGCTACTGCGGATGTCCAAACGCGCACCACCCAGCGGCGCGTCCACAATGGCTAAACGAATTTGATCGACCACCGCGTAGCGCGGAACCTGCATGGACGCATAATCTGCGGCAGTGCCGATCTGCACTTGCAAAGACGCCTGCGGGCCCTGCAGCTGCCGAAGGTCAACGAACGCGTTGAGATTTTGGCCCTGAAAAGACGCCACTTGCGGCGCGGCTATGTCCACAGCAAAGCCGCTCTGGGCCCAGAGCATAAAAGATAAGCCGACGATCCTAACCACGTTTCTTGGTGTGATCCACATAGAGCGTTGTTAACCTCGGTTGGCTATTAAGTTTTGGTCGACCAGCAATTCGGCAATTTGCACGCTGTTGAGCGCCGCTCCTTTACGAACGTTATCCGAAACTATCCACATGTTAATGCCATTGGCATGAGAAATGTCTTTGCGAATACGCCCGACAAAAACCGGATCCGTGCCCGCAGACTGAGTTACCGCTGTCGGGTATTTTTCTCCTTTCATGACCTTCACCCCCGGCGCTTTGGCTAATAGCCGCTCAACGTCGGCCGGTGTAATAGGCTCGGCTGTTTCAATGTGCACGGCTTCTGAATGGCCATAAAACACAGGAATGCGCACACAAGTGGGATTCACCTTAATGTTGTCGTCGCCGAAAATTTTCTGGGTCTCCCACACCATTTTCATTTCTTCCTTGGTGTAACCGTTATCCTGAAACGCATCAATTTGCGGAATCGCATTAAACGCGATCTGCACCGGCATGGCCGTTGTTTCGATGGGCTTAGCGTTCAATAAATTGGCCGTTTGCCCGGCCAACTCGTTGATACCACTGGCGCCCGCACCAGAAACCGCTTGATAGGTTGCTACGTTGATTCTCTTGATGCCTACCGCGTCTTGAATCGGCTTCAGAGCCACTAACATCTGAATGGTTGAACAGTTCGGGTTGGCAATGATGTTGCGAGGCTTAAAGTCCGCCACACACTGAGGATTCACCTCCGGCACAACCAAAGGAATATCCGCGTCGTAGCGAAAGTGCGACGTGTTATCGATGACCACGCACCCAGCGGCTCCGGCCTTGGGCGCATATTCGGCAGACAACTCTCCACCTGCAGAAAACAAACCGATCTGCACTTGCGAAAAATCAAATTCGTCTAGGCGCTGAACCTGNACGGACTTACCATGAAACTGCAGGCGTTTACCTGCCGAGCGCTCAGATGCCAGCAAATACAGCTNTGAAACCGGGAATTTCCGCTCTTGCAGAATATCCAGCAGTGCTTCGCCGACAGCGCCTGTCGCNCCCACAATGGCTACACTGTAGCCCGTACTCGAATCCATCTCGGTATTCCTCTGTTAATTTTCCAGTTGCTCAAGCACCAATNTACCCATGGCCTGACAACCCACCGGAGTTTCACCATCAGCTGCTATATCGGCGGTTCTGTGTCCTTNTTCCAAGACTCTGGCAACGGCTCCGTCAATCTTATCAGCGGCCTCCGGAAGATCTAGGCTATAACGAAACATCATGCCCACAGAGAGTATTGTAGCCAACGGATTGGCACTGTCTTGACCGGCTATATCCGGCGCNGTGCCATGCACAGGTTCATACAGACCGGTACCGCTGGCCGCTAAAGANGCNGACGGCAGCATACCCAGACTGCCGGTTAACATCGCGGCGACATCTGAGAGTATATCGCCGAACATATTGCCGGTTACTATGACGTCAAATTGTTTGGGCGCGCGGACGAGTTGCATAGCTGCGTTATCTACATACATATGTGACAGCTCTACGGCTGGATATTCCGGCGCTANCGCCGTGACCTTTTCGCGCCAAAGCTGCGATACCTCCAACACGTTNGCTTTATCCACTGAACAGAGTTTGCCGTTACGCTTAGCCGCCAACTCAAACCCTACTCGCGCAATACGCTCAATTTCATGCTCGGAATAAACAAGCGTGTTAAATCCAACACGCTCGTTGTCGCGCACNTCGACGCCGCGGGGCTCGCCGAAATAAATACCCCCGGTAAGCTCCCGAATAATCAAGATATCCAAATCGGCCACCAACTCCGTCTTCAAAGACGACGCCGCAGCCAGCGGCGCTGACAGTANCGCAGGACGCAAATTAGCAAATAGGCCCAAGCTCTGGCGCAATCCCAGCAAACCCTTTTCCGGACGCAGATGAGTCGGCAGNTCATCCCACTTTGGACCACCGACACCACCTAACAGCACGGCGTCAACCTGTTCAGCCGCGCTCAGAGTTTCGGCTGGTAGCGGTTCGCCTTTGGCGTCGATGGCCGCACCGCCGATCAAGCCTTCACTGATGTCGAGCTGACAACCAGACTGTTGCGCGGCGGCCTGCATAACCTCGGTCGCGGCAGTAACCACTTCTTGGCCAATGCCGTCGCCCGGCAATAATAAAACTTTCTTGTGCATGCTTTATCTTCCGTAATTCAGTCGCGAAACAACCAGGGCTGACGCTGACGATGTTGCGTTTCAAACGTTTCTATCAAAGCGCGCTCGGCGAGCGTCAGATCAATGTCATCCATACCGCTGAGCATCTTCTGCTTCAGCGCCGGGTCTACAGTAAACTCAAACACCGTATCGCTACCCAGCACCGTGACCGTTTGCGCGGCCAGATCGATACAAAGCTGTAAACCATCCGCTACTTGAGCAAACAGTTCATCGACAATTGCCGCATCGAGCGCGATCGGCAACACACCGTTCTTAAAACAGTTACCAAAAAAAATATCCGCAAAGCTTGGCGCAATCACTGCACGAAAGCCNTATTCCTGCAGCGCCCAAACCGCGTGCTCGCGNGACGAACCACAGCCAAAGTTATCGCGCGCCANTAACACAGAGGCNCCCTGATATTGCGGCTGGTTAAGCACAAATTCGCGATTCAAACTGCGCTCATTCGGCGTCATCCCCATACGGCCGGGGTCGGTAAAGCGCCAGGCGTCAAACAGATAGTCNCCAAAACCTGTGCGCTTGATGGATTTCANNTATTGCTTGGGAATGATCTGATCGGTATCCACATTGGCTCGATCTATCGGCGCTGCAAAGCCTTCAAGGGTGGTAAACGCCTGCATTATCCAAACTCTCGAACATCGACAAAATGGCCCGCCACAGCTGCTGCCGCCGCCATTGCCGGACTGACAAGATGGGTACGGCCGCCGTAGCCNTGACGCCCTTCAAAATTACGATTCGATGTTGATGCGCAATGCTCGCCTTCGCCCAACTGGTCTGGGTTCATGCCCAGACACATCGAACATCCGGCCGCCCGCCACTCAAATCCAGCCGCAACAAAAATCTGTGCCAAACCTTCCTTTTCTGCCTGCGCTTTGACTAAACCGGAACCCGGCACCACCAACGCTTGTTTTATATTGTCAGCGACATGGCCGCCACGAATCACCGCAGCGGCCGAACGCAGATCTTCGATCCGCGCATTGGTGCACGAACCAATGAAAATACGATCCAATTTAATATCGGTAATCGGCTGCTCGGGCTGCAAGTCCATGTAATCCAACGCCAGCCTCGCAGATTCGGCCTGTACCGCGTCGCTCATGGATTCGGGGTCCGGCACCCGCTGATCAACACCGCTGACCATTTCCGGAGAGGTGCCCCACGTCACTTGAGGGGCGATCTCGCTGGCGTTCAGTTCCAATACCTGATCAAACACCGCACCCTCATCAGTGACCAAGGTACGCCAATAGTCGACAGCCTGATCCCATTGAGCGCCTTTTGGCGCAAACGGTCGGCCTGCAACATAATCAATGGTTGTATCATCCACTGCCACCAAACCCGCCCGCGCGCCCGCTTCGATCGCCATGTTGCACAAGGTCATGCGCGCTTCCATAGACAGCGCCCGAATCGCCTCGCCACGATATTCAATGGTGTGCCCAGTTGCGCCCGCAGTCCCCAACTGGCCAATGATTGCCAACACCAGATCTTTAGCAGTAACACCAGGTACCAAACTACCCGTGACGTTAATCGCAAAGTTCTTCGCTTTGTTTTGCACCAAGCACTGAGTGGCCATGACGTGCTCGACCTCAGATGTTCCAATACCTTGAGCCAACGCCGCTAAAGCGCCATGTGTAGAGGTGTGCGAGTCGCCACAGACAATCGTCATGCCCGGCAAGGTAGCCCCCTGCTCCGGACCCACCACATGCACAATGCCCTGCCGCGGATCGTTTATTTCAAATTGCTCAACACCAAATTTTTTGCAGTTTTCGTCGAGCGTCACCACTTGCGCCAGTGCGATCTCATCAGTGATGCCAGAAAAACCTTTTTCTCGGTCTGTGGTGGGCACATTGTGATCAGGTGTAGCAAGATTGGCATTAACCCGCCACAACGGCCGATCTGCTATCTGCAGACCCTCAAACGCCTGAGGCGAAGTTACTTCATGCAACAACTGCAAATCGATATACAGCAAGCTATTGCCGTCAGCGCGCTGCCCTACATCGTGTGCTTGCCAGATTTTGTCGTACAGGGTTTGAGCCATCAAAAAACTCAATAAAGAAAAAGACGACGCAGTCTAAGAGCGTGCATCANATAAGACAAATCGGATCGGCGTTATCGCCCCATCTGGCCGCGGTGTCGCAGCAGATGATCCATCAAAACCAAAGCCACCATAGCCTCAGCAATTGGGGTAGCACGAATCCCAACACAGGGGTCATGCCGCCCTTTCGTGACCACCTCNACGGCATTGCCATCGGTATCAATAGATTGCCCAGGTGTCGTGATACTGCTGGTCGGCTTGAGCGCCAAGGTCGCAATAATGTCCTGACCTGAAGAGATACCGCCAAGCACGCCACCCGCGNGGTTGCTGAGAAAACCCTGCTCATTCATTTCATCGCGGTGNTCGGTGCCGCGTTGGCCAACAACGGCCGGACCATCGCCAATACCGACCGCCTTAACGGCGTTAATACCCATCAGCGCCCCGGCTATATCCGCGTCGAGGCGACCAAACACCGGTTCGCCCAGACCCACCGGCACACCGCCGGCCACTACGGTTATTTCGGCGCCAATAGAATCGCCATCGCGTCGCAAGCGATCAATCAACGCGCCAATAGACTCCAGCGCATCAGGATCTGCACAAAAAAACGGATTGTCGTTAACGATCCCCATATCCAAACAGCGCGGTTGGATGTCGCCAATAGCAGACAAATAGCCTTGAATGGTAACCCCGCAATGCTGGGACAAATATTTCTTGGCCACNGCACCGGCAGCGACGCGCATGGTAGTTTCACGCGCGGAAGAACGGCCACCGCCACGATAATCGCGCACACCGTACTTCTGTTGATAGGTAAAATCGGCATGCGCCGGCCGATAAGTGTCTTTAATGGCCGAGTAATCTTTACTTTTCTGATCCTCATTGACTACCAAAAGACCAATCGGCGTGCCCGTGGTGACGCCTTCAAAAACGCCGCTGAGGATTTGCACCTCGTCGCTCTCGCGACGCTGGGTCGTATATTTAGACTGACCGGGTTTACGCCGGTCCAGATCCGGCTGCAAATCGGCTTCAGACAGCTCTAATCCGGGCGGACAGCCATCGATAATGGCACCCAAAGCTTTGCCGTGGCTCTCACCAAAGGTTGTGACACGGAACATTTCTCCGATGCTATTACCCGCCATAATTGCTCCGCACTGCCGAAATTCCGCTACTTCACTGTTTCAGCGCGGAAGTATGAGAACCCAGAGCCGATCCTTCAAGCAAAAACACGCCTTCGCCACCATCGTAAAGCTCGGGCCATACCAACGGTAATCCGGCATGTTTTTCACGCAGAGCTGCCGCGCTGGCCCCCACCTCGCAAACAAATAACCCCTGGGCGTCGAGTTTGTCCAAGATCAGCGGCAACAGACTGTCGACGAGTGCCAAGCCGTCAGCACCACCCGCTAACCCCAACACCGGCTCATGCAGATACTCCGCGGGTAAAGCCGCCATGTCTGCAGCGTCTACATAGGGCGGATTACTGACAATGAGATCCCAGCCTGCGGGCATTTCAGCAAGAACGCTCAGCGCGTCGCCCTCTGCTACGCTGACTCGGTCCGCTAAGTCGTGGTGCAACACATTGCGACGCGCCAACTCAGCGGCTTGCGCATCCAATTCGATCAATGTCACCTCTGCATTGGGAAAATTATGCGCNGCAATNATGCCAAGACANCCACTGCCAGAGCATACGTCAACGATTCGACGTGTCTGCGCCCGATCTTGCGGNAGGCGACAACTCANGCTGTGCGGCCAATCTTCAAGCAAATAACCAATGGGCGAGCGCGGGATCACCACCCCCGGGTGCAGTTCGAACTCATACCCCATAAACTGACAGCGCCCCAGCAGATAGGCCAGTGGCAGGCGTTGCGCGACCCGTCGGTCGGCCAATTCCACAATCTGCCGCTGGGTCTGAGCGGCTACTTCGCGACCCAACTCCTGTTCATCATCGGCATAGCCGGTCACGCTCAGCACCAGATANACCGACTCGTCCCAAGCNTTGTCCGTACCATGGCCGTAGCTCAACNCCGCCGTCTCAAAACGCGCAGCAATGTCCTGAATCAAGTCACCAAGAGTCAACCCCGCGGCACTCCACTCGGCCGCCAGTATTGGGGATCGGCGAATTCAACATCCATGCCTTCATGCGCACTCATCAGGACATCGATCACCTGAGCCATATCACGTTGTTCAAACAACAGTTGGTACAGGCCTTCCACCAACGGCATATAAACCTGCAACTCGTCTTTTTTGGCCCGCACCACTTTAAGGGTATTTACCCCCTCAGCGAGTTTGCCTAAAGCGTCAGCNGCNGCCTCNAGACTCATGCCATTGGCCATTTTATAGCCAAGTTGATAGTTGCGGCTCAACGGCGAAGCGCAGGTAACCAGCAGGTCGCCGACCCCAGAAAGACCCAAAAAAGTGAACGGGTTACCGCCCATAGAAACGGCAAACCGGCTCATTTCCGCCAGCGCGCGGGTGATCAGCATACCGACCGTGTTTTGACCCACATTNAGGCCCGCCGCGATTCCGCAAATAATCGCGTAAATATTCTTCAACGCGCCGCCCAGTTCCACCCCGTAAAGATCGGAACTGACATAAACCCGCAAGCGNTCGTTGCGCATAACATCTTGCACTAGCACACAGGCTTCGGCGTCGGTACTCGCCACCACAGTNCCGGTGTAATGGCCATCAGCAATTTCTTCCGCCAAATTAGGCCCAGACAACACCCCAACACGCTGACTGGGGGTCAGTTCCTCAAGCAATTGGCTCATCAACCGAAAGCCCTCGCCATCGATACCCTTAGTACCGCTGATTAAAACATCCTGAGGGCNNACGAACGGAGCAATCTGACTGCACACCTCGCGAAAGCTCTGAGACGGCACCGTAACAAATAGAAGTTCAGCGGCGGCTGCGGCGACCGCAAGATCGGCAGTGGGATTAACGCCTGCAGCNAGCGCATGGCCCGGCAAATAACGGCGGTTTTCGCCCAACCGAGCCACTTCTTCGGCCTGCTCAACGTCACGCATCCAAAGATGCGTGGTGTGGCCATTGGCCGCGATGATGTTGGCAATCGCGGTACCAAAGTTACCGCCGCCAATAATCGCTACCTCCATAACGTGCTCCTGCTNGGATCTAGCCGAGATCCACAAGCTTGTGGCCTAANCGGCCAGAAATCCAGCCGCGAAANATACTCTTAGCGGGTAANTCAGGCCTAGAGCAAATCTAAAAGCAGCCGGTTCAAACGTTCTACGTAGGTCGCCGGATCCTGCAAAGAGCCGCCCTCGGCCAAGCTCGCTTGGTCAAACAACACCTCAACCAACTCACCAAAGCGATCCTCATCGGCCTCATTGTCTAAACGCTGCACCAGCGGATGCTCAGGATTGAACTCAAAATACGGCTTGCTGGCCGGCATGGCCTGCCCGTTGGCCTCCATGATGCGGCGCATTTGAATGCCCATGGCGTCTTCAGACAACACCAGACACGCCGGCGATCCNGTTAAACGCTTACTCGGGCGCACGCCCGCAACTTTGTCTTCAAGTATCGGCTTAATACGTTCGATCAGCGGATGTTCATCTTCTTGAGTGTCGTCATCACCGTCTTTGTTATCCTCGGCTTTGGCGTCGCCCGGCAGGGTTACATCGCCGCGCATAACGTCCACAAACGGCGTGCCCTCGTATTCTGTGAGCATACTCATCAGCCATTCGTCGATGCGGTCGAACAATACAATGACCTCGACGCCACGCTCCTTNAAAATNTCCAAGTGCGGACTGCGGCTGGCNGTCTCAAAAGTCTCGGCACACAGGTAATAAATGCTCTCTTGATCCTCGACTTTACGCGCTAGATATTGATCCAAGCTGACGGTCTTTTTAGCCCCGTCTTCGCTGTTAGTTGAAGCAAAGCGCAACAACTTGGCAAGGCTTTCGCGATTGGCAAAATCCTCGCCCGCACCTTCTTTAAGGACTTCTCCAAATTCGTCCCAAAACTCTTGATATTGTTCAGGTTTTTTCTTCGCCATATCNCCAAGCATGGTCAACACACGCTTGGTGACCGCACTACGGATCGACGTCACGCGGTCATCTTGTTGCAAGATTTCGCGAGACACATTNAAAGGCAGATCGTTGGAGTCGATAACCCCTTTAACAAAGCGNAAATACAGCGGCAGGAACTGCTCAGCNTCNTCCATAATGAACACCCGCTGCACATACAATTTNAGNCCCTTAGGCGCCTCCCGATTGTACAAATCAAAGGGCGCGCGCTTAGGCAGATACAGCAAACTGGTGTACTCGAGCTTGCCTTCAACCTTGTTATGGCTCCAATGCAGCGGCTCATCAAAATCATGAGAAACGTGCTTATAAAACTCTTTGTACTCGTCGTCTTCGACTTCAGAGCGCGAGCGTGTCCACAACGCCTTGGCCGAGTTCACCGCTTCTAGTTCAGGTTNGCCTGTTGCTNTGTCTGCGTNTTTATCATCGTCATCGGNAGACGGCGCCTCGGCCTTCACCATGCGCACCGGCACACCAATATGATCCGAATACTTGCGCACNATACTGCGCAGACGGAAGTCTTCGGCGAAATCCAACGCATCGTCTTTCAGATGCAAAATCACCTGAGTACCGCGCTCTAAACCGTCGGCAGCCTCTAGGGTATAGGCATCTTCGCCGCTGGAGCGCCAAACCACCCCATCACCGNCTCCAGCACTGCGGGTGCGGACCTCAACTTCATCGGCCACCATAAACGCACTGTAAAAACCCACACCAAACTGACCGATCAACTGAGAGTCAGACTTCTGATCGCCAGTCAGATTGGCCAAGAACTCCGCCGTACCCGATTTAGCGATGGTACCCAGATGGGAAATAACCTCGTCACGGTTCATGCCGATGCCGTTATCGGCAATGCATAACGTTTTGGCGTCTTTGTCGAACGTCACATCAATGCGCAGTTCGCTGTCATCACCGTATAAGTCTGGCTGCTCAATGGCCTGAAAACGCAACTTATCAATGGCATCCGACGCATTAGAAATAAGCTCACGCAAAAAGATCTCACGATTGGAGTACAGCGAATGGATCATCAACTGCAGCAGTTGCTTTGCTTCAGTTTGAAAATTAAGGGTTTCGGACTGGGCTTCGCTCATTAAATGCTCTCCGGCAACATTTTGTAGATGGCCGAAAGATGGGGTTGTCTAAGCGGAAATCAAGGGGCGACAGGGTTTTGTCGACATTCCGTACC
>PBQQ01000078.1 GCA_002725095.1 Gammaproteobacteria bacterium
CGCCGAAAAAACGGATCCGCCAGCAAGCGGTTGTGCTCTACCACCGTCGAACGGGTCGCTATGTTCACAACCGCCGGATTCGCCCGCTCTAACATGTCGGCAAGGCTCGGCAGAACCACCGTGGATTGATCGTTCACACCGGGCAGCGCTACAGGCAGCGCCGCCTGCGCACCCCACCCAGCGAGCGCTAAAATTAAAACAAAACTCAGTCGATACAGCATGCCACTAGGCTCTCAGTCGCCTTCTCCATGTATTTTTTGTTTATTTACTCTAACCCGCTTCGGGCAGTTTTGGGTCGGTGCTCGCAAGCCACACCACCACAAAAGCGACTAACGACGTTATTAATGCGGCGATATAAGCGAAGGTATACGACTCGAAGGCGTCAAAAATCCAGCCGAAACAAAATGGCCCAACCGCCACACCCAACACCGAAATGGCATTGGCGCGGGCAAACACTTGGGGATAGATTTCAACAGAAAATCTTTCGGCCAACCACAGCGGCAAGGTCATCAGTAAATTACCCACGCTGAGACCAAACACTGCGGCGGCAACNANCCCCATCNCNCCGTTGGTCGCAAACGCNATNAGCAACAANCCNACGCTTTGCAGTAACANNTTGCCCAGCGCAAACCACCGNATNGACACNCGGCCGACCAGCCAACCGCCAAAAAAGCGACCNCCTATGCTGGCAATAGACAGCGCCTGCACGGCCATCGCCGCCATGGTGAAGTCACNGAGCAGTTCCACACGACTGTACANGTGCGCNATGNCGCCAACCTGCGACGCCATAATCAGCACATACGCCAGCGCCAACAACACATAAAAGCGGCTGCGCAGTGCTGCCGCGAGATCGGTGGCGATTTTCTCTGACTGCTGTTGCAGCGCATCCGCCGACTGCAGCGCACCACTGTCATCGTTAGGAAACCGTAAAAACAGCGCAATGGGCACCACGGTAACGATCAAAAAGACCCCCAGACCATACATCGTCACATCGAAACCCAGCGCGTTGAATGAATAGGCAGAAATCGGCGTGATCAGAAAACCGCCGAGCGACAAGCCGGTAGAGGCTATGGCGAGTGCCATAGAGCGCTCTGGGCCGGGAAACCAGCGCGTCAGCAGCGTGGTAGAAATGACGATAGAGATACCGGCATTACCGATCCCAAACAACGAAAACAGCCCATAGATTTGCCACAGATTGTCGGCAAAACCGACCAGACCCACCGAGATCCCAGAAACCAGCGCCNCAACGATGACCACTTTNCGTACCGACCAAATTCGCAACAGGTCAGCGACGTACAGTCCAGCAATACCGCCGATCACAAAAAACAGGCTCACCGCAAACGATATATCCGCAAGCGACGTCGCCAAATCCACAGAAAGCCGGTTGATGTACACCGACATATTGTAGAAACCCAAGCCCGAACTGACGGTCTGCATAAGCAGCGTCAGAACAACGATCACCCACCCGTAACGATTACCCGCCGGTGCGCCGGATGAAATCTGTGAATCAGAGGGTGACGACATACAACTCTTTAATCTAAATAAACAGCGGGCTGCGCTGATAACGCCTAAGCGCTGGTGCAGACCGCACAGAACGCTCGAAACTGCGGCCAGCAAACACTATAGAACCGACCCAATAAAAGGTCTATCGTCCGGCTCAACCAAGAACACATAAGGGGATAACGTGGAGCTACAAGATAAAATTGTCGTCGTCACAGGAGGCGCCAGCGGCATTGGCAGAGAGATGTGCCGTCGCTTTGCGCGCGAAGGCGCAAAGAAGATCGTCGTCGCTGATTTAGACGCGGCCGGCGCAGAGGCCGTCGCCGCAGAAATCGACGGCATTGCGATGGCTGTGGATGTCAGCGATGAAACACAAATTGTGAACCTTATCGAAACCACCGAGAACAGCGTCGGCCCCATCGATCTGTTTTGTTCCAACGCCGGCATCGGAATCGGCCAAGACATCGACACACCGGACGACGTTTGGCAAACCATTTGGGAGGTCAACACCATGGCCCACGTGTGGGCAGCGCGCGCATTGGTGCCGCGTATGGTCGCACGCGGCGGCGGTTACCTACTGAATACCTCATCCGCAGCGGGCCTGCTCAGCCAGATCGGTTCGGTAACGTATGCGGTAACCAANCACGCCGCAGTGGCTTTGGCCGAATGGTTGTCGATTACCTATGGCGATCGTGGCATTAAAGTCTCTGTGCTGTGCCCGCAAGCGGTGCGAACCGCAATGACCGCGAGGGGNGCAGGNGTTGCTGGAGTGGACGGTATGATCGAACCAGAAGCGGCGGTCGAAGCCGTGGTCGACACGCTGCGCGAAGAGCGATTTTTAGTGTTACCGCATCCAGAGGTTGCCGAGTACATCAAGCGCAAAACGTCCGACTATGACCGATGGCTCANCGGCATGCGACGCTTGCAAACCCAGTACAGTAAAGCCGATGGCTAGCTAACCGGCNTCCTTTAAAAAGCCGTTTAACCGCAGGGCTTCAAGCAGCCCTACGAGGATCAAATCAGAGATCACGTGGTCGAATAAATCTTCTCGATCAAAAAGATGCGCAAAACCGCCNGTGGCGATCACCACAGGCGGTTCTGTGGGAAAGACTTCCGCACTGATGCGCGCGGTAAGCTCGCGCACCATGCCGACGTTGCTCCAATACAACCCGCGCTGGATGCTTTCGATCGTGGTCTTACCCATGGCCTGCTTGGCCGGTTTAATTTCCACCGACGGCAACTTAGCGGTTTTAGACTCCAANGCCTCCATAGCTAAGCGAATGCCGGGCATGATATTCCCGCCCAAAAATACGCGGTCTTTAGACACCGCNCAGACCGTGGTCGCNGTGCCAAAGTCGACCAAAATGAGATTCTGATCNGGGAACAATTTAACCGCGCCCATGGCGTCAGCAATGCGGTCGCTGCCCACTTCTTTNGGGTCTTTGTAGTCGATTTGCAGACCGGTCTTTAGCCCCGGTCGCAGCACCATAGGGTCTATGTCGAAATATTTCTGGCAGCAGGCCCATAAGGTGTAGTTCAACTCAGGCACCACCGACGAGATACCAATGGTTGTAATCGCCTCCGGCGCAACCCCGTTTTCGCGCAGCGCGCCGCGCAAAAACACACCAATTTCGTCGGAGGAACTGCGCGAGGTCGACGCATAGCGGAATTGCACATTCAATTCGCNCTGCTCAAAAACCCCGCAGAAGATCTGACTGTTACCAACGTCGAGTACAAGAATCATGGTTGCCTCCAAAGTTATGGGCGCGACCCTCGTCANCGGTCGAACNAATGGCCATTTACGCGGGTNTTGCCGTTATGTCCCCAGCGCCGCGCCCTCCGCACCCAAGGGCCGCGGACAATTATCAATCAACCGCACCTCGGCCTCGCCGCTGCGCAGCACAATAGCGCCAAAGCGCCGCCCTGCTCGGGTTTCTACATAATCTACGCGCGCGCCAAGCGCCTGCAGTTGTGCGCGAGCCGCGTCATCGGTAGCGGCATCACGCAAAATCTTGTTNAACCGCCCCGCCTTGGCCCGCGCACAGCCGTCGAGCCGTTGATTGCGCGACGACATGGCCAGCCCATCGGCTTCGCGCACCGTGTCGCAGCCAACAATTTGCACCGGCAGAAAAAACGCCGTGCTCATGTCGTGGATCAATTGNTACTGCTGAAAATCTTTGAGGCCAAAATACGCCTTGGCCGGACGCACCAAGTTCAGCAGCTTCATCACCACAGTCAGCACACCGGTAAAATGGCCCGGCCGATCGGCCCCGCACAAGCCCTTGCTGAACCGCGTCTCGTCCAACTTAAAGCTGAAGTCATCGGGATAGATCTGTTCATAGGTGGGCAGCAGCACCGCGTCCACCCCAGCCTCTGCCGCCAACTGCAAATCGGCCTCTAAGGTAGACGGATAGGCCGCTAGGTCNTTGGCGTCGTTGAACTGNGTGGCGTTCAGGTAAATGCTCAGNACGGTTTTCGCGTTCTCGGCCACACTGCGGTGCAAGAGCGACGCATGCCCCGCATGCAGCGCACCCATGGTCGGCACAAAACCTAGGGCGTGGTCACCCAGCTCGTCGCGCCAATCGCGCCATGCATGCAGATCGGTAAAGACCTTCACTGATAGGCTTCCTGACAGGTCGGGAACGCCCCGGCAGCCACGTCACTGTGAAAATGATTTACCGCGTCTGTAAGCGACTGATGCCCGGCCATGTAATGACGCAAAAACTTGGGCTTAAAGTCTGCCTGCATGCCCAGCAGATCTTGCAGCACCAGCACTTGGCCGTCGGTAAACGGCCCGGCACCAATACCAATAGTTGGTATCGACAGCGCCTGGGATATTTTGCGGCCGAGCATCTGCGGCACACATTCGAGCACCAGCGCAAAACAACCGGCCTGCTCCAGCGCCTTGGCGTCCGCCAGAATCTTTTCTGCCGCCGCCTCGGCACGCCCCTGCACCTTGTGGCCACCAAATGCCTCAACCGACTGTGGGGTGAGCCCAAGATGGCCCATAACCGGCACCCCGGACTCAACAATGCGCGCCATAAGCTCAAGCTGGCCGGCGGCGCCCTCGATCTTGACCGCGTTGCTGCCCGCGCGCATCAATTGAGCAACGCCTGCTAAGGCGAGATCTTGGCTGAAACGCGCCTGCATAAAGGGCATGTCGCCAACAATAAATTTATTCGGAGCGCCGCGGCGCACGGCGGCAATATGGGTGGCCATCATATCGACGGTGGCATGCACCGTGCTTGGAAACCCGTGCATAACCATAGCCAGACTGTCGCCCACCAAAATGGTGTCGACATCGGACTGGTCGAGGATTTGTGCCGACCAATAGTCGTAACACGTCACCATAGAGAGTTTTTCGCCACAGACTTTGCGGCGCGCGAAATCATTAATGTTCACAGTGTCAGTGCTCCACGCAATAGAAGCACCGTGTTCAACAGCTTGAACAGGTTAAGCATCAGCATACCGGCGCTTCCTGGTACCCGTCTAAAAGATCAGGTCCTCACGTTGTATGAATCAGATCGAAACGATCCCCCTAGTCTCTGCCCGCCGGCCATTACAGCCGCCTAAGGTCAGAGCTCGAACGGAAATTACAATAAGCGGGTTTTCGTGTCGATAGGTATTAACCCGGTTGATAGCCGTTCATAGTGACCACAGCTTTGCCGACGACCTCGCGGTTTTCCAGCAGCCGCATGGCATCGACAGCCTGCTCCAAAGGCAGCGCATGACTAATATACGGGTCGATCTCGCCCGCTTCGGCCATCGCGTGTAAACGGTCCCTATTTTCTTGGCCCTTGGCCGGGTCCAGTCGCCCGTATTCACCCGCACGCACACCAATCACCGACAACTGCTTAATCAGAATTAAATTCACCGCCGCCTGCGGCCAACGACCACTGGTAAAGCCAATGGTGAGCAGCCGCGCACCGACGTTGACACAGCGCATACTCTCGTCGAACACATCACCGCCCACAGGGTCGTACACCACATCGGCACCACGGCCCTCGGTCAGCGCCTTAACCTGATCGCGAAACCCACCCAAGGCGCCATCCGCCAGCGTGTAGTTAATGACATGGTCTGCCCCGCGCGACTTCACCACCGCCAGCTTGTCATCGCGCCCGCCGGTGCCGATCACCTGCGCACCAAAGTGCTTGCCAAGATCCACCGCGGCCATACCCACACCACCGGTGGCACCGTGCACGAGCAAATGTTCGCCAGGCTGCAGATCACCGCGCCGATACAACGCCACATAAGCCGTTAAGTACGCCGTTTGATAGCTGGCGGCCTTGGCGTAATCCATACCTCGCGGCAACGGCTTTAACTGCGACTCTTGCACCACCACCGCCTCGGCAAAGCCGCCATAGCGCATGCTGACCACCACTGCATCGCCTTCTTTTAGCGACACCCCCGGCCCACATGCTTCGACGTCTCCGGCCGCTTCGCCCCCGGGGGCAAAAGGCAACGGCGGTTTGAACTGATACTTGCCCTGAATCATTAACAGATCCGGGAAGTTCACCGCACACGCCTTTAAGCGCACACGCACCTCGCCCGGCCCGGGTGCAGGCAGTTCAACCTCGCGCAACCCAACCGAGCCAATGTCCTCAGAAATCGCGTCGCACATTACCGCATTGATTATCGTCATAACGCCTCCCCACGTTGTTGCACAGCGACCACACCCATGTCGCCACCGGCTGGTTGGCCCTCGCCCTGCGTGTATCTAACTCGATGGTGAATCTGCACAAGCGCCCCAGCCCCTCGCCGAGAGCAACACATTAAAAACGCCAAGCTACAGCGCCAACACCATCGCCAGAATCAGCACCGCAAACGCAATCACCCAAATCATGCCGGTGCCGTCGGTCGCCCGCTGTTCAGGCTCGGTCGCCTCAGCGTCTTGCTGATCCGTTGTTTCGTCATCGTTCATCTTGAACTCTCCAGTGGGGTCGGTCAGCAGCAGTTGCCCGTGCAGCGCGAGTGTACAAAAAATACCGCGGCCATAAAGCCGCCCACGCCAGCAAACACCGACTCCCCAAGGCGTAGTGTACCGCCAATGATCAGACCAAACGTATGCGACAAAAATGCGACGCCGAACACCCAAAAACGGCCGGTCAACCGAAAGACATAAAGGCAAAAAGCGCGCAAAGGCAAACACCCGCCACCGCACCAAACGCACTACCCGGTCAACCGCTAGACCTCTAACGCAGGCCCGTCAAAACGTTCCAGCACCGCGAACTCAGACACCGGCTTGCGCGACAACTTAGTGAGCTGCTTGACCGGCTTACCCAAAGGAATCATCGTGGCAAAGGCATACTGAGACGGCACCCCAAGTAAATGCTGCAACGCCGGTTCTTCAGCGCCAACAAAAGTTGTCAGCGTGCCGCCCAACCCCTCGTTGCGCGCGGCTAGCAGAATATTCCACGCAAACGGAAATATAGAGCCACCAGAAACGACCCCAATACGATCCAAACCAGAATCGAACGAAGCCACCACCGCCAGATCTACAAACACCAACAACACC
>PBQQ01000017.1 GCA_002725095.1 Gammaproteobacteria bacterium
TGACTTTGATGGGCTACCAAGGGATTCGCGAAACCGCCGTAGTCAGTCATCAAAAAGCCACACAGTTGCGCGATGCGCTGCTTCAATGTTCTGGGGTTCAGGCGCTGTTTCCGGGGCCGAGCTTCCATGAATTTGCGCTTAAATTGCCGGTGCCGGCGAAGGCGGTCATCGACGCCATGATCAAAGAAGGCGTTATCGCCGGATTAGATTTGTCGGATTTCCCTGTTGCCGGTCTTGAAGGCGCGGAAAATGGCCTACTAGTGGCGGTCACCGAAAAACGCACCGAGGCAGAGCTGCACCATTACGTCCAGGCGTTCACCCGCGCCTTGGCACCTGCGACAGAGGCTTAACAAATGAATCAAATGAATCCGTTGAATCAGTTGAACCCAAAGGATCAAGGCCAACAAGGCCGAACTATCTTTGAGTTGGGCAGCGTCGCACGTCGCGCCAGCGCCCAACGGGTCGATGGCGCGGACGCTCAATGCTTGAGTGATCTGCCGCAACACTTATTGCGCGTGGAACCGCCGGAAATGCCGGAAGTTTCGGAACTGCAGGCGGTTCGGCATTACACCAACTTGTCACGTAAGAACTTTTCCATCGACACTCAGTTCTACCCGTTGGGTTCATGCACGATGAAATATAACCCGCGAGGAGCGCACAAAGCCGCCAGCCTGCCGGGATTTTTGGGCCGCCATCCATTGGCCCCGGAGTCCGTAAGCCAGGGCCATCTAGCGTGTCTATATGATTTGCAGGAGATATTGCGCGATGTGACTGGCATGCAGGGTGTATCGCTGGCGCCGATGGCCGGCGCACAAGGCGAGTTTGCCGGGGTCGCTATGATTCGTGCATATCATCAAGCTCGCGGCGATGATGCGCGCACCGAGATCATTGTGCCTAATGCCGCCCACGGCACGAATCCGGCGACTGCGGTGATGTGCGGATACAAAGTCACCGAAGTCCCGGTGAACGCCGATGG
The DNA here is from genome assembly GCA_002725095.1 of Gammaproteobacteria bacterium. Lineage (GTDB taxonomy): Bacteria > Pseudomonadota > Gammaproteobacteria > Pseudomonadales > Azotimanducaceae > UBA4421. Next base: position 977 of record PBQQ01000017.1, read on the forward strand.
CGACGTGGATTTAGCGGCGCTGAAGGCCTGCGTTGGGCCGCAAACGGCAGGGTTGATGATGACTAACCCGTCCACCTGCGGTGTCTTCGAGCGACAGATTAAAGAGATTGCCGCAGCCGTTCACGACGCTGGGGGACTACTTTATTACGACGGTGCAAACCTGAATGCAATTTTGGGCAAGGTTAAACCCGGTGACATGGGTTTTGATGTGCTGCATATGAATCTGCACAAGACCTTTGCGACCCCTCATGGGGGTGGCGGGCCGGGTGCCGGACCGGTGGGTGTGAGCGAACGGTTACTGCCGCACCTACCATTGCCAGTGGTGGCAAAAGAAACGCGCTCAGATGCACCTTATTATCGCTGGCTGGGATCTGCAGATCTGCCGGGGAGCATCGGCACGCTGTCGGCTTTTGCTGGCAACGCAGGCATTCTTATCCGTGCATTGGCCTATGCCCTATTGTTGGGCCGACAGGGCATGCATCGGGTTGGACAGTACGCGACCTTAAATGCCAACTATATGGCGGCTCGATTTGCCAAAGCCGGCTTCCAACTGGCCTACCCAGAACGCCGCGCCACCCATGAATTTATTTTAACGTTTCAGAACGAAGCGAAAGAACTGGGTGTCAGCGCAATGGATCTTGCCAAGCGCTTACTCGACTACGGAGTGCATTCGCCCACCACCTATTTCCCGTTATTGGTCCCCGAATGCTTTTTGATCGAACCCACCGAGACAGAAACCAAAGCCGAGTTAGACGGGTTCATTGATGCGCTTATTGGGGTGCGTGATGAGGCGATTCGCGACGCGGAGTTTGTGCAGCAAGCGCCTTATACAACCTCGGTGAGGCGCTTAGACGACGTTAAGGCGGCGCGCGATCTGGATTTAGCCTGGGGCGACAAGGCCGCCGCAGCTAAACGTTAAGTGGTTGCGCATTGCCTCGGTTAACTCAGCGAGTCCTGCAGGGCGTCTAACTGAGTAAGTGCTGGGGCGCACTCGGAGCCATCAAAAACGAACGCACTGACATTGTCTTGTGCCGTTGCGCTGACTAAACGCGGTAAAAAACTCGGTAGCGGTCCGGCGCTGGTGTAGGGGATTGCATAAACGCTGCGCCAAGGTGCAAAGGTACTTTCAAGGGCTTTCGCCCACACCTTCATCTCATCTTCGGGGCCGCGTAAAACCACCGCTTGGGGCACCAGTAATGCGTCCTCTAAAGCGGTCAGTAAGCCGCAATGTCCGGTAGGTAGATGTTCCATTACGGCGCGCGCCCACCGTAACGTATTCGCCGCTGCGTCGAGATAGCGCTCGTCGCCGAACAACAGACCCAGCCGATGCAGTGTCAGTGCGAGGGTGGCGTTACCGGGTGGCAGAGCCTCGTCCAAAGTCGGTTTGGGTTGGTAAATCAGTGGTTCGACGTCGTCTGGCGCAAAGCAGAAGCCGCCATTGTCGTTGTCGTAAAACTTGTTCAGGACCGCGTCTGCCAGTTCCCGAGCAAAGCTCGCAATCTCATCGCTCCAGCGGCATTGCAGCAGACTTTCAAGGCCACTGAGCACATTTGCGTAGTCATCGATACAGGCCGCGTGGCCAAGACCGTTGGTGTGCCAAGTGCTGTGCAATTGCTCGTTGTCCCAACAATATTGACGTATGAAGTTTGCACAGTTGCTGGCAAGCGTCACCCAATCGGGTCGTTGGGCAAGGCGACCGGCATCCGCCAAGCCTTTAATGGCCAGACCATTCCAAGCGGTGATCACTTTGTGGTCGATAACCGGCGGTGTCTCGGATTGTGAACGTGCGGCCACCATTTTTGTCTTCGCCGAGGCCAGCAACTCATCGGCCTCAGCCGCGGTCAGCGATAATCGTTCAACCACGGACCGGTAGGAGTCGTGCCGGTGCAGGTTCCAGTAATTGTCGACATTGGCAAGCTTGTCGAGACCAAATAGGGTTTCCACCAAAAGGTATTCGGGATCATTAAGGAGCTTTTTCAACTGTTCACGGCGCCAAAGATAATATTGGCCGTTTTGCGCGCGGCTATCGCCGTCTTCGCTGGCCATAAATGCACCCTCCGCCGTCAGCAACATTTGCTGCATCCAATCGACAATGCCGGTAAGAGTGCTGTCGAATAGATCGTCTTGGCCTAGGGTCAAAGCGGCCGCAAATACCGGCAGCATTTGCGCGTTGTCGTACAGTTTTTTTTCAAAAGTAGGCACCATCCACTGGGCGTCATGAGCGTAAGTGAACAAACCGCCGCCAATGTGGTCGTGAATGCCGCCGCGCGCGATTTTAGTCAGCGTTGTCATGACAGCGTCTAAAGATTCTCGGTCATTGTCGCCGCGCCGTCGGCTGTAGGCCCAGTGGCGAAATAGTCTTAGCATGCGTGCGGGCATCGGAAATTTGACGCTTTTGCCGAAGCCGCCCTGAGCGGGATCGTGTTGTTGCAGCAGTTGGTCGCGACCATGCTCAAGCAGCCCTGCGTCCTCAATGCCCGGGTCCAGCACGGGCGGTGTTAGCTGTTCCAGAGCCTGACTCAGTTTCTGCGACTGCTCGTCCAGCTCTTCGCGTTTGCTATTAAAGGTCTCGAGAATTCGCAGCAATAAATCTGCAAAGCCCGGCGTTTGGTGTTGTGCCTGCTGCGGAAAATACGTGCCGCCAAAGAACGGCAGTTGGCTGTCTGGTTCTAAAAACACGGTTAACGGCCAACCGCCGCTTTTTGGTGCGATCAGTTGCAAGGCGCTTTGATAGACCTTGTCCAGATCTGGTCGCTCGTCTCGATCCACCTTAATGTTGATGAAATGCTCATTCATAACCGCCGCGGTACTGGCGTTTAGAAACGATTCTCGCGCCATTGCCTCGCAGCCCCGACAGCCCCGATAGCCGATGGTCAAAAGGATCGGTTTGTTGGTCGCGCGAGCGACAGCTAGAGGCGCTTCGCTCCATTCATGCCATTCCACGAGGTCGTTGGCATGGTCGAGTAAATATTCACTGGTGGCACTGGCAAGCTCATTGGACATGTTTGGAATTAAAGCGGTTAAAACAAAATTTTCGCACGTTTGCGCGTCCATAGTGCAGCTTATGTTGAATGAGCAGTAACGAATTGAAACAACGTCGAATAGAACCGTTATGGTTGCTTATGCGAATATGCGGTGTTGGACGCGCTAACGGCAGCTGGATTGCCATTCAACGTGTATAGACTCAAGTGGACACAGAAGCAGATGAATGATTGATGAAAACGGCTATCGCTCGAATGTCGGCATAGTGCTGGCAAACCCCGCAGGTCAGGTTTTGTGGGCGCGGCGCGTGGGTGGCCGGAATGCGTGGCAATTCCCTCAGGGCGGCGTCGACCCGGGCGAAACCCCTGAGCAGGCGATGTATCGCGAGCTTCACGAAGAGATTGGTCTGGGTGCTGACAGTGTGCAGGTGCTCAGTCAAACCGCCGAATGGCTGTATTACGAATTACCAGAGCACATGCGGCGCAATAATTCGACTCCGGGCTTTGTCGGTCAAAAACAGAAGTGGTTTTTGCTCGAAATGCTTGGAGATGACGCGGCTGTTGCGGTCGATCAATCGCCTAAGCCGGAATTCGACCAATGGTGCTGGGTCAGTTACTACTACCCGATCTCGCAAATCATCGACTTTAAGCGTGACGTCTATCGGCGAGCGCTGTTACAACTGGCGGCGCATCTGCCCGTACCGAGCTGAGCGTGCTAAATACTCTGCGGCAGATCGTTCAAGCATTCGCCCAAGAGGCCGACTTTGCCGCGTCCGTGCGTCTGTTAGCCCATCAAGTAAGGGCCGCGTTGGACACCGAGGTGTGCAGTATTTACTTACTCAATGACGCTCGCGACGGCTATCGGCTCGCCGCCACCGAGGGCTTAAACACCACGCAAATCGGTGAAGTGATACTTGCCCACGATCAGGGACTGGTGGGCTTGGTGGGCCGGCGCGCGGAACCATTGAACCTAGATGCGGCCCAAGACCATCCAAATTTCTTCTTAGTGCCGGAAATTGGTGAGGAACCTTTTAACGCCTTCCTCGGTGTACCCATTATCCATCAGGGGCGGGTGCTCGGTGTGCTGGTGGTGCAGGAGCGTGACACCCGTCGATTCGACGAAGGCGAAGAAGCCTTTATGGTCACGCTGTCGGCGCAGTTGGCGGCGGTGGTGGCCCATGCTCAGGCCGTAGGCGATATCAGCCAGCTTGGGGGTAAACGCGAAAAAGAAGTAGAGGGTTACTTTCGCGGGTTAGCGGGCTCGCCCGGTATCGGCATCGGTACCAGTGTTGTTTTGCACCCTATTGCAAACCTTGAATCGGTACCCGAGCGCCCGGCCAGCGACATTACCGTTGAACTGACCTTGCTGGACCGAGCCGTAGAAGCCGTGCGCAATGACATTCGCGGTATTACCGAGTCATTCAAAACCAGCCTGCCGCAAGAAGAATTAGCGTTGTTTGATGCCTATTTGCACATGTTGGACGACAACGCCTTGGCCGGAGATATCCGCGAGCGCGTGCGTCTTGGTCAATGGGCTCAAGGCGCGCTAAAGCAAGTCATCCGTGAACACGTGGCCCGTTTCGAGCTCATGGACGACCCTTATCTAAAAGAGCGTGGCAGCGATGTAAAAGATCTGGGTGTGCGCGTTCTCGGATACTTGCAACGCATCCGCGAAAAGAAAACCCAGTTTCCGCGAGATACTATTTTAGTCGGCGAAGAAGTGACACCGTCGATGCTCACCAGTATTCCAGCGGAGCGGCTGCGTGGGGTGGTCTCAGTGCGCGGATCCGGCAGTTCCCATGTCTCAATCTTGGCGCGCGCGATGGACATACCGGCGGTTATGGGTGCGGTGGATTTGCCGGGCTACGATCTCGAAGGCGTGCCATTGATCGTCGACGGTCATTACGGCGAGGTATACACCTATCCAAGCAAAGAACGGCTCGAGGACAATCGTGCCCGTATAGCCGAACAAAAACTGTTTGAAGAAGAATTAGACGCTCTCAAAGACCTGCCGTGCATCACGCAGGACGGTTGGCGGGTGCAGCTGTGGGTTAACATAGGGCTCAGTGGTGACATTACCCGCTCGTTAGACCGGGGCGCTGAAGGCATTGGTCTGTTCCGCACCGAAGTGCCGTTTATGAGCAAAGACCGGTTTCCGACCGAGGTCGAACAGCGTGCAATTTACCGTGAGCACATGGAAGCTTTTGAGCCGCGGCCGGTGACCATGCGCAGTCTCGATATCGGCGGCGACAAAGCGTTATCGTACTTCCCCATCAGCGAAGAAAACCCCTTCTTAGGCTGGCGCGGCATCCGTGTCACTCTGGATCACCCGGAAATCTTCTTAATCCAAGTGCGCGCCATGCTTAAAGCCAACGCAGGCCTGTTGGGCGAATTGCGCATTATGCTGCCCATGATCTCCAGTCTTACCGAACTGCAAGCGGCTCAGCAGTTGGTCGCCCAAGCGTATGCAGAGGTGATTGAAGAAGGCGTGCAGGTAAAGCGGCCGCAGGTTGGCGTATTGATCGAAGTGCCGGCGGCGGTTTATCAGGCGCGGCTATTGGCGAAAGAGGCAGACTTCATCGCCGTGGGCTCTAATGACCTGACCCAGTACATGCTGGCGGTGGACCGTAATAACCCCAGAGTTGCCGCACTCTACGAAGAAGTGCACCCGGCAGTGATCAGCGCCCTGCGCGAAGTCGCCCGCGCCACCCATGCCGAAGAAAAACCGCTGGGCATCTGTGGCGAACTGGCGGGTACACCGGTAGGCGCGGTGTTGCTGATGGCCATGGGATATCACGTGTTGTCAATGAACGCGACGCATCTGCCGAAGGTGAAATGGGTGATTCGCAACATCAAACGCCGGGATGCACGACGCATCCTTGCACGGGTATTAAGAATGGACACCGCCGAGGAGGTCAGTCGGTTCGTGAACCAGCAACTGGTGGATGCGGGCTTAGAGCGGGTGGTGCCNTCNNGGCAGGTNGGTTAGGCAGATCACACCACCTTCGACAGCCCACCGTCCATATTGATGGCGCAACCGGTTATATAAGAGCCCCGCTCGCTGGCGAGGAACAGCGCCAGATCGGCGCATTCTTCGGCGCGTCCCATGCGTCCCATTGGCAGTCGCTCGCCGGCTTTGGCGATAAAGTCTTCTAACGAATCGTTGCTGCCGCTGGCATCGTGGCGGCGGCGGATTTGGTCGCTTTCTAAAAATCCGATCAATAGCGCATTCACCAAAATATTGTCGGCGGCACCNTCGGCACTNAGNACNTTNGTNAGNGCCATACCTGCGGCNCGNGAGATNGATGTNGGCGCGGTATTGGCGTCNGGNGTTTTNGCGTAGACGTTTAACAGGTTGAGCACGCGGCCCCATTGTTGCGCCTGCATGTTCGGCCACACCAATCGGGTGAGTCTTATCGCGGCCATCAGCTTTAGATCCAGATCGGCTTGCCATTCTTCGTCGGTAATTTGGCTAAACGGTTTTGCCGCGGACTGTCCGGCGTTGTTCACCAAAATGTCCACCGGCCCGAATCGCTCTACCACGGCGTTGTGGGTCGTTATCACGGCCGCTGGGTCGGTTACGTCGCAGGCGAAGTGGGCAACTTCGCCGTCGCCGTCTTGTCGCGNGATTTCTTNGGCGGCTTGTAGAAGCGGTTCGGGTCGTCGAGCCAGAATTGCGACCTTGGCACCGGCGCCGTAAAAATGCTTCGCCATGGCCAGCCCTAAGCCTAGGCTGCCGCCGGTGATGAGGGCGGTTTTGTTANTGAGAGAGGTGTCCATTAGGCGCGCTCCTGTTGCTGGGTATTGCGTTGGGGAAAGTCGAAGTCGACGCGTTCGCCTATTTGCCCCGCGGCCAGATAAGTTTGCTCGGAAAAATAGATGTGTCCGTTGTCGAAGATCACCGCGCTGCTCGCGCGGGTGCCGTAATCGTCGCCCACAATGAAGCAGGGCGCCACGCGTCGTTCAAACGCGAGGTCGCGCTGGCGGTTGGGTAGCCGCTCGTCTGCGGGGGTGCTGCTGTCGGTCAGTTGCGCCAGTAGCGCATCAATGCCGCAGTCGGCTGCGGCGAGGTGGGCAATGGCGTCGGCGCCGTCAATGCATTTTGGCCATGCCGCNCCCAACTCGGCATTACTCAAGCCGTAGCTGCCCGGTCCGAGNAGCCGAGGCAGTNGGGTATCGCCGGNGNCGATGTTNGATGCGTAGGCCAGTTGTGCGCCGTCGAACAGCAATAGGTTGAAGCCTGCGTACGCTGGGCCGTCTATGGTTTCGGCGTAAGCGAGAGCGCTTTGTGTCGAGATTAAAAACTCGTGCACCAGACTGCCGCGCGATTTCGGTTCGGCCGGGTCGGTGTCCTGCGAAAAATTAGTCAATGCCGCAAAGCGTCCGGTGCGCGTGCAGCCCAGCCACGTGCCGCCGGCCAAGAGATCTTTGCCGGCCAANAGATTGGGGTATTCCGGCCAAAAGTCGGCGCTCTGGGTCGCCCGCACATGGAACTCGTCGCGGTTGGCGGCGACCACCAGTGGTCGAGCGCTCTCCGGGCGATAGTTAAACAGGATCAGGCACATAGATCGGTTCGGCCAAAACAGGCAGTGTAACAAGACTTTGGGGGGTGTTTGGGGCTTGACCGCGCCGCTTGTCTTGCGGCAAAAACCGCCAGCCTGCCAACACTTTGGGGTATCCTNCGAGCCGCGTCNATGTCGGGAAGCCTCATGCACTATCCGCAAATTGATCCAATTATTCTGTCGCTCGGTCCTGTGGCTTTGCGCTGGTATGGTCTGATGTATTTATTGGGCTTTACCGCGGTGTGGTGGTTGGGTCACCGGCGCGCGACCACCCAGCAACCTCATTGGAGCCGCGACGAACTCTCGGACATGGTGTTTTTTGGTGCTCTGGGCGCGGTCCTTGGCGGCCGCATTGGCTATGTGTTGTTCTATAACTTCGCGGTGCTGGCCAACGACCCGCTGTATCTGTTCCGTATCTGGGAAGGCGGCATGGCGTTTCATGGTGGGCTGCTTGGGGTGTTGGTGGCCATGCTGCTGTTTGCACGTAAATCGGGCCGCAGCTTTATTTCGATCATCGATTTCCTCGCGCCGCTCTGCCCCATTGGTTTGGGTTTGGGTCGTGTGGGCAATTTCATCAACATGGAACTGCCGGGGCGGATCAGCGAATCCGGCNTTGGGCTGGTTTATCCCTGTGATGCGGTGGCGGCTATCAGCCCAATGTGCGTCGGCGCATGGGACTCTGTCGTGCGGCATCCCTCGCCGTTGTACCAAGCGTTTTTCGAAGGCGCCGTGTTGTTTATTCTGCTGTGGTTGGTGTCGCGGACACCGCGACCAGTTGGTTTCGTTTCAGCGTTNTTTCTGTGCGGCTACGGGTGTTTGCGCCTGTTTACCGAATTCTTCCGCGAGCCCGATGCGCATATTGGGTTTGTGGTGTTTGATTCGGTCAGCATGGGCCAGTTGCTGTCGCTGCCGTTGCTGATCGCTGGTATTCTGCTGGGTCTCTGGTCGCTGCAAAATGCTCGCGCCGGGGCGCGTTAAACCGCAGGGGTTTGCGCAAGCGCTAAGCGCCACACAGTCAGTAGAGTGAGTTAGCAAGGTTATGCAGCAGTATTTAGATCTTATGCGTCATGTGCGTGAGCACGGTACTTATAAAGACGACCGCACTGGCACTGGCACCTACAGTGTCTTTGGGCACCAAATGCGGTTTGCTCTAGCCGATGGTTTCCCGTTGGTTACGACCAAAAAAATGTTCCTTAAAGGCATCATTCACGAACTGCTGTGGTTTTTATCGGGNGCGACGAATATTGGGTACCTGACGGATCACGATGTGCACATTTGGGATGAGTGGGCGGANGAACATGGCGAACTTGGGCCAGTATATGGCTCGCAGTGGCGGTCTTGGCCGGGTCCCGANGGGGCCACNATCGACCAGATCAGCAAGCTGCAGCACGCCATCCGCNATAATCCGGACAGCCGTAGGCACATCGTTAGCGCCTGGAATGTGGCCGAGGTCGACAACATGGCGCTGCCGCCGTGCCACACGTTGTTCCAGTTTTATGTGGCGAACGGCAAGTTGTCGTGTCAGCTGTATCAGCGCAGTGCGGATATTTTCCTCGGTGTGCCGTTCAACATAGCCTCGTACGCTCTGCTTACACTGATGCTGGCCCAAGTCTGCGAGCTTGAAGCTGGCGATTTTGTGCACACTTTAGGCGACGCTCACATTTATTCGAATCATCTTGAACAAGCCGATCGGCAGTTGCAGCGCGAGCCGTTGCCGTTGCCTACGATGCAGATCAATCCAACGGTCAAAGACATCTTTGGGTTTCAGTACGAAGATTTCAGTCTCGAGGGGTACAGTTCCCATCCAGGCATAAAAGCGCCCATTGCAGTTTAAGGGTCTTACGTGCGTGTCAGCTTAATTTGGGCGATGGCCGATAATGGTGTGATTGGTCTCGACNACGGCCTGCCATGGCGGTTGCCGGTAGACATGAAGCACTTTATGACCACGACTCTGGGTAAGCCGGTTGTCATGGGGCGCAAAACCCTCGAATCGATGAAATCGCCTTTGCCGGGGCGCTCAAATATTGTGCTCACCCGCGACCCAAGCTGGCAACGCGACGGTGTGCAGGTGGTTCGGGATTTGCCCGCAGCAATGGCGCTGGCCGAACAGCAAGGTCTAATCGACGGTGTCGACGAAGCCATGGTTATTGGCGGTGCCGAAATTTACGCCTTAGCGCTGCCCATAGCCGAGCGTCTGTATATCACCCGTGTGCATGCACAGCCTGCGGGGGATGTGTACTTCCCGCCCATCGATCTCACCGCATGGCGTTTGCTGTCGCAACAGCAGCATCAGGCTGATGAACGTCACAGCGCGTCGTGTTCAATCGAAGTCTATGAACGCTAAGGTCGGGTTATGCGTTAACCCGATGTCTGGGCGCGACGTGCGACGGCTGGCCGCGCGTGCCAGTAATATGACCCATGAGGCGAAGCGCGACATTGTCGCGCGGGTGGCCGCTGGCGCCGACGCGATGGGCGCTACCGATATTTATATCGCGCGCGAGCCGTTCAGCATTGCGTCTAAAGCACTGGAGTTTATCGACCTCAAGGCGCGGGTACACATCATTGAGTACCCAATAACGAACACGGCCAAAGACACAGAGGTCATGATCCAGCGCTTCAAAGCCGAAGGCTGTAACACGGTGGTGTCGCTGGGTGGCGATGGCACCAATCGCGCCATTGTTCGAGCCTGCGCAGACCTCGATCTGATCCCTATTTCTACCGGTACCAATAACGTGTTTCCGATGCTGGTGGAGCCGACCATTGCGGGAATGGTTGCCGGACTAAACGCGCGCGGCGTTATACACGCCGCCGATGGTGCGCTCAAGCAAGCGACTAAAGTTCTGCACGTGGAAACCCCCAGAGCCACCGATATCGGTCTGATTGACGCCGTGCTATTGGCCGACGACAAAGTGGGTAACTTGTTGCCCTTTGATGCTGAGCGGCTGCGGCGCATGGTGCTGACGCGTGCGGAACCCAACGCGATTGGCATGTCGCCGATCGGCGGCTTCATCGATCCGGTGTACGCCGCCGATGATCAGGGATTGCTGGTAGATATGGGTCCGGGGGGGCAAGTTGTCCATGCGCCTTTATCACCGGGAATGTTTCGGCCCATTCCGGTCATCGACACTCAACGGGTGGCGTTAGACCAGCCGATAAAGTTTTCCGGCCCCGGCGTTATTGCTCTTGATGGGGATCGCGATCACGACTTAGCCGAGGGCGAAGTCGCTTGGGTTACAGTGAAGCGCGATGGTCCGCGGGTATTCGACACTCACGCCGCCATGCGCTGGGCGGTCGCCGAAGGTATGATGGCGCCTGCCGAACTTATGCCGCGCGTCAGCGGCTAAAGGTATAAGGCAACATTGCGGCGCTTAAGAAAATCACACACAGAACTCACGTCATGATCGTAAAACCACGCATTCGCGGCTTTATCTGTACCACAGCCCACCCCACCGGGTGTGCGGCGCATGTGCAGGAACAAATTAACTATGTAGCTCATCAAGGCATGGCGGCCGACGATGCCTTTAAAAATGTTTTGGTGTTGGGGTGCTCGGGTGGCTATGGCCTAGCCAGTCGCGTGGTCGCCGGCTTGGGCTATGGCGCCAACACGCTTGGCGTGTCATTTGAAAAGGCACCTACTGAAAATAAAACCGCCTCGGCCGGTTGGTACAATAATCTCGCCTATGAACGCGCCGCTAAAGAGGCGGGCTTATACGCGCGGACGTTAGACGGCGATGCCTTCTCCGATGCGCTGCGCGAACAAGCCGCTCAGGTCATACGTCAAGACATGGGTCAGATCGACCTAGTGATATACAGCCTCGCGTCGCCCGTGCGCCAGCATCCGCGCACCGGTGAGTTGCATCGTTCTAGCATCAAGCCGCTGGGCGAGGTGCTCGACATCAAAACGGTGCATGTCGAAAAAGGCGAAGTCAGTGAAGTGTCGCTGGAGCCGGCAACTGAGGAGGAAAGCGCCAATACCGTTGCGGTGATGGGCGGTGAAGATTGGGAATTTTGGATGCGCATGCTAAAAGAGCAAGATCTGCTCGCAGCTAACGCCCAGACGGTAGCGTTTACCTACATAGGCAGCGAATTGACCTGGCCGATTTACTGGGAAGGAACCTTAGGGCTGGCCAAAGCAGACCTAGATCGGGCGCGTCAGGCGATTAACGGTCAGTTGGCGGACGTTGGCGGCAGTGCGCGGGTCGCNGTACTTAAGGCGATTGTCAGCCAAGCCAGCTCGGCCATTCCTGTCGTGCCGCTGTATGTGGCGCTGTTATTTAGGGTTATGAAAGACCAAGGGTTGCACGAGGACTGTATCCGCCACATTTATCGACTGTTCAGTACCCAGCTGGTGCCGGGTGCAGAACAACGTTTGGACGACCAAGGCCGCATCCGCCTAGATGACCAAGAATTGTCGGACTCGGTGCAGCAGGCTGTGAAAGAACGATGGCCNCAAGTGACCACAGAAAATCTTGCGCAACTGGGTGATCTAGCCGGCTTCCGCGAAGATTTTTTGCGCATCTTTGGCTTTGGCATAGCGGGCGTTGATTACTCGGCTGAGGTTGATCCTCTAGACATTGCTTAAGTCGTCTGGCGAACATATTGGCGCCAAAGAATAAGGAAACAACACATGGAGAAGGTGTTCCTGCAAGCGTGTCGCGGAGACCGGCCGGCGCATACGCCGATCTGGTTGAATCGTCAGGCGGGTCGGTACATGCCCGAATACCATCAAGTAAAAGGCGATCTGCCGAGTTTGGATTTCTTTAAGAATCCAGAGAAAGCCGCCCAAGCAACGTTGGATGCGCAGCGTATTCTAGGGGTCGATGCAGCGATTATGTTTGCGGACTTGTTGCCCATTCTTGAGCCTATGGGCTTACATCTGGACTATCTGCCCGGCGAAGGACCGGTCTTCAGCAACCCTATTCGTCACGAACANGATGTGGCGGCGTTGCGTACCGCGCCAGCCACTGAAGCCACTCCCTACATTGCCGACACGGTGCGCTGCATTAATGCCGATTTACCCNAAGACATCGCATTAATTGGTTTCGCCGGAGCACCGTTCACATTNGCCTCTTATGCCATCGAAGGTCGCGGTTCGCGCAATTATGTTGAAGTCAAAAAAATGATGCACAACCGCCCAGACCTATGGGCGCGCCTTATGGATAAATTGGTGCAGCAATTGGTCAGTTATCTGCAACTGCAAATCAGTGCCGGAGTAGAGGCTGTGCAGTTGTTTGACACTTGGGTCGGCAACTTGTCGGTTCAGGACTACAACGCCTTCGTCCACCCGCACTTAGAGAACATGCTNCAACGCTTGGGTAACCAAGTGCCGGTAATATATTTCGGTACCGGTAATTCACATTTATTGTCGAAGGTGGCGACCTTGCCGTTCGATGTTTTGGCGTTCGACTGGCGTACGCCTTTGGTCAAAACCTGGGAGCAGCTGGGCTGTAAGGCCGTGCAGGGCAACCTTGATCCAATCGTGCTGTGCGCCGAACCCCAGGTCATCGGCGAGCAAGCCGGGCAACTATTAGACGACGTAGCCGGTCGTGGTGGCCACATTTTTAATTTAGGGCATGGCATTATCCCAGAGACCCCCGTGGATCACGTAAAGTTTCTGGTAGATTTTGTGCACCAGCACAGCGCAAGCTAAGCGCCCGTTAGAAGATATAAAAGTCGGAGAGGTTATGAAGCTGATCGCCAAGGTGATAGGCGGTGTGTTCGGTCTGGCGGTGGCAATTTTCGTCGCTCAAGGCGTGGCCTCAGAGTCAGGCGAGGTAGTGGTGCTCACCACGGTGGATCAAGCCACTGGCGACAACGCGACAACGCGGTTGTGGGTGGTGGATTACGATGGCGCGATGTGGTTACGCGGCGATGCCCAATCCGGTTGGACCCAGCGCGCGCTCGCGCAAACTACGCCGGTGTTGCTAGAGCGTGATGGCGGGCGCCACGCGTTTGTCGTTGCATCAGAACCGACTCAGGCCGCATTACTAAACCAGCTGATGNGCGAGNAGTACGGCTGGCGCGATCAACTCATNAGCATGATGGCGCCGCGAGAAGATTCTGTGGCTCTGCGTCTAACACCGTCAGATTGACCAACTAGCCAGATCGCCTAGCCTACAAAGCGTAGTCGGCGGGCGGTGCATATTGCCGCGGCAACAGTCCNTGGTCGTTTCGATCCGGAATCAGTAACCCAGCGTTTGCCAACGCCGCAAACAAAACCGGTTCCGCGTCTTTAGCCCAGCCGTTAGCGGCGTTCTGCCAACACAAATCGCATACGATTAACCGATATCCCGGTACGCGCTGACCTNGCTTATTCACAGCGCTGCAGAGCGCGCAGTCGCTGGTTGTGCTCATGTCAGTCCAAGTATTTATCGGTCACGGCGCCTTCGCTGGCAGAGCTGACCTGTTGCGCATATTTGGCCAGAGTGCCGCGTTTGGTGTANGGCGCAGGCGGCGACCATCCGGCGCGGCGTGTGGCCAGTTCGTCATCGCTCACGTCGAGGGACACCACACACTGCTCGGCGTCGACGGTAATCGTATCGCCGTCTTCTACCAGCGCAATGGGACCGCCGAGGTAGGCCTCGGGTGTCACATGTCCGATCACGAAGCCGTGTGAGCCNCCCGAGAAACGTCCGTCGGTTAACAGTGCCACGTGCTCTGACAAACCTCTGCCGTTAATTGCGCTGGTAGGNCTGAGCATTTCGCGCATACCGGGCCCGCCCTTGGGTCCTTCGTAACGCACGATAACCACATCGCCTTTGTCTACGGTGCCGTCCATGATCGCGGCCATTGCCGCTTCTTCGCCGTGAAAACATCGTGCGGTGCCGGTAAAGGTTAAACCTTCGTGCCCGGTGATTTTTGCNACTGCGCCCTCTGGCGCGAGATTGCCGCGCAGTATCACTAGGTGGCTGTCTTTTTTAATCGGGTTGCTGAGTGGACGTATAATTTTTTGCTGCGCTGGATAATCCGCAACGTCGCTAAGATTTTCTGCCAGAGTTTTGCCTGTGACCGTTAAGCAGTCACCGTGCATTAAGCCTTCGGCGAGTAGGGTTTTCATCAGTGGCTGAATGCCGCCAATTTCAATCAGTTCGCTCATGGCGTATTGACCCGCGGGCCGCATGTCTGCCAGCACAGGCACGCGTTTACCGACCCGGCTGAAGTCGTCCAGAGTCAATGGGATTTGCGCGGCATGGGCGATCGCTAACAAATGCAGTACTGCATTGGTCGAGCCTTCCAGTGCGATGGTCAGAGTAATTGCATTTTCGAACGACTCGCGGCTGAGAATGTCACTGGGCTTGATGCCCAGTTTAATGAGGTTGCGTACCGCGGCGCCGGCGCTGTAGCTGTCTTGGCGTTTCGCTGCGCTCACCGCGTTTTGGGCGGAACTGTTGGGCAGCGACAGGCCNAAAGCCTCCATGGACGACGCCATGGTATTAGCGGTGTACATGCCGCCGCAGGAGCCAGGTCCCGGAATCGCTGTGGCTTCTACCTCTTGCAGCTCTATGTCCGAGACGTTGCCAGCCGCGTGGCCGCCCACGGCCTCGAACACTGAAACGATATCGCGGCGCTGTTCGCCGGGCAAAATGGTCCCGCCATATACAAAAACACTGGGCCGATTCATGCGTGCGATGGCGATGCCGCAGGCCGGCATGTTCTTGTCGCAACCACCAATGGCGACAAAGCCGTCGAAGCCTTGAGCACCGACCACGGTTTCTATGGAATCGGCGATTACTTCTCGCGACACCAGAGAATAGCGCATGCCCGGTGTGCCCATAGAGATGCCGTCGGATACGGTAATGGTGTTGAACAGTATGGACTTTGCGCCCGCTTCGTCGGCACCCATAGCTGCGGCTTCTGCAAGCTCGTTAATGTGCATATTGCATGGGGTTACCATGCTCCACGTCGAAGCGATACCGATTAGCGGCTTGCTGAAGTCTTCAGTTTTGAATCCTGTGGGGTAGAGCATCGCCCGGCTTGGCGCTTGCTCCACACCATCAACAACCAGGCTGCTGTAGGGCCGTTCGTTCGCCATTAGGTGTTCCCGCTATGCATTGAGGTGCTTTTGCAGCACGGCCGCGCCGCGTTGCCAATTGTATAAGGACTGCTTGCTGCTGGGCAGCGACTCCACATCGGCTGGCGCGAATCCGTGACTTACGAACCATTCCTGAGTTTGTGTTGTCAGCACAAAAATATTGTTTGCGCCTTGCGCTGCNGCGGCTTGTTCAGCGGTTTCCAGCAAGGCGCTGCCGATGCCCATATCGCTGTATTGATGACGGTAATTCTCATGCACCGCAACGCAGGCCAATTCCGCGGTGTCGGCAAAGACATATACCGCGCAGCAACCGACTACGACACCGTCTAACTCGGCGATGAAAAAGTGCCCTATTTCATGTTCTAACTGAGCGCGGGAGCGCGGCACCAACACGCCGTCGTCTTCCAAGGGGCGGATAATCTCTACAATATCGGCCACGTCTTCAAGCTGGGCCTGACGAATTAAGTCTTCGNTATGCGTTGACACTTGGGTGCCAATACCATCGGCGGTAAACAGTTCTTGCAATAGCGCACCGTCGTTGGCGAAGGCGATCAGATGACCGCGCTGAACCCCTTGCGTGTTCGCGCTAACCAAGGCTTGGCAGCGCGCCACGGTGACTGGGTCTAGGCCGGCANATATCTCGTTCAGTAGGTTCGGCGTAACCCGACTGATGCGNTGATTGTCGTCGTTGGTGAGGTGCCCAGGATCATTGAACATAATAAGTTTGTCTGCGCCGAGGGCAGCTGCCAGTTCTGCCGCCAATTCTTCAGCCGCTAGGTTGAAGGCTTGGCCGGATGCGGAAAACCCAACGGGCGACTGCAGAACAATGGCCTGACTGTCTAAGAGCTTTTGCACGGCATCGACGTGGGCGCTGCGTAAGCGGCCGGTGCATTGGTGATCTACACCATCGATGATGCCAATCGGCTGAGCGGCAACGAAGTTCCCCGACACTAAGGTGATCTCAACATTGTGCAACGGCGTGTTGGGCAAGCCGGTGGAAAACAAAGCCTCTAGTTTTGCGCGCAGCGCNCCGTAAATGCCATTGATTTCGAGCATTTGACTGGCTGAGGTGATTCGGCGCCCGGCATGAAAATGACTGTCGCTGAATGCCGCATCGAGTTGTGGTCGGCCGCCGTGCACGATGACCAAGCGCACCCCGAGCACGTTGAGCAGTGCCAAATCGTGAACGATGTTCGCTAGGTTGCTGTGNGCCAGCGCATCCCCGCCCAGGAATACCACAAAGGTTTTGCCGCGATGCGCGCTGATGTACGGCGTGGAACCGCGGAACCAATTTGTATAGCGCTCTAAACTGTCCAAACCAAAGCCTCTGAATTATCTGTGCTCAATGCATATTGCAGNGACGCGTATTCTACGCCCAATGCGAACAGTGCTGCTTGGTTGAATNACGGCATGTTCATCATTTAAGCCTGACAATAACGGCCAATAACCTTTTGCAGGGTGTCGATGGCGGGCTGAATATGCGCATGCTCAAGATACTCGTCGGGCTGGTGCGCTTGATCGATGCTGCCGGGCCCCCACACTACCGTTTGCATGCCAAGGGTTTGCAGGAAATGCGCTTCGGTGCCGAACGCTACGGTGCCTGGAGTACGATCCGACAATTCCGACAGCATCTTGGTCAGGTTTCCATCTGCGGGTGATTCGAATGGAGGAACCGGCGGGTAAAGCGTACTTACGGTCAGCTGCGTATTGGAGCCGGCAGCGGCGTCTTGGCAACGTTGTTCGAGTTGTTGGTGCACGGCGTCGGAGTCCATACCCGGCAGCAGGCGCAGATCGATCTGCAATTCTGCGTGGCCACAGATGCGGTTGGGGTTGTCACCTGCCCGCATGCAGCCAAGATTTAGGGTGGGCACATTTACGGTAAAGCCGGGATGTTGATGCTGCTCGGCCAACTCTTGGCGAAAGCTGATCAGTGCGCCCATGACCTTATGCATAGTGTCCAGAGCATTGTTGCCCAGACTCGGATCGGATGAATGGCCGGCAGCGCCGTGCACCGTTACCGTCATCATGCTCACGCCTTTGTGGGCGTAAATAGGCTGTAGCCCCGTGGGTTCGCCGATAATTGCGTAATCGGCTTTGGGACGACCGCTGGCGACCAAATGGCGAGCGCCCGCCATAGACGATTCTTCGTCTGAGGTCGCGACAATGGTCAGTGGTGCGGCTAGATCCTTGTCAGCAAACTCGACGGCAGCGTGCAACGCCACTGGAAAAAACCCCTTCATGTCACAACTGCCAAGNCCATAGAATCTTTGGTCGTCGTCGCGCAGTTGAAAGGGATCCGATCGCCACAGTGCCTCATCGACTGGCACCGTGTCGGTGTGGCCGGCCAGCACTAAGCCGCCGGGGTGGTCTTTGCCGTTAGCGCCTAACGTGGCGATTAAATTGGCTTTGTCCGGCCGCTCGGGCAAAGGCATAAGTTCAGTCGCAAACCCCAAGTCGTCGAGCCAATTGGCCAGATGCTCGATCACCCGCAGGTTACTGCGGTCAATCTCGGCAGTGGTTGAGCTGATGGATGGCTCGGCCACCAGTTGCTTAAGCATGTGCGCGAATTTAGGTAACACGTCAGACTCTGATCTCTATGGAGCGTTTTAGCAGCGGCGCATTGTAATCCCAAGGTTGGACAGACGCACCTAGGGCTCAATACACCGATGGTTCACCGTCGGGGCGCGTCTTGAAGCGCCGGTGCACCCACAGGTATTGAGCAGGGTGGGCGCGGATATGCGTTTCCAGTATTTGATTGATTCTGCTGGCGTCGGCAACGTCGTCGCCGCTCGGGAAGTTGTCTAATACTGGGTCAAAGGTCAATGTCCAATGNGCGCGATTAGGGTCGCGAAACACGCTCAGCATAAGCACTTTTGCGTCGGTGGCTCTTGCCAGCCGAGATGTTGCTCGAATGGTCGCAGCCGGCAGATTAAAAAACGGCGCAAATACCGAGTGCTTNCGGCCATAATCCTGATCGGGTGCGTACCAGAGCGAGCCACCCGATTTGAGCAAAGACAGGGTTTGGCGCATATCGCTGCGTTCTATGACGTGGTCGAAAAAATGACAGCGGCCCCGCACTTGTAACCATTCCCACACCAAATTTTTGTTTGCTCGGTACATAACATCGATATTTGCGTCGCCCAGCGGTTGGCATGTGATGTCGATACAGGTGTAGTGCCCGCCCAACAGCAGCACACCTTTACCAGCTGCTGTCGCGGCTTGAAGATGTTCGAGTCCGACCACGCTCGTATGCTTGCGCAGATTGCGTTTTGGGTTCAGCCATGGAATCGTCGNCTCTGTCAGACCCATGCCCGTGTGCAGCAGGTTGTCTTTCACTAATTGAGCGCGTTCGCGGTCGCCGAGTTCGGGAAAACACAGCTTTATATTGACCTCGGCGATATGTCGTCGCGAACCGGCGAGATGATAGGCGAGATGACCGAGTCCTCTGCCCAAAGCCAGAATCCAACTCAGCGGCAGTCTTGCGACCACGTAGGCGATAAGCACTAGAATCCAACTTGGCCAGAACTTAGGCGCGAGCATTTTGGTGCTAAAGGAATTGGATNATGCCATTGCAGCGATCATAGCGTCAGCGCCTAGCCGTTGCGATCCCTGTTAGACTCAACGCATCATGAAAAAGAGCGTATTGTGAACCCGTTTTTTACCCTAAATGTTGATGCGGTGGATCATCCGGACGGTCACTTATTGGTTGTTGGCGACATTGCCGTGATGCCTGCTACGGACGATAACGTCATCCCTGCGGCGGCGGCNCAGGTCGCACTTCGGCTGGCGTCACTCGAACAGCCGTGCGCACTTATAGGATTTATTGGAGATGATGGGACCGGTATAACGCTGCGCGATCGACTTCACACCGCTGGAGTCAGTCTTGATGTTCTGCAAGTCACTGAGTGGCCGAGTTATGTCGCCGCCGCGCCCCTCAATCTGGATGCGCCCGAGCAACAACGCGTGCTGCCGTTTAATGGCATCAGCGAATATCAGGCGCATCTGCAAAATCGAGTCGAGCGTGCGGTCCGCAATGCCCGCGCGATAGTGATCGTGGACCAAGGTTTCGGGTCACTGGGTGATGCGCGTGCAGCGATATTTGCAGCCGAGCAGGTTCGTATTCCAAGCCTAGTGCTGTGCGCATCTGGCCGGCACGAGGGTTATGCACAAGCCAGTAGAGTTATAACCGCGGGGCCGCTGGTGGACGCGGAGCTGTTAGACCAGCAATTGNCATACATCCAGTCGACCATTGCTGAGTCGAAGTCGAACTGAGTCAGTCGTTGAAGGTTTCCTCGCACATTAAAGTCACCGTTGCGCTGCGGATCTATCGGACATTTTTATTGCTCGCAACGCCGTTTATTTTCATGCGCTTGTGGTGGCGCGGACGCCGCGAACCTGAATATCGCCGTCGCCTTGCAGAGCGCTTTGGTTTTGTTGGGTTAAGTGATGCGCGCTCAGTAATTTGGTTTCATGCGGTGTCTGCTGGTGAAGTGATTGCCGCTGCGCCCTTGATTCGACGTATTGCAGATCACTACCCGGGCGATCAAGTTTTGGTCACCACCATGACACCTACCGGTGCTGAGCAAGTTGCAGGGTTACTTGGCGATGTGGCTGTGCACAGGTATGCGCCGTACGACATGACCTTTGCGGTAAAGCGTTATTGGCGGGCTGTGCAACCTCGAATTTTGGTGCTGATGGAAACCGAGCTGTGGCCTAATCTCATTCATCAGGCTGCGATGGAGTCGGTGCCGACGTGTCTGATCAATGGTCGCTTGTCGGTACGTTCCACCCAGGGTTATCAGCGTTTAGNGATCATCAGTAAGCCGATGTTGGCGCTGCTGGCGCACATCAGCTGTCAATATCCTGCTCATGCCGAACGCTTCCAAAGTCTTGGCGTTGATCCCCAGCGTTTGAGCGTTAGCGGAAACTTAAAGTTTGATCGAGCCGTGCCCGAGGATCTGGCTCAGAGGCGCACGGATTTAATTGATCTCTGCCAGCTGCAGGGACAGCTTGTTTGGCTGGCGGCCTCTACGCACNGCGGTGAAGAGAGTCAGGTGTTGCAGTGCTTTGAGCAATTGCGATTACGCTTTCCGCAGTTGCAGTTAATACTGGCGCCGCGGCACCCGCACCGGGCCGAGTCGTTGGTGCAGTTGGCACAATCGTTTGGCTACAGCGCCAAGTGTTTATCGGCCATGCGNGAGTCGGTGTCGGNCACTCCGGTGGGCGTCGTTATCGTTGATCAAATGGGTGTGTTGTTGCCGCTTTATGACCTTGCTGACGTGGCGTTCGTCGGCGGTAGCTTGATTCCCTTTGGTGGACAAAATCCGATTGAACCTGCACTTGTGCGTACGCCGGTAGTCAGTGGGCCGCATTGTTTTAACTTCGCCGAGATCGTAGAAAAATTGGTCGAAGCGGGTGCCATGTATCAGGTCACTTCAGTAACAACCTTAGTTGACACAGTGGCGATGTTGCTCGACGACGCAGTCTTGCGCGAGCGCAGCGGTGCCGCGGGTTATGCCGAAGCGATGGCTAATAAAGGCGCGAGCAAGCGTGTTGCAGAACGATTAATTCAGTTGATCGGCGACACTGCGCAGTGATACCACGCGCTGGACTTGATTATTCGGATCCATAAAAGAGTTGAGTTCGTCCAAATCTTGCTCGTCCAGAGTGCCGACGACCTGCTTTAAGCGCATAAGATTGAGTACNTAGTTGTAGCGCGAGTCGGCGTAATCGAACTGTGACGAGTANAGGCGCTGTTGCGCTTGCAAAACGTCAACGATGTTGCGCGTACCGACCTCGTAGCCGGTCTGCGTCGCTTCAAGTGCCGATTGAGCTGAGCGAATGGCCTTTAGTCGTGCGCGCACTCGGATTACATCGGTCGTTACAGATTTGTACAGATTTCTGGTGTCGCGGGTGACATTGAGTTGCTGGCTGAGCAATAGTTCCTGGGCGCGCGCAGCGGTCGCGTTGGCTTGCCGCACGCGCGATCGGGTCAACCCTCCCGTGTACAAAGGCACCGTTAATTGCAGCCCGTAGATTGTTTGCTCGGTGGTGTCGGTACCGAAAAAGTTTTGCCCGCCGGTGACGTTGTGTGCCTGTGTGACGGTGGCGTCCACGGTAGGCAAATGGCCAGANTGTTTAGCNCGAATGTCGCGGCGTGCCGCCTTCAGTTGGGCGCTGGCGGAATTGATTGCGTGATTCGTCGACAGCGCAGCGGTCACCCAAGTTTGTTCATCAAACGGGTCTGGGTTCACGATTGGCAGCGTATCTGCGAGTCGATTCAGCGCATCATAGGACTGACCGGTNAANGTGCTCAGCGTTTCAAACGTAATGGCATAGTCGCCCTCGGCTTGAATGCCGCGCACTACCGCGTTGTCGTAGGCGGCCTGCGACTCAAGCACGTCGGTAATAGCCACGAGCCCGACATCAAAACGTTGTTGCACCTGCTCCAGTTGCCGCCTCACCGCCGTGATCTCGGCGTTTGTGGTGTCCAAACGATCCTGAGCGCGCAGAATGTTGAGATAGGCCTGCACCACTCGCACGATCAATTCTTGTTCTTGGGCGGCCAGGTCATACTCAGCGGCCTTGACGCTGGCGCTGGCGCTGCCCACGTTGAACCAGCTCGATACGTTAACCAGTGGTTGCCGCACTTGTGCGTTCCAACCGTGATCATTGAACGTCTGGCCCTGATAGCTTTGCCCGAATGTGGGGCTGGCGGGGTTAGTGTCGACGGCACCCGGAAATTCGCGAACACTTTTNCTGGTGCTTATNCTGCCGCCGATATTAGGCAACAAAGCAGATCGCGCTTGCGGCAACTGTTCTTTNGAAGCCGCGTAGGCTGCTTTGGCGGCGCCGATCACTGGGTCTTGTTCCGCAGCGGTGCGATACACGCCAAGCACATCCACAGCGAAGACCGCACTGCTGCCGAATAAACNGGCACAGGCTATCGCAGCCGTCGCCAGAGACTTAGTCAGTTGTGGAGCTATGCGCATAAATTATTCCTAACTGTAACCGAAGCGTTCGCCACTTAATCATTATAGGGCGGATGCGAAGTTTACCCACCTTAGCGCTGAAAGTGCACATTTGTTACTTTTCTTAACACTTTTCCGACGAGTGGTGCAGATTACGCGGTCGAACGTGAAAATTTCCTGCTTTTTATGAGATAAAAGCCACATTGAAGTGTGGTTTCATCGTGNCCTGCGGCGTCAGCCTCGTATATTCTTGCGGCGTAGGGCGCTGAATGACCCTTAAGGTATTGTCAGGGATGCTAGATCATCGATAAACGACCAGAAACTACTGAAGACATTTTAAGTCGCTCTACGGCATTGGCGGACGGTTTTGCTACGGGTGGGTTCGCCAATAGAGCCTTTTCATCGCGATATCGGCGGCAGTATACGATCGACTTAGTTGCGCACATGGCTGAGTGTGACCTCAATTACGAGCGGCTAATGCGCTTATTCCCGCAGGTCGGCAACGAAGACCAACGGTGCATTTCGCTACTTGGCGAATCGTCGCAGACCAGTGAACGTACCGTTGTGGAGCTGACCGTGGTTGAGCGCAGTCGCTACACTACGCTTATCCAACTGGTGCAGAGACCTCAACTGAGTTGGGGGCGCAGTCCGAATATGCGCATCCGCATGTATCACGACGCAAAGAGCGCCGAGGTGGTCGAGTATCAACACCAAAACCGCTTTCACGGAAGCTATGAAGTGCCCAACCGGCGTATGCGCCAACGTGACGAGAAGGCTCAGCTCAATCAATTTTTGGGTGAGTATCTGCGTTATTGTTTAGCGGTTGGCGGCGCTATGGACGCGTCGCTCGAACTGGGCGGCTAATATTCTTGGCGCGGCGAGTTCTGCACATCAGCGATTGCCACCTAGTGGCGCCGGGCGAGACTCTGCTGCAGACCGACACTGAAGCAACCCTGAGAGCCGTATTGGAGCAAGCGGCCGGTGACGCGGCGCGCAACGGATGTGACGCCATCATCGCCTCCGGCGATCTTGCGCATACGCCGACAGTGTCGGTGTACCAGCGGTTTTTGCGCGTTGTCAGCGACTATTTCAGCGTGCCGATCTTATGCTTGCCTGGCAATCATGACGTGTTGCATGTGATGCAGGAGGCCGGTTTGCCAATGGACTCTATTGTTTGGCAGGACTGGCACCTGCAGGCATTAGACAGCCACGAAGATGACAAGCCAAAAGCCTTGGTTGCCGACCGCGATCGTCAGGTCGTTGTTCAAGGGTTAAAAAAAGGCGCTGCGCATTCCGTTCTGCTGGCGACCCACCACCCGCTGGTTGAGGTCGATTGTCCGTGGCTGGACAAAGACCGCATCGTTGGACCGCTTGAATTGATGAATTGGCTCAACAACGTCAGTGAGCAGCGTATACGTGGAGCGGTGTTTGGTCATGCGCACCAAGTGGTTGAGGGCCAAGTAGGCGTCTGGCCGGTATTTGGCGTTCCGTCTACGGGTTTTCAATTCCGGCCGCACAGCGCCAAGTTTGCGGTTGACGATCAAGGCCCCGGCTACCAATGGCTCGACTTGACAGACGATAAGAAAATTAAAAGAACTGTTAGAAGAGTTGAGAGTTGAAGCGTATTGGCCCATTGGCCCGTCAAGGCGATATACTGTGGTCTGCTCTCTCAGTCGCACCATCACCGCAGCATTGTTGACGATAAAACGGCGCTAAAAACTCTATGGCAGTAAAAGAATATTCAGCGAAATCCTTACAAGTACTTTCTGGTCTGGAGCCGGTTCGGCGACGACCGGGGATGTATACGGACACTGCTCGACCGAATCATCTTGTGCAGGAAGTCGTGGACAACAGTGTGGATGAAGCGATCGCTGGCCACGCAAATGAAATCGAGGTCGCCCTGAATAAAGACGGGTCGGTAGAAGTGATCGACGACGGCCGTGGCATGCCGGTGGACAAACACCCGGAACACAAGGTGTCGGGTGTGGAACTCATCCTTACTCGGCTCCATGCGGGCGGTAAGTTCGATAATGAAAACTATAATTTTTCTGGCGGTTTGCATGGCGTCGGTGTGTCTGTCGTGAACGCGCTATCGGACTGGCTGGAGGTGGAAATTAAGCGCGATGGTAATTTGTACCGCCAGCGCTACGAGCACGGGGAACCCGTCAGCACCTTAGAGGTCGTCGATACCGTGGGTAAGCGCAATACCGGTACGCGGGTAGTTTTCATGCCCGAAGCCGGTTACTTCGATTCGCCGACGATCAGTGTCAGCAAGCTCCGTCACTTATTACGTGCCAAGGCGGTACTGTGCCCCGGTCTGCGCGTCGGTTTGGCAGTTGAAGCGGACCCATCCCAAAATGCGACGTGGTATTTCGCCGATGGGTTACAGGAATATTTGGAGCAGGCCTTAGGTGACGCTGAATGTATTCCTTTAACCACCGTAATGCACAGTGCGAGTGGCACTGGCGAAGCCGTGGACTACGCGTTGAAATGGGTAGTAGATGGTCCGGCGCCATTGGCTGAATCTTATGTCAATCTCATTCCCACGACCCAAGGCGGCACCCATGTTAACGGCCTGCGTTCGGGCCTNNTTGATGCCTTGAAGGAATTTTGTGAATTTCGTGATCTGATCCCTCGAGGGGTCAAAATTACCGGTGAAGATATTTGGGAGCAGTGCAGTTATGTCCTTAGCGCTAAGCTGGGGGACCCCCAATTTGCCGGGCAGACCAAGGAGCGATTGTCATCGCGACAGGCTGCTGTATTTGTCGCTGGCGCGGCAAAAGATGCCTTCAGTTTGTGGTTAAACGAACACGCGAGCGAAGGCGAAAGCATTGCCGAGCTGGCCATAAACAANGCTCAGCGTCGCATTCAAGCGGCGAAGAAAGTTGCGCGTAAACGGGTTACTGCTGGGCCTGCGCTACCCGGCAAGTTGGCCGATTGTTCAGGGCAAGATGCTCAAAGTGCGGAACTCTTCCTCGTTGAGGGCGAATCAGCAGGCGGTAGTGCCAAGCAGGCACGTGACCGCGAATTCCAAGCGGTGTTGCCATTGCGCGGTAAAATTCTCAACACATGGGAGGTCGATTCCTCTCAGGTGCTGGGGTCTCAAGAGGTGCATGACATCGCGCTGGCTATTGGGGTTGATCCAGGTTCCAGCGACTTAGCTAATTTGCGCTACCACAAAGTTTGTATTCTAGCNGACGCAGATTCCGATGGTTTACACATAGCCACTTTGCTGTGCGCTTTGTTTGTAAAGCATTTTCGACCGCTGGTNGCCGCTGGGCATGTTTTTGTGGCGATGCCACCTCTGTATCGAATCGATGTAGCGAAAGATGTGTATTACGCACTCGACGACTCCGAGCGCAATGCCATCTTGGACAAAGTCGCGGCAGAAAATAAACGCGCTAACCCGACGGTGCAGCGCTTTAAGGGTCTGGGCGAGATGAATCCNATGCAGCTGCGCGAAACCACTATGGTGCCGGAGACCCGACGTTTGGTGCAGTTGACCCTTGATGCGGGGAGCAAGACCGACGAGACCATGGATATGTTGTTGGCGAAAAAGCGCTCGTCGGAACGCCGCATTTGGCTAGAAAAGAACGGCGATCAGGCATCAATAGCCTAGGCGCAGCGGCGCTGTGCGCTCTCTAAAAANCAGGTAAAACACGATGGATGAAGAAATCCGACCGACCNATCAAGAAACGATGCCGCTGTCGGTGTATACCGAGCGGGCGTATCTTGATTACTCGATGTACGTTATCAATGATCGAGCTTTGCCGCACATTGGTGACGGACTCAAGCCGGTTCAGCGGCGCATTATTTATGCCATGGGTGAGTTGGGCCTAAACAGTCAGGCTAAGTTTGTTAAGTCTGCGCGCACGGTNGGTGACGTGCTGGGNAAGTTTCACCCCCATGGGGACAGNGCATGCTATGAGGCTATGGTGCTGATGGCGCAGCCTTTTTCGTTTCGTTATCCGTTGGTGGACGGTCAGGGTAATTGGGGCGCGCCGGATGATCCNAAATCTTTTGCCGCAATGCGTTACACCGAGGCGCGATTGTCGCGCTATGCAGATTTACTGCTGGCCGAATCGCGACAAGGCACCGTGGACTATGTGGCAAACTTTGACGGCACGGTCGACGAACCTAAGTTGTTGCCCGCCCAAGTACCGTATTTGTTGCTCAACGGCAGTACCGGTATCGCCGTTGGTATGGCTACAGACATTCCGCCGCACAATTTTAACGAAGTGCTGAGCGCGTGCATTCACATGCTCGACAATCCAAAAGCCAGCGTTGCGGATTTGATGACCCACATCAAGGCTCCCGACTACCCGACNTCGGCGCAGATCATTACCCCAGAAGCCGAGATACGGGAAATCTACGAAACTGGGCGCGGCAGTATCCGAGCTCGCGCGGTGTTCCACAAAGAAAATGGCGAGCTGGTCATCACCGCGCTGCCTCATCAAACTTCGCCGGCCAAGGTGTTGGAGCAGATCGCTCAGCAAATGCAGGCCCGTAAGCTGCCCATGCTCGTGGATTTACGCGANGAGTCNGATCATGAAAANCCCATGCGGTTAGTGTTAGTGCCGCGTTCCAACCGGGTCGATTACGAGCGCTTGATGAGCCATCTGTTNGCAACCACTGACCTGCAACGCAACTATCGGGTCAACTTAAACATCATCGGTTTGGATCAACGTCCCGCGGTGAAAAATCTCGCGCAGATCGTAAAAGAGTGGCTGCGGTATCGGTTAGACGTCGTTACTCGGCGGCTGAATTTCCGTCTCGACAAAATTAANGACCGGNTGCACATTCTTGACGGGTTATTGATTGCNTATCTAAATCTGGATGAAGTTATTCGCATTATTCGTGAGGAAGACAGTCCTCGTCAGGAATTAATGCAGCGCTTCAAAATTTCTGAGGTTCAGGCCAATGCGATCTTGGANCTNCGGTTGCGACAGTT
The DNA here is from genome assembly GCA_002725095.1 of Gammaproteobacteria bacterium. GTDB lineage: Bacteria > Pseudomonadota > Gammaproteobacteria > Pseudomonadales > Azotimanducaceae > UBA4421. The sequence goes on from PBQQ01000017.1 coordinate 28,474, forward strand.
GGCAAAACTCGAAGAGATTAAACTGCAATCGGAAAAAGACGAGTTGGCGAGNGAAAAAGCGGGNNTGGAAAAAACNCTAAGTTCGAAAGCNCGCNTGCAGACNNTGATGAAGAAAGAGTTGTTGGCGCTGGCTGCANATTACGGCGACGAGCGGCGGTCACCGCTGGTNNTAGNGGANGAAGCNCNGGCGTTTAGCGAAGAAGATTTGTTGACCAATGATCCGATTACAGTGGTGGTCTCGGATAAAGGCTGGGTGCGTGCAGCGAAGGGCCACGAACTCGACCCGGCGGAGCTGGCTTACCGCAGCGGCGACGAATTTGCGCAGGCCGCGCGCGGTCGTACTAATGAAATACTGGTCTTTTTAGATTCTCATGGCCGCACCTATAATACGCCAGCCCACAGTTTACCTTCGGCTCGGAGTCAGGGTGAGCCNNTGACCGGTCGCTTTAAGCCGAAAGACGNCGCTCGTTTTGTCGGTGTGGTGATGGGCNGCAGTACAACGAAAGTGCTGCTGGCCAGTAACGCGGGTTTTGGTTTTGTCGGGCCGCTGGCTGATATGGTCACGAAAAACAANGCAGGTAAGGCCTGTTTAAGTGTCTCGGCGGGAGCCGAGGCACTACCGCCAATTGTCATTCCCAGTGCCACGCTTGAATCCAACCAAGGTTTGGTGGCTGCGGTTACTAATCAGGGACGGCTGTTGATTTTCAAATTGGCGGACTTACCTGAATTGTCCAGGGGCAAGGGCAACAAGCTAATAAATATTCCCGGTGCCGCGTTTAANGCTGGCGAAGAAACTATGCTGGCAGTGGCAGTGCTAGGCGAGGGCGACGATCTCGTGGTGCATGCGGGCCAACGTCATCTGACAATGAAACGCAAAGACTATGAGAACTACATCGGTGAGCGCGCCCGTCGGGGTGGGAAACTGCCGCGAGGCTTCCAAAAGGTCGATCATTTGTCGGTCGGTTAGTTTTAGTATAAAGCCGTCTGAACGAATTCAACTGAACCCTAAAATAACCTGACCCTGTTCTGTGACCAGTTGCGCGTCGCGCTCTGGCAACTCGGCGATGCTGTGTAATGTTTGGCCTCGTGCGACGTCGGGCAGTATTGGGTGATCGAAAGGTGTGGCCCAGCTTTTTTCGATGTCATTGAGATTCGCATGAACCTCGTTGCTGATCAGCGCNGTCTTTTTGCGCGCTAAAGCCGCCAGGGTCAGATCACCGTCAACGTTGGCCAATCCGTCCATTTGCGAAGCGTCTAGGACGTTCATTTCGCCTGGATCCCCTGGGCAGGTGGCGGTGCGCAAGTAGCAGCGAAATTGCCCTAGGGTTTCATATTCGAGTAATAGATCCTGCAGGAGAAATGTCGCGTGCAAGGCTTGCAGACCGCTGACCGAAGTTTGGCTGAAAACCAAGCAGGCGCCTTGACTGCTCAGCGGCATAGCCAAGCCTGGATAGACAGCGCACACTTCGCGTCCCATATTTACGGCGTCGGCTACCGCTTGATCGCGTTCTTCTTTTGATAATGCCAATTGGTTGAAGAGATTTATCACCAAACAATAGCTTGGCGTGGCGCCAGCATTTTCCTGCTGCACGGAAATAATGGGCAACGACCGATTGCCGCGTGCACTCAGCTGCATTAATAGAACCGTTAGCCAAGGTGCCGCTAAGACGGTAATAATACTGGCAAGCCAACGTGTCCAAGGCGTTGGTGCCTGAAAGGCTTGAGTATTTAGGTGCAGACTGACATAGCCGGTAATGGTGTCGTCGATGCTGGCGGTAGCGGTGAAACGATTGATCCCGTCTTGGCTACCGCTCATGGCGATAACGTTGTTGGCGCTATCAAAGAAGGTGACGCCGTCAATTTCTTCACCTGCAGTGACGTGACTGGCGATCACCGCAAGGTTAATGCGCTGGTTGTCGAGCAAATCGCCAGCGGTAGTTTTGGCCAGAGTGTTCGCAAGCGTTGAGCCAAAGCGTTGCGTTTCGCGTTGGCCGCTGTCGCCGCCCAACCAAATGGCGGCTAACGCTACCGCGCACAGTGCGCTGGCCGTGGCGGCGGAAGGTAGCGTGGCTTTGGTCGACCTGAAGCGTTTCCACCAGGGCATTAATCGTGATCCTTGCAGAGACGCATAACACTAGCATATTGCGCCCCGAGTGGTCGTTGTAGTTCCGCGCCCGCGTTGATGCAACCACCACTTGCTGGGACAGAACCGCTACACTGAGACACCTTGATTTTAGGGTTTGGAGTACACGGGTTTGTCAGACGATGTCATTCTCATAAGCGTGTCTGGTCGCGATCAGCCTGGAATGATGTCGCGGCTGATGACCGCATTGCAGGGTGTCGATGCGGACATTCTGGATATTGGGCAAGCGGTCATTCACGACGAATTAGCGCTCGCGGTGCTGGCACGAGTTGCAGCGGCATCGAACGCTCAGGCGCNGATTNAGCGTGCCTGNGCCTCAGAAGACGTGGTTGTGCGCATTGCGCCGGTGCAGTCTCCTGATCAAGTCAGGTGGTCTGAAGTCGCGGACGCAAGCCGGTTGATCGTAACGGTCATGACGCTCAGTGATGGNGTGGATGCGCTTCAAGCGGTCAGTGAGCTGACCCATCAATACGGCTTAAATATTGATTTTGTGCGGCGCCTCACCAAGGCAGCACCAGATCTTACGGGTACTGCGGTGCCGCGGCTGTGCGTAGAGATGCGGCTCAGCGGCACGCGTACGTCCGCGGATGACCGACATCTGTTGCAAAAAGAGTTAACTCAGGCCGGCGAGCGGTTGGGCTTCGACTTCAGCGTGCAGGCAGACACGGTATTTCGACGAAATCGCCGTTTGGTGGTGTTGGATATGGACTCAACCCTGATTGCCGAAGAGGTGATGGATGAGTTGGCGAAACGTCATGGTTTTGGTGACCAAGTTGTGGCGATTACTGAGGCCGCCATGGCCGGGCAAATAGATTTTAAGGAGAGCTTTCGTCAGCGCGCACGCTTGTTGCATGGAATGCCCAGAGAGTTTCTGCAGGAAGTTGCCGAGTCGGTAAAGCTCAACGACGGGGCGCACCGATTGATTAAGGCGCTAAAGCACTTTGGTTATCGTACTGCGGTAATTTCGGGTGGTTTTCAATATGTCGGCGAATACTTGGCGGAAGGCTTAGGTATTGACTATGTCTATGCCAACACGCTTGAAATAGTCGACGGTAAAATGACCGGCGAGGTCACGGGCGATATTGTCGATGCCGAGTCTAAGGCGCGGATATTGATGTCGATCGCCGACCGCGAAGGCATCACTTTGGAGCAGACCATTGCGGTAGGGGACGGCGCCAATGATCTGCCGATGTTAACGGCTGCGGGTTTGGGCATTGCCTATCACGCCAAGGCCGTCGTCAAACAAAGTGCGCGTCACGCAATCTCTAACTTTGGGCTGGATGCCATTTTATATCTGATCGGTTTTAGTGACGGCGATATAGAACAGGCACTCGGTCAGGGCAGCTAATACATTAACGTTTTTGATGCTTGACCAGGCTGCTCTCTCACGAGTTTGGGCAGTAAGTAGCCGGGCAGCAGGCGCTGCAGTTGCGCGTAAATTTCTCGCGCCTCGTCATCGCCAATAAAGAAATGCTCTGTACCAGCGACGTGATCGGTGAGGTGCAGATAGTAAGGCAGTACGCCTTGGGCAAATAACTTTTTCGATAATTCGGCGAGTGTGGTTACGTCTGCATTGATGCCGCGCAGCAGTACAGATTGATTCAGCAGCGTGATTTGGCTGTGTTTCAGGCAAGCCAAGGCGCGCGCTGTTGCATCGTTCAATTCCTGTGGGTGGTTAGTGTGTGCAACCAGCACCATCTGGCAACGACAGCGTTCTAAAGCATCCATCAGGCCGCGGGTAATTCGTTCCGGCAGCACGATAGGGATGCGACTGTGGATACGAATGCGCTGAATATGAGGTATCGACTCAATGGCGTTGAGCAGTTGCGACAATTGCTTATCACTGAGCAGCAAAGGGTCGCCGCCGGAAAGGATCACTTCGTCGATACTGGGATCAGCCGCGATGCTCGCGAGCGCTTCCTGGTGGCCTTTGGGTCGGTGTTGCGTGTACGGAAACTCGCGGCGGAAACAGTAGCGGCAATTGATGGCACATCCAGGTGTGGTGATCAGCAACACGCGGCCTTGATATTTTTGCAGCAGGCTGGGGGTTTTCATGAAGCCCTGAGCGGGGTCGGTTTCGGCCAACGGATCGCGGGTAAATTCATTGCTGGCTTTGCGCTCTTCGAGTGTTGGCAATACCTGTTTTAGTAATGGGTCATCGGCGTCACCTTTGCGCATACGGGCAATAAAGCCGCGAGGCACGAGCAGCTGAAATTTCGCCGATGTATCCGCTGGATACTGCAAGTTCTGCGGGTGCACCTGCACCGCGTTAAGCAACGTTTTAACGTCGCGTGCAGCGCCAGCCAGTTCTTTTGACCATAGCTCGTCGGGCCAGGGGCCAACATCAGGGCTAAGATGGGCAGGAATGTGATTCGGGGTTATCATGCGCGACTTAGATATCAACGAAGTGTGTTATGGCCAACTATTCTACCAACGAATTCAAATCCGGATTGAAACTCATGTTGGAAGGGGATCCTTGCACGATCTTAGAAAACGAATTTGTAAAACCAGGTAAAGGTCAGGCGTTCAATCGCGTCAAGTTTCGGAACCTCAAGAATGGCCGGGTTTGGGAGCGCACGTTTAAATCCGGTGAGTCGCTTGAAGGCGCTGACGTTGTCGATATAGACATGGAATACCTCTATACCGACGGAGAATTTTGGCACTTCATGCGCACAGATGGCAGTTATGAGCAGGTGGCGGCTGCAGACTCTGCTGTCGCCGACTGCAAGGATTGGCTAAAAGAGCAAGATGTCTACCAAGTGACACTTTGGAATGACGATCCCATTGCGGTCACCCCGCCAAATTTTGTTGAATTGGAAGTTACCGATACGGATCCTGGTCTTAAGGGCGATACGGCAAATGGTGGCACTAAGCCAGCGACGCTATCGACTGGAGCCACGATTAAGGGCGTGCCGCTGTTCATCAATATTGGCGATATCCTTAAAGTGGATACCCGCACCGGCGAGTACGTATCTCGCGCTAAAGGCTAGGCCCAAAAAGCATATCTCGGCGATAAGGCAGGGGGTAAATCGAAAATGAACCTCGCAGAGCGCGTGCGGTTGCGCGCGCAGACGCTGGCTGATATCCGAGCATTCTTCGCCGCGCGCGATGTTTTAGAGGTCCAGACCGCCGTTCTCGCGCCATCGACAGTGACCGATCCGGATGTCGAAAGCATCGCGGTTCCAGGTTACGGCTTTCTGCAAACATCTCCTGAATACCAAATGAAACGACTGCTTAGCGCCGGTGCACCGTCTATCTATCAGCTTGGTCCGGTCTTTAGACACGAAGAACGTGGGCGTCTGCACAACCCAGAATTCACCATGCTTGAGTGGTATCGGTTGGGTTTTGACGACCAATTATTGATGCAGGAGGTTGCGGATTTGGTTGCGGTCGTGCTGGGGCCAGGGGCGGTGCAAACCGTAACCTACCAACAGTTGGTAGGCGAATTATTCGATCAAAGCCATGTCGAGCGAAGTGATCTGGATTTGCGCTTTGCCGAGGCCTGCGATGGGTTAAAACCCGGTCGATTCTTTGTGGTGGATTACCCGGCGGATCAAGCAGCGCTGGCGCGCCTACGACCGGATAACCCGACCGTGGCGGCGCGATTTGAATTGGTGATCGATGGCGTAGAGATCGCCAACGGCTACTGGGAACTGCAAGACCCAGTTGAACATGAACGGCGGTTTGCTGCGGATCGGGCCCTACGTCGCGCCCGTGGACTCGTTGACATCGAGCCGGATAGACCGTTTTTGGATGCGCTGCAGAAAGGCTTGCCTAATTGTGCCGGTGTGGCGCTGGGGGTGGATCGGTTACTGATGCTGGCACAACACGCGGATCGCCTGGATGCGGTGATGCAGGGTCCAGAATTCTAAGAACTGACCGCGATGACGTTCGCACGAACCGCCACGTTAACTAGAAGTACTGATGGCGCCTAAAGCAAATCGCCCAGAGCCTCGCCCATGCGCACTCGGCCGCCCACCTGTAGAGACTGCTTGAGTCGCACCGCACCCTTAGGAAAACAGCAAATAACGGTAGAACCGAGCAAAAAGCGTCCGATCTCAGCGCCTCGTTCGAACGGCAGATTGTGCGGATTGATTTGCACGGATGGGTAAGGCGAAAGTGGCCCTGGCCAAACGGTTTCTATGGAGGCCACAATTAATGCGCCAACTAAAACGACAAGCATGGGCCCAAAGTTTGTTTCAAACCGGCAGACGAGGCGCTCGTTGCGCAGAAATAAACCTTCGATGAATTCCTCGGTTATCCCGTTCACCGAAAACAACGCTCCGGGATAAGCGATGGTCTGAGTCAGGGTGCCCGCATAGGGTAAATGGATTCGGTGGTAGTCGTTGGGGGCAAGATAAATTGTGCAGAAATCGCCGCCCTCGAAGCCCTTGCTCGCCTCTCCAGCTAAGCCGCGGAGCGCGTAACGCTGGCCTTTGGCCTGAAACAGTTGCTCATCTTTTATGGTACCTAGCTGGCTTACGCAGCCGTCTACAGGGCTGGCTAATTCGTTGATCGCGTCGGGCATGGGCCGGGCCGATGGATCCAACGCGCGGGTAAAAAAGTCGTTGAAGCTCGAGTAGTCGCTGAGCTTCTTGCGTTCGGCTTCGGCCAAAGAAATGTCATAAGCCCGCGCAAATTGCTTGATGAAGGCGGCGCTGATCATGGGGTTGCGGCTCTGCGCAAGCCGACCGACAACACGCGACAGTAAGTGTTGCGGCAGCGCTTTTTGCAGACTTGCGAAATGTTTGCTCATGGCCTTGGTTCTTCCATTATTCGATGGGCAGACTCGGGTCGTTTCCCCATTCTGCCCAGGATCCGTGATAGGCGCGAATATCGACACCTAAAAGTCGGCCCACCAAGTACGACAGTCCAGATCTATGGTGTGTTTGGCAGTGGGTGATGACCTGCGTAGTTTGATCGATACCCAATGACGCGAAATCCTCGCGCAGAGAGTTGCGTAAACGCCAATGTCTGCTGGGATCTTTTAACAGTTCCCAATCAAGGTTCACAGCTCCTGGAATGTGTCCCGCGCGAGCCGATCCGCTGCGCCCCCCGAGATACTCCTCGCGCGAACGTACGTCCAAGATTACGTGGTTCGGCTCGTCTATCGCGGCGAGCACATCATTAATTTCCGCGACAGCATGAGAGTTAAATTCCAGCTGCGTCTGAGATGAGAGGGTTGGAGCGAGAAATTCGCCCGCGCTTAATGCACGTCCGGCCGCAGCCCAGGCATGTAAACCACCGTTCAGATAAGCCCAATTGTGGTGACCGATGACATCCATCACCCATAACAGTTTGCCAGCCCAACCGCCGCCCTCATCATCGTAGGCGATGACTCGGCGGTTGGGGTGATAACCAATGCGGGCCATAGCCTGTTGCAATAAAGGTAGATCCGGCAATTTGCCTACAGCGGGTGGAATACCACAACACAGCTGGGCCGGTTCAAGCAACACCGCGCCCTCAATATGCGCCTGTGAAAAAACGTTGGGTGCCGTGACCTGAATCAGCAGATCATCGTTGCGCAACGGCAGAATCAGATCCTCGGGTTCAATTAGCTGCGGGCTGGACAATATGGATTGGCTGGTCATGGCACTGCTTTGGTTCGAGCAAAAACCATAGCAGTTTCCTCATCAGATGACGCGGGGTATCTGATGGGCGCTTTGAATCGTTCGATTTTTACCACAATGCAGATGACTCAGCCGGTGCGAAGCAGCCTTGGCCTTAGACAAACCGTCCTCTATATTGGTTAAGCCTTGGTGCTATGAGTGACTATGAACGCTGATTTAGTGTGGATCGATTTAGAAATGACTGGGTTAGATGCGGGTAAAGATCGCATCATTGAAATGGCCACCATTATTACGGACAGTGATCTTAATTTGATCGCCGAAGGGCCGGTGTTGGCGATTCAGCAGCCGCAGTCGTTGCTCGACGGTATGGACGAATGGAATCAAACGCACCATTCGGCGTCGGGGTTGTTGGAGCGAATCGCTGTGGACGGGGTGTCGGAACGTGAAGCCGAGGCGGTATCTTTGGCATTCATTGAGCAATATGTAGAGCCCAACGAGGCGCCCTTGTGCGGCAACAGTATTTGGCAGGATCGGCGTTTTTTGTCGCGTTATATGCCCGCATTAGAAGGCTATCTTCACTATCGCATGATCGACGTGAGCAGCGTCAAAGAACTCGCTAAGCGCTGGCATCCTGAGGTGGCTGCGGGATTTAAAAAGAACGGTGAGCATACGGCGTTGGCCGACATTCGCGAATCTATCGAAGAACTGCGGCACTACCGCCGACATTTATTCAAGCTGCCCAGCTAGCTTGTCTAGCGCCCATTGGATGTGTTCGTCCACCATGTCGTTGAGTTGGCCGAGTCGTGTTTGCAGTGCGTTCATCGCATCTTTGGTGGCTGGGCCATTACCCAGCGCGATTGCTAAATTGCGCTGCCATTGTGCATAGCTGACCCGTCGCATGGCTGAGCCCAGGGTTAGGGTGTCGTACTCCTCTGCACTCAGCAAAAATAGATCGATCAGATCGCGGTTTTGTAAGTTGTGCCTTGGCGCGAAGTCGGGTTCGCGGGTCGTGGGCGCATCCCGATTCCACGGGCAGTACAGTTGACAGTCGTCGCAGCCGTAAATTCGGTTGCCCATTTTTTCGCGCAGTTCCGAATCGATCGCGCCTTTGTGCTCAATGGTTAGATAGGAAATACAGCGCCGGGCATCGAGTTTTTTCGGACCAACGATTGCTTGGGTCGGGCATACCGTGATGCAGGCTCGGCACTTACCGCAGGCGTCTTCCACCGTTTGCGGGCTGCAGGGTAACGGAGCGTTGGTATAAATCTCGCCGAGAAAAAACCAAGACCCTACGTCTTGATGTAAGAGTAGGGTGTGTTTCCCCATCCACCCGAGTCCCGCTTTTGCTCCCAAAGCTTTCTCTAGCACAGGGGCCGAGTCAGTAAAGGCCCGGTAGCGGTGCCCAGGCATGGCGTCGTCGATTCTTGTCGCTAGAGTAGCAAGGCGTTTACGCAGGACTTTGTGATAGTCACGGCCTAATGCGTAACGAGAAATATAGGCTTGCTCAGAGCGTGCCAGAACCTCTAAAGGCTGAGTGTCTGCGGGCAGATAATTCATCCGCGCGCTGATAACCCTGCAGGTTTCCAGCTCCAGCAGGTCCGGGTGCAGACGTTTTTCCAAGTTGCGCTGTAGGTAGCCCATATCCCCGGCAAAACCCTTGGCTAACCATTCGCGCACGTGCGGCGCGTGCGCGCTTAAATCCACGTCGGTTACTGCAACCGCATCGAACCCCAACGGCTGTGCCCAAGCCGTAAGCTGGGCTTGATTAGGCAGTGTTGCGGCAGGTTTTCCGTTGATGATGTTGTACTCCGACGACTACGCGCTGGGTGGGCATGACAGTATACTGGTCGTTTATCATGGTCAGCGGACAAGAGATTTCAAACTCAAGCTAATGCATAGCCCCAAACACCAACTTTATACTGCAGCGCAGATCCGTTCGATAGAAACTCGTGCGATGCAACCGATTGTGCACCAAGGTATGGGCATAAGTGGCTATACGCTTATGCAGCGAGCTGGACAGGCCGCGTTCGAGCAAATGCTGCATCGCTGGCCTGAGAGCCGTGCGGTTTCGGTAATTTGCGGTAAAGGCAACAACGCTGGCGACGGGTACATCGTCGCACGGATGGCGTACCAATTTGGCATGAGGGTTCAGTTGATAGCGCTTAACAATCCCGAACAATTGCAGGGCGATGCGCGCACAGCCTTTGAGGATTTTGTTACGGCTGGTGGCGCGGTCTCGCCGGCCGATCAGGCTATTGAACACGGCGTGATTGTCGATGCGCTCTTGGGTACAGGGTTCCGGCTGCCGCTGCGTGACGCATACGCGGACATGATCCATCGCATCAATGAAACAGCCTCCGGGGTCCTAGCGCTGGATTTGCCGAGCGGTGTCGATCCTGACACCGGGGCGGTTTCGCGCAGACAGGGCGGCGTCTTGGCTGTGCAGGCATCTATGACGGTGTCCTTTATCGGCCGGAAAATAGGCTTGTATACGGGTGCAGGTAAGGCCTTTGTTGGCGATCTAAGTGTTGCTGATTTGGGCATTGCCGACGCTTCGCGGAGTGTAAAGAACGAGACATGTCTGCTGACATGGCAGCATGAGCGTTTGCCTGCCATTTCTCCACAGGCGCATAAGCACCAACGTGGCAAAGTGGTCATTGTCGGTGGTGATTTAGGTATGGGCGGGGCCGTGTTGATGGCAGCAGAGGCGGCGTTGCGCTGCGGTGCTGGTTTGGTCAGCGTCGTTACGCAATCCGAGCACCGCGCAGCACTGCTTGCGCGGGTACCCGAAGCCATGTTCATCGATCCCGAGTCGGCGGTGTTACCGGAGATCTTGAGTGCCGCCGATTTCATCGTTATTGGCCCGGGCCTAGGTAGAGGTGAGTGGGGCGGCGGGTTATTTACTGTAGTGGCCGCCGCGACGACGCCCAAATTGATCGATGCGGACGGTCTGTATTGGCTCGCTAAGGCGGACAAAAGTCCTGCGAGCGATTTATTCATAACACCGCATAGCGGCGAAGCCGCGAACTTATTGGGCGTCGATGTGCCTGCGATCGAGGCCGATCGCCTAAACGCTGGGACACAGTTAGCGCAACGCTATGCATGCAATGTTGTTGTCAAAGGCCCTGGTTCCGTTGTGGTGACGCAGGAAGGCACACAAATTTGTGCTCATGGCGGTCCTGCTATGGCCACAGCTGGGATGGGTGATGTGTTGAGCGGTATTTGCGCTGGATTGCTCGCGCCCTTGTATGCGAGCGGTGACCAAGGAGCAGTTTGCGAACAATTTTCGCAGGCCGTTGCGTTACATAGTGCCAGCGCGGATCTTGCGGCCCAGCTGCTGGGGCCACGCAGTGTTATGGCTACGGATGTAACGGCCAAGATACCAAGTGTGTTGTCGGGCAAGACGCAACCCGATGACTGAAGCCATTGCACAGGTCCTGATAGACGAAGCTGCGACGGTCGCTTTTGGAGACGATTTGTTGAACCTCATTCGAAGTCGCTTTGGTGACACGGCGCTGGTTGCACTCGAAGGCGATCTCGGCGCTGGCAAGACCACCTTGGTCAGAGGCATACTCAGAGCCTTGGGCTTTACTGGTGCCGTAAAGAGTCCGACCTATACATTGCTGGAGCCGTACAGCATTGACAATTTGGATCTGTATCATTTCGATCTGTATCGCCTGGAGTCAGCCGAAGAACTTGAGTTTGTTGGCTTCGAAGAAATCCTTGATGGGCCGGGAATCAAATTATTTGAATGGCCCCAGCGGGGCGAGGGTTGGCTGCCGAGCCCCGATGTTCTGGTGCAGTTGGCGTTGCATCGGCCCGCTTCAACAGATGCTGCCGCGCCGGCACAGCGCAGCGTTCGAGTATTGATACCCGATGGTTAGAGCGTTTTTAATTGCCATTCTATCTGTGACGTCGTTGCAGGTTGCTGCGGCGACTATTCAGGGTGTGCGAGTGCACGAGTCGCCGGAGGCAACCCGCATCGTTTTGGACACGTCTGCTGGCGTTAAATACAAGTACTTCACGCTGGATAAACCGCATCGAGTCGTCATCGACCTAGCCAATGCTAAGCTGGCGAAGGGCATGGATGTCGCGAAAGTGGCAAATGATCTTGTACGGATCAAGGGTCTGCGCGGCGCGCCAAGAGGCAAGGGTTTTCGCTTGGTTATAGATGCTAAGCGAAAGTTGAAGCCGAGCGCGTTCACGCTCAAGCCCATTGCGCCCTATGGCCACAGACTCGTAGTTGATTTGGCGGCTGTCGACAAGGCGCGTAAAAACAAGGTGGGCGAAAAGTTGCCGCCGCGGCCTAAAAATAGAGATGTAGTGATCGCAATCGATGCGGGTCATGGAGGTGAGGATCCGGGCGCTTTGGGGCCAAAACGTTTGCAGGAAAAACATTTGGTTTTGCAAATTGCTCAGCGCACTGCAAAAGCGATAAACGCTAAACCCGGCTATCGGGCCGTGCTGACGCGCACCGGCGACTACTATATTGCGCATCGTAAACGTACCGCGTTAGCGCGCGAAGCGCGTGCAGATCTATTTGTATCTCTTCATGCAGATGCCTTTACCAGTGCCGCTGCACGCGGCGTGTCGGTCTATACCCTGTCGGATCGCGGCGCGACCAGCGAAACCGCCAAGTGGTTGGCCGAGCGGGCCAACCAATCTGACCTCTTGGGTGGTGTGGGCGATGTCAGCTTGAGTGACAAAGATGAAGTGCTGGCCCATGTTTTACTGGATTTGTCGATGGACGGTAATCGCTCATACAGCATTGAGGCGGGTCAGTCGGTACTGAATCAATTGGGCAAGATGACAAAGCTGCACAAAAAGCAGGTGGAGCAAGCGGCTTTTTTAGTGCTCAAATCACCAGATATGCCTTCGATTTTAGTAGAGACTGGATTTATTTCTAATCCTCAAGAAGCTCGCCGTCTGTCACAAAAAGAACACCAGACGAAATTGGCCACAGCCATCGCGGACGGCATTGATCAGTTTATGCGGCTGAATCCGCCGCCAGGCACAGCGATCGCGGCACGTCGGCAGGAGTTGCGGCACACGATTGCGCGTGGCGATACGTTATCGGAGATCGCTGCGCGCTACGGTGTCTCGGCGAGCGCCTTGAAACGTCGTAATGCGATTCGCGGCGACAAGATTCGAGTGGGGCAAACGCTGTTTATCCCGGGAGATTCCTGATCTATGTCGCAGGCCAGAGTTAAACGGTTAAGTGCTTTTGTTGCGGATCAAATCGCAGCCGGTGAGGTGGTCGAGCGGCCAGCCTCTATCGTCAAAGAATTGGTAGAGAACAGTCTGGATGCCGACGCGACGAACATCGAGGTGCGCAGTGTCGCCGGCGGGGTAGAGTCTCTTTGGGTGCGAGATAACGGTAGTGGCATTCATAAGGACGACTTAGCTTTGGCGGTAGAGCGCCACGCTACAAGCAAAATTGTGCAGGCCCAAGATCTCATGGGTATAGGCAGCTTAGGCTTCAGAGGCGAAGCGCTGGCCAGCGTGGCTTCGGTGTCGCGATTTAAAATAAGTTCGGCCCAATCTCCAGCTGACGCTGGCTGGTATCTCGAAAGTCATGGCGGAGAGTCCGTTGGTTGTGGCCCTGTTGCGCATAACCAGGGCACATCGGTCGAGGTCTGGGATCTGTTTTTCAACACCCCAGCGCGTCGCAAGTTTCTCAAAGCCGAGCGCACGGAAAACCAACAGATCGATACAGTCTTACACCGGCTCAGCCTAGCCCACATGGATGTTGGGTTCTCCTTGGTGCAGTCTAGGATTGAGCAAAATGCCGCGCCGGCCAAAGCCACGGAACCCAAGCGGTTGAATTTGCCTGCTGGTGATCCAGAAGCGCGCCTCGCTCAGGTGCTGTCACCTGGATTTGTTGATCAATGCTTGTTCATTGATGAAAGTTCGGCCGATTATCGTTTATTTGGTTGGGTGGGTCTGCCCCAGCACAATCGGCGCTACATGGATCAGCAGTACTTTTACGTCAACGGCCGCAGTATCCGCGATAAGTTGGTAGGTCACGCAATTCGTCAGGCCTATAGCGATGTGATGTTTCATGGTCGGCACGCGGTGTATGTATTGTTTTTGCAGTTGTCACCTGATTTGGTGGACGTCAATGTGCATCCAACCAAGCACGAGGTACGGTTTCGTGACGCCCGCAGAGTCCATGACTTTATATTTGGTTCCTTGAACCGGGCGCTCCGTGCAATAAGGCCGACGAGTCCAGAAAACGCGGTGCCGCATGCGGAAGCAACGACAGCAATATCGAGTCAGTCGGCGCTGCGCTTTGATCCCCGGCACAACCGCGGCAGCATTGACTTGCCCGGTGGGTTTGCGCAAGCGATTGATCAGCAGCAAAGGGTAGGTGAGACATCCCCGGAGTGGCAGGCGACTGAGCCGTCGGTGGAGCATCCGCTAGGTTATGCCATTGCGCAATTGCACGGGATCTACGTGATCGCGCAGAACGCCGCGGGGTTAGTCATTGTCGATATGCATGCAGCCCACGAGCGCATTGTGTACGAAAAAATGAAGGCCCAGCTAGAGGTCGGGGCGGTGGCGCGGCAGCGTCTGCTGGTGCCGCTTACGTTCGATGTTAGCGAGACGGACGCCCAACATGTTGAGGATCTGGCTACGCGGTTGCACCAAAGCGGGCTTGTGATAGAAAGGCTTGGCCGCGGCAGCGTGACCGTTAGGGAGGTGCCGACCTTGTTAGCAGACACCGATTTAGAGCAAATGGTGAGCGACCTGCTGGCCGAATTGGCGGAGTTCGGCACAGCCGAAGGATTAAATCGACACGGACTCGATCTCTTGGGCAATATTGCCTGTCGGGGCTCAGTGCGTGCTAACCGACAATTAACCCTGACAGAAATGAACGCCTTGCTGCGTGACATGGAGGTCACCGAAAATGCCGGTTTGTGTAATCATGGCCGCCCAACCTATGTGCAGCGCAGTCTGGATGAACTCGACCGCTTGTTTTTGCGAGGACAGTAATGGCTGCGGGGGTAGCGCCTGTTGCTGTTGTCATTGGGCCAACAGCGGCGGGTAAAACAGCGGTCGCCATGGCGCTGCAAGATCAGCTGGGAGGCCCCTCCAAAGCTCAGCTTATAAGTGCGGATTCCGCGCTGGTGTATCGAGGCATGGACATCGGTACCGCTAAACCGAGCGCTGACGAACTGCAGGCGTACCCGCACCGCTTGATCGACATCCGTGATCCGAGCGAACCCTACTCTGCAGCTGATTTTGTGAACGACGCTGACGCGTCGGTCTTAGAGGCGTTGGAACAGCAGAAAACGCCGATTATCGTTGGCGGCACGATGCTTTACGTGCAACGGTTTATTAAAGGTATCGCAGAGTTGCCCGGCGCAAATTCGAGTATTCGTCGCGAGTTGCAGCAGCAGTTGGAGCGTCTAGGGGCCGAGGTCATGCACGCCGAATTGTCGGACATCGACCCGACGGTAGCGGCCAAAATTCATCCGAATAATCATCAAAGATTGCTGCGTGCATTAGAGGTGGTCCGCACCACCGGGCAGCCCATGTCTGCGCAATGGCAGGACGCCAAAAGCGCTGTCGCGGTCAGCCGGTTGCCAATAAAGCTTGTTACGGCGGTTGTTGGGCCGTCGCAGCGGCAGGTGCTGCACGAGCGTATCCGCGAGCGATTCCAAACAATGTTGCACGCAGGCTTCTTGACTGAAGTCGAAGGGCTTATGCAGCGTGGTGATTTGCACCCCGATCTGCCAGCTATGCGTGCGGTAGGTTATCGTCAGGCTTGGCATTTCTTGCGTGGCGATTGTTCTCACGAAGAGTTTGTAGCAGCCGCGTTAGCCGCAACCCGTCAATTGGCGAAACGTCAGCTCACATGGCTGCGTCGATGGTCAGAAATCGATCTGCAATCGGGCGCGGCCCCAGAAAAAATCGCCGTGCATATTCGGCGGTTGCTTTGAGGCGGTTGGGCAAAAAAATGATCAGCGACGTGATAAAATGACGAGACTTTGCAAAAAATAACAATAAGCTTATACGCGCCATTAATTAAATGTGTTGGTGGGGCGGCTAGGAGGCAAAATGTCAAAGCGTGAAAATCTTCAAGATCCGTATTTAAACGCGTTGCGCAAGGAACGTGTGCCAGTTTCGATATTTTTAGTTAACGGTATTAAGTTACAGGGGCAAATTGAGTCTTTTGATCAATTCGTTGTGCTGTTGCGTAATACCGTCAGTCAGATGGTTTATAAACATGCCATCTCAACGGTTGTGCCTGCGCATAACGTTAAGTTTGAAATTGATGAAGCGCGAAGCTAAGCATCAATCTGATTAAAGAACTTACGGTTTATGTTATTTGATCGGCCAGAAGCAGGTCGCCGAACGCTGTTACTGCAAATTGAGTTGCGTAAAGAGGCGAATCCTGACGCGGGAGAGTTGGCTGAGCTTGCACACTCCGCGCAATTGGTGGTCGCATCAGTCGTAACGGTTAAGCGTGATGCACCTCATCCCAGATGGTTTGTGGGCAGCGGTAAGGTTGAGGAACTGGAGCAACTGTTAGCGTTTCATAATGCGGACATTGTGCTGGTGAACCACGATTTGTCGCCGGCGCAGCAACGCAACCTAGAACAAGCATTAGATTGTCGACTGATTACCCGCACGGAACTGATTTTGACTATTTTCGCCGATCGCGCGCGTAGTCATGAGGGTCAGTTGCAAGTAGAACTGGCGCAATTAAAGCACGCGCAGACTCGTCTTGTGCGCGGATGGACCCATTTAGATCGCCAAAAAGGCGGCATCGGTTTGCGCGGGGCCGGTGAAAAACAGATAGAGCTTGACCAACGTATGCTGAGTGAGCGCATCAAAGCGACACAGGTCAAGATCGCCGAGGTCAGTAAACGTCGTCGGCAAAATCGCCGCGGACGTAATCGTCGCGGCACACCCACGATCACGTTGGTGGGCTATACAAACGCGGGTAAGTCGACACTATTCAATAGTCTCACCGACGCGCAAGTACTCGTTGAGGATATGCTTTTTGCGACCCTAGATCCCACGATGCGCAAAGTTCAGGTGCCGGGCACCGGCGAAGTCGTGCTGGCAGACACTGTCGGATTTGTAAGTTTGTTGCCCCATACATTAGTAGAGGCATTCAAAGCCACGCTGGAAGAGGTTATTCACTCGGACTTGCTCTTACATGTTGTCGACGTCAGCGACCCGCTATGGCGCGAACGGATGGAACAGGTGCAGCAAGTATTGGATGAGATTGGTGCTGGGGAATTACGTCAGATTGTGGTGTTAAACAAAGCCGATCTTCTCAGTTCAGAAGCGCAGCAGACCCTC
The DNA here is from genome assembly GCA_002725095.1 of Gammaproteobacteria bacterium. Taxonomy (GTDB): domain Bacteria; phylum Pseudomonadota; class Gammaproteobacteria; order Pseudomonadales; family Azotimanducaceae; genus UBA4421. The sequence continues at coordinate 45,505 of PBQQ01000017.1, forward strand.
GCAGGATTTGGTTGTTTAATTTCGGCTCAATTACATAAAGGTCTTGATGTTTTGGTTAAGCAGATGGGCGATGTCCTTGGAGTGGTTGCCCCGCATCAAGTCATTTTGCCGGCTACGGACGGACGCAATAGAGCGTGGTTGTATCGCTCTGGCGCGGTTTTGAACGAAAAGCTGCGCGAGGATGGTTCGGTTCAATTGACCGTGCAGGCGGATCAGCAGTTACTTGGCCAAATCAGACAAAAGAGCGGCTTATTATTGGACAATTCGTCGTAGAATAGGGCCGCTGTCATTTGACTCTTGAAGTTTTACTGGAGCCCCCAAAATTGTGACACTCAAGAAGATAGTAGATTCATCATGGACGCTGTAAGTTTGCTGTTCGCAGCAATTCACTTTCTATGTCCTAATGCATGCACACGGCTGCAAAACCCTTCTACAATAGCGTAACTAGAACCAGCGCTTTACTAGCGGAGCAACACCATGGCTTGGAACGAATCAGGCGGAGACGATAAAGACCCTTGGGGTAACCGTGGTAACCAAGGGCCACCAGACCTTGATGAGGCGATGCGAAAATTACAGTCGCAATTGTCGGGACTGTTTGGCGGTAATAGATCCTCCGGCGGTGGCGGGGCCAAAGGACCTTCACGAAGCATGATCTGGCTCGGTGTCTTTGGCGCTGCCGCGGCATATCTTTTTTCGGGTATCTATCAGATCGACGAGCAAGAGCGTGGCGTGGTTTTTCGGTTTGGAGAGGCCCAGCAAGAACTCAAAACCGCAGGGCTGCATTGGTTTCCAAGATTTATAGATCGGGTGGAGCCAGTGAACGTCACACAAGTGCAATCTCACAATCACCAAGCGTTGATGCTCACCAAGGACGAGAACATTGTAGATGTCAGCCTCACGGTGCAGTGGGTTATTGATGATGCAGCAGCTTTTCTCGTCGAGGTCCGGGAGCCGAGGAAGAGTCTAAGTCAGGCAACCGAGAGTGCGTTAAGGCATGTGGCCGGATCCGCGACAATGAACGAAGTCATCACTGACGGCAGAGAAGCAATCGCCATTGAGGTGCAAGAAAGATTGCAGCGCTATTTGAGGAGCTATGGGACGGGCATACAAATCACTAAAGTGAACATAGATAGAAGTGCGCCGCCTGTGCAGGTGCAGGATGCCTTTAATGACGTTCAGAAAGCAAAAGAGGACAGGCAACGATTCGAAAACCAAGCGATAGCGTACGCGCAGCAGGTCGTTCCTGAAGCTCGGGGCCGTGCTCAACGACAAATTGAAGAGGCCCAAGGCTACAGAGATCGGGTTATTGCTCGATCAGACGGCGAGGCGCAGCGTTTTGAGAAGTTGCTCACCGAATATAAGCGTGCGCCGGAGGTGACCCGCGACCGTCTGTATATCGATGCGTTGGAACAGGTGTTCAAGAACTCTAGCAAGGTGATGGTCGATGTGGAGGGCGGCAACAATATGATGTATCTGCCGCTGGATAAGATGACTCAACGCGCTCCAGAAGTAGCGCTAGATCGCGACGTGGTCCGTGCGGCGGTCGAAGAGCTGCGACGCGAACTTTCCAACAACCGCACCACGAACACTCGTGGCCGGGCCAATAACTAGGAGCATCTTATGTCTATGCGAAGTCTAATTGTTTTAGCAATCTTGGGTGTGGTTGCGGTCGGATTCAACGCGACCGCTTATCAAGTTCAAGAAACGGAAAAGGCCATCTTGCTCGAATTTGGCAACTTAGTGGATGCCGATATTAAGCCTGGACTGCACTTTAAGATGCCCATAGCCGAAGAGGTGAAAAAGTTTGATGCCCGCGTATTGACGGTGGATGCAAGTTCCGAAACCTATTACACCCTCGAGAAGAAGCCACTGATTGTTGATTCTTTCGTCAAGTGGCGGGTAGCCGATAACGAGCGCTTCTACAAAGGTACTTCGTTTGATGAGCGTCGCGCTCAGCGCCTCCTGCAAGAACGAGTCAACGAAGGTCTGCGAAATCAGATAAGCAGGCGGGAAATGTTTGAAGTCATTTCCGGTGAGCGCGACCAGTTGATGGACGACTTGCGTCGAGACTTGGATAGAGTCATGCGCGAATCTGTAGGCGTTGAAGTCATCGACGTTCGCGTGAAGAAGATCGATCTACCGGCTGAAGTCTCGTCAACGGTATACGAACGCATGAATTCAGAGCGAGACATCGAGGCTCGCCAGTACCGCGCGGAAGGCCAGGAGCAGGCTCTGGCTATTCGGGCTAAAGCCGATCGTGACGCGGTGGTGCTCGAAGCTGAGGCGTATCGCGAGAGCGAATTGTTGCGGGGAGATGGCGACGCTAAGGCCGCGGAGCAATATGCTTCTGCGTATAAAAAGGACTCGGAATTCTATGAGTTCTACCGCAGCATAAATGCGTACAGCGAAGTCTTCGCAAATAAAAGCGATTTACTGGTGCTCGATCCGAACAGCGAATTCTTTAAGTATTTGCAAGACGGCAACGCTAAGAACTAGCTCCTCGTTTAGCGATACCAATGTAATGAAAACCTATTGGCGGCTGCCCAAGGGGGTAGACGAACTGTTGCCTCCGCGCGCGTGGGATCTCGAGCTCCTGCGTCGCCGCGTACTTGATGTTTTTGATCTGTGGGGATTCGACTATATCGATCCACCGTTAATTGAGTATTTAGATGCATTGCTTGTGGGCAGTGGCGAAGATCTGGATCTGCAGACGCTGAAGGTGGTGGATCAGATCTCGGGTCGGCAACTTGGGGTGCGCGCAGATATGACCTCGCAAGCTGTGCGTGTAGACGCGCACAGCGCCGTTACCGATGGCGTGCAACGCTTGTGTTACGCAGGGCCGGTGGTATTCGCCAATCCAGTTTCGGCCCAAACATCTCGGGTTCAATTGAAGGCGGGCGTAGAAATTTTCGGCGCTCCGAGCATTGAAGCGGACGTGGAAGTGGTCGGCTTGATGCTTGAAGCCCTGAGGGTCGCGCAAATTCATACGCCTGTTTTGTTGCTTGGACACATGGGCATCTATCGTCAACTCGTCGCCGAGTTATTAAGAACGGGCGATTTACTGGCCGATAATCAGGCACAGCTGTTCAATAGCGTGCAGCGCAAAGCCGAATCCGATATCCGTGAATTGCTGGGTGCGGGCGCACTGTGCGACATGATGGTGGCGTTGCCCACGCTTATGGGTGATCCCGACGTATTAACCGAGGCTCGTCGTGTGCTTGCTGGAGCCCCTCAGGGGGTGCTCGATCGGCTGGGCGAATTGGCGCTGTTTGCAGAGCGCGTAAGTATGCATTGCGCAGCCGATATACGTATTGATGTTGCTGAGCTCTCGGGGTACGGCTATCACAACGGCGCGGTGTTCGCGGTTTATCATCCGGAGCACGGGCGTGCGTTGGCGCAAGGCGGACGCTACGATGGCGTTGGTGAAGCGTTCGGCCGCGCGCGCGCCGCCACCGGTTTCGATATGAATTTGAAACAATTGTTGGTATCCGGCGAGGGCCAAACCGAAGCTATTTTCGCGCCGTTGCAACTGCAGCAGGAGCTGCGCGCGTCTCAGCGTCAGCAAGTCGAAGCGTTGCGCGCCGCAGGATCGCGCGTGGTGAGCGGCTTGTCTGAAGGCGAGGCCGCGCCGTCTGGTTGTGTTCATCAACTCAGCTACGTTGATGGGCAATGGCAGGTAGAAAGTCTGTAACCTGCGCATGCAGGCGCAGCAGTGAAGCGCAAGAGATCGTTTACGAATAGGGCGGTAATATGGGACGTAGCGTAGTCGTCATCGGCACTCAATGGGGTGATGAAGGAAAGGGCAAGATCGTTGACTGGNTGACNGATGAAGTGGCGGCNGTTGTGCGCTTTCAAGGCGGCCACAATGCGGGCCATACCTTGGTGATCGACGGCGAAAAGACGGTGTTNCATGTAATTCCGTCGGGCATCCTNCACGACGATGTGCAATGCGTTATTGGTAATGGGGTTGTGCTTGAGCCNCATGANTTGCTCAANGAAGTTAANGCATTAGAAGCGCGTGGCGTGCCCGTCCGCGATCGTCTGAAAATCTCTCCAGCGTGTCCGTTGATTCTTCCGCACCATGTGCAACTCGATCTTGCTCGCGAGGAAGTGCGCGGCAGTAAAAAAATTGGCACGACTGGCCGTGGTATTGGTCCGGCATACGAAGATAAAGCGGCTCGGCGNGGNCTGCGCTTGGGCGATATGTTTTATTGGTCGTCGTTTGNCGACAAACTTGCTGAAGTTATGGAATACCATAACTTCGNGCTGACNAACTTTTATAAGAAACCGAGTGTCGATTTTACTGAAACCCTTGATCAGTGCGCATCGATTGTTGAGCAAATTAAGCCGATGGTGGCCGATGTGGTGCCGTTGCTGCATGGATTTCGAGAAAACGGGGATAATTTGCTCTTCGAAGGTGCTCAGGGAGCGATGTTAGATTTAGATCTGGGCACCTATCCGTTCGTTACGTCGTCAAATACCACCGCGGGAGGCACCGCAGTGGGCAGTGGTTTTGGCCCNACCTATTTAGATTACGTTTTAGGCATTACCAAAGCCTANGCGACTCGGGTTGGGTCTGGGCCGTTTCCGACGGAATTATTCGATGCAACGGGCGAACGGCTTGCTGAGCGTGGCCATGAGTTTGGGTCCACCACTGGGCGTCCGCGTCGATGTGGGTGGTTCGACGCCGTGGCGTTACACCAAGCTGTGCAGATCAACAGCATTTCCGGTCTGTGCCTGACCAAGCTGGATGTTTTGGATGGCTTAGATACTATTCGTATTTGTGTGGGCTACGAAGAGCCGGAAGATTCGGTTGGCAACATACACTTTGGCAGCGAATACTATGCTGGGGTTAAGCCGATTTATGAAGACATTCCCGGTTGGCAAGAGTCAACTTTGGGCATTAATCAACTCGACATGTTGCCAGATGCGGCGCAAAACTATATCCGTCGAATAGAACAAAGTGTTGGTGCCAAGGTGGCGATGATTTCCACCGGGCCGGATCGGCACGAGACCATAGTGCTTGATCACCCCTTCAGAAAATGATCTATAAGTGCTTAGATAAAAAATTGGGGTTATAGGAGAATGGATGGATTCTAAGCTATTGGAATTATTAGTGTGCCCTGTGAGCAAGAGCGCGTTGGTATATATGCGTGACCAGCAAGAACTATGGTGCGCGCAAAGCCAGTTGGCTTATCCCATCAAAGACGATATCCCGATGATGGTGCAAGAAGAAGCACGAACGCTCAGTGAGGCTGAAGTCGCATCACTGCGCGACTGATGGATGTAAAAATACAGTCGATGACGCGGGTAGGAACTGTTCACATTAAGACTACTCCGACGTTTATAACCTTGAGAATCGTAAAAGCAACCAGGAAATGAGGAGAACCATGAATACGGTAACGCTCGTCACGCCAGACATGCCGGACATAGCCAACAGGTCGTTGCAGTCGGCTCAAGCAAAACTCGACTGGGTCGGGATGAGTAACGTCCATCAGCCACTAAGGGTGAAGGATGGGGACCAAAGTAAAGAGGTGCAGGCGAGCATCCAAGTATATGTAAACCTAGCCGATCCGCTGGCCAAAGGGATCCACATGTCACGTCTCTACCTCATTCTTGATGAACATGCGGCCACAAGTCCCTTAACTGCGGCGGGATTGAAAATATTGCTCAGCAGTATTTTAGAGTCTCACCATGATCTCAGCACGAATGCCTTCGTTCAGTTTGAATTTGATCACTTTGTGCGTCGCCGAGCTCTACTCAGTGACAACGTTGGCTGGGCTTCTTACCCTGTAATGGTGAAAGGTACTCTCATTGCAGGAGAGGTTGCGCTCGAGCTGTCGGTAGGCGTTCAATATTCGTCTACTTGTCCATGTTCGGCCGCTTTGGCTCGTCAACTTATTCAGGAACAGTTCGAGTCTGACTTCGGTCGCGATGGCGATATTAAGATCAGCGACGTGAAAGAGTGGCTGGGAACCGAAGAAGGGGTTCTGGCGACACCACATAGCCAACGTAGCACTGCTAAGATCTTGGTTCGGCTGGATCCCTCTCAAGAAGATCTGCCAATTACCGATCTCATTAATCATGTCGAAGGTGTCTTGAAGACGCCGGTCCAAAGCGCAGTTAAGCGCGAGGACGAACAAGAATTCGCAAGGTTAAACGGCAAAAATTTGATGTTCGTGGAAGATGCGGGGCGCCGGTTGAAGCAAGCCTTGGGAGGGGATTCCCGATGGAGCGACTACTGGGTGAGAATAGAGCACCACGAGAGCTTGCACGCGCACGACGCTGTGGGCATCTTCACGAAGGGAAGAGAAGACGGGTATTTACCAATTCCTTAAAGCCGCAAGGGAAGGGGGAAGACGATTGCTAATCGGGCTTCCCCTTTGATAGAGCTAGGTGAGATTCTCAAGGTCGAGATCATCGGCCAATGCAACGGCCTTCAGGGCGCCTTCAAAAATTAGTCGGGCTTGGGCAGTGAACCTGCCAAGCTCTTCATGCAGCGCTCGTTGCGCTGGATCCGTGTCTTCACATTGCTTGCAATAGTCTTCAAACCCATTTATCTCAATCAGTAGCGAAGCAATGTGGTTTGGGCATTCGCAATGCAGGCTGGGAATGAGACTGGCAATTTTCGCGAGCTGCTCGGGTTCAAACTCTCGCTTCGAGACGTCGCCATCAGGAACAATAGAAAGTATTGGCTGATTCGCCTCGATAGCGGACTTAAGCTGTTCGATAGTCGCTGGCGCTTTGACGGCGCGAATACCCCGATTGGCCAGAGCCCTTTCTATGCTTCGAGGAGCAAAGTTGTAGACGACAACAATCCTGTCATATGTACTTTGCCTGAGAGCGGCTAGGGCATTAATCGCGGAATCGGGAACCGTGTCACACTCTACGACTAGCGCGCTGTTCCCAGGGGTGTCCGTATTTGTGGCTGGATCGTTCAGCCAGTGATTAAGATTCATGGGAAATGTGCGGTAGCGCTCTCCAAGTTTCGTCTTGGTGTCACGTAATCGAGTGACCAAGTTTAATCCTACAACGTCGACTGATTCTGGCAGCCTTGGCTGAGCCGATTGATCGTGTCGCAGGCCCAGCTCGCTCAGATCTGCAGTGCACATTTTGCTAAGCTCGGTCAGAGAGTGCCCCTCGCCCATCAACCGCTTTACAAGAGCGAGTCGTTCCACATGCTCATCATTGTAGAAACGGCGGCCAGAATCGCTGCGTTTCGGTTCGACGATACTGTGGCGACTTTCCCACTTTCGCAGTGTGTGTGTGGGAATGCCAGTCAAGCGCGACACCGCGCCGATAGTTAGTCTGTCCATAGAGTCCTCACTATTAATTGTGCAGTCATCACTGATCGAGGCGGCAAAATCTTCGGTCAGGTTTTGTACTAATTTATTTAGGATTTGAGCGCTTAAGTTAGGATGTGTCCACTTTATGGCATGAAAATATAGATTTTAAACCCCCAATGGTTAACTTTTGGCTTTGGTAATGTTATGTCTAATAAAACTAGCGAAATATTAGAGATAAATTGAACATCGCTGTTGCTAGTCTTCTATCACGTGAAAACAAGTAGAGCAGCAGATGGGCGACATGAAATCTTTCAAGGTGCTTATTATTGGTGGTACTGGTGCGATCGGTGGCGAGCTAATCCGCTGTTATCAGGAATGGTCTTTGAGTTCCGGAGTTCCGCTCGATCTCTACGCGACCTGTCGTCACCGATCGTCTTCCGCGCAATCCGGTGTAACTTGGTTGACGATGGACTTGCGGCGCCCCGAAACAATTTTTGCGGCCGTCAAGAAACTGACAAGCTTGACTACCATGCTAAACCACTGGGTGTGTTGTACGGGATACTTACATGGTGCATTCGGTTCGCCGGAAAAAGCGCTAAAGGCCCTGGAATCTGAAAAGATATTAGGTGATTTTGCGGTGAACAGTGTCGGACCGCTTATGATGTTCCAGGCGTGTATGTCCATACTCAAGGCAGCGCCCTTGCCCAAAGCAGTTTTTCTGTCGGCGCAAGTTGGCAGTATCGAAGACAACCGGAGTGGCGGCTGGTATGGCTACCGTATGTCTAAAGCAGCTCTCAATATGGGGGTTCGGTGTGCGGCGGTAGAATGCGGTCGCTGGCGACACCCGCCGGCTGTGGTGGTGGTGCACCCGGGCACAACGGTGAGCAGGTTATCTGAGCCTTTCACCGCGCATCGGCACCCGGCGCCACAAACTGCTGAGCAGTGCGCTGAGCAGTTGTTTTTGCGTATCCAATCGCTGGGTGTGCAGGAGACAGGCACTTTTCAGCGGCTAGACGGTAGCGTTATTCCTTGGTGAGGATCGACATGGAGGTTCTAGAGCTCTGAATTGGCGTCGCTCACGCTGCTGCATATGGCAACCATGATTTCGTTCTTACGCCAAAACGAGGGAGTCATCGGTGAATTATGGCGCGCCCATAGTGTATCCCCGCAGGGTGCGTACATGGTCGATGCTAATGCTCCGAGGAGCTTAGTTTCGTGCTTTCGAAATAATTTACGCCCCCATCCACCAGTGTATTCGATCACAGCCATAGTCGTGGCGGGTTGCGCAGTGACGTTGACGATGGCAGACGTGGGTACAGGGATATTCTCCAGATCAAAGCTACTGGGCATGACAAAAGATACAATCCAACTGTTTGCTGGCACATCGGGGCTTTGCAGCACCGGTGCGGTCATGGCGATTTTTGTGTCGCTGGCATTATCACCGCTGATGAATTTGAACAATGGCCGGAAGGCGCGGTTGCTCGCGCTTTTGAAGCCGCCAGTGACTTTCACCGAGGCTAGTAGATGTTCGTCATAGCGGCGAATTTCGATGCCCTCGACCTCTTCAAGTTTTTGATACCCGAGACTTTCGATGGCAGAAGCAGGCGCAGCGGCGCTTAGCAGCACTATGACCAGCNCTNANNTTCGAATGAAATTCATATGACCTCCTCAATCCGNTGGGNANAATGACGCGGCGTCTCTAGACAGGTTGTGAACATCAGGTGAAGAAACGGTGAGGAATCGGCTTGGCCTGTGGTNGACGAATGNTCGACNCTAAGTGCTATGATCGCGCAGATCCCTATAGGGCGATAACGTTAAGGGCAATATGAAAGACCCAAACAAGAATGGTGCGGGAGTGCCGCTGCAGTTTGGTGGCAAGGCAGGCCGACCTTCGGCTGCACCACTGCCGGCNGGTACAGACTCCAATCCGCTGTCAAATAACGAGCCTGTCGGNCATCAGGTCAAGGGGTCCGTTAATGATCTGACTCAGGAACAGAGCGCCAGCCCAGAGGAAATTAAGTCAGTAGCGACGCTCGCCGATGGCGTAGTGGCCTTTACNGCGCAACTTGGCGAATTCCAGCGCAGCACCAGTCGGGCGATCGTCTGCATNTGCTTGCCGGCATTATGTGTCTACGCCTATTTTGGACTTACAAGTATTTAGCCGAGGTATGAGACCGNNGCCCGAAGGGGCGCGGCTGCGCTAATNCCGCGGCTAGGCCAGTAATAAAAAATCTATAAGCCATGCTAATTGCGCAAGTCTGAGCGAGACTAAGCAGGTATGCTGTGCAGATTGCCTATATAAATCGCTGAGAATGGTGCCCAGGAGAGGACTTGAACCTCCACGGGGTTACCCCCACTAGCACCTGAAGCTAGCGTGTCTACCAATTTCACCACCTGGGCGCGGGCGCGCACTGTACTTAAACCACATGGAAGCTGTCAATCTTGTCTAAACGAATGGGCGCAGAAGCTCTGGTTCAAGCGAAACAATTGAATGCAAAAGTGGTGCTGCGGGTGTTTGCGGGACACGCCGAACCCTTGAGCTGGAAATTTCTGAACTCGGCGTTGGGAACCTCAAGCCCGGCGCAAATCAAAAAACTGCGGCAAGTGCTGAAAGGTCTGCTGCGCACCCATGAGTTGCGCCTAATTGATGGTCACCTATATGAACGGTTGCGCGCTGATAAAGAGCCCGCTGAGAACGAGGCGCAGGGTCAAGGCGAGCTGATGAGAGTAGATGGCGTAAATCGGCTCAACGGTCTATCTGTGTTGCCTGCAAAAAAAGGGTTACCCATCGCCCGTCCCGGTGATCGGGTGGATTATCAAGTCGTGTCGGGTAAGGCGCAGATATTGAACATAGTTAAGCACAGCCCGCGGCCTGTAGTGGGCGTGCTCAACTTGAAAGGTCGTTTTCCGTCGGCAGAGCCGTTGGGGCGAAATTTTGGTGGGCGCATCCAACTCCGAAAGCAGCCGCAGCACGCTGAGCATGGCGACACCGTGCGAGTTGAAATACTGGGCAGTGACGAACGTGGCTTGTTTGGACGGATGCTTGAGGTGTTGCCCGCAGAATCCGCAGTTGAACAGGCGATCCAGTCCACTTTGGATAGCTTGGATATCCCGACCGAATGGAGCGAGGGCACGCTCAAGGCCACAACACGGTTACCTAAATCTGTGAAGCGTGCGAATTTTCCGCAACGCCATGATCTTACGGATCAGCCGTTAGTGACCATCGATGGGGCGACCGCGAAAGATTTCGATGACGCAGTTTTTGCCCAGCCTTTGGGCGGCCGTCGCGGTTGGCGGCTGATCGTTGCGATCGCAGACGTATCGCATTACGTCAAACCCAGCACTGCGCTTGACGATGACGCGCAAATACGCTCGACATCGGTTTATTTGCCTAGCTTTGTAGTGCCCATGCTACCCGAAGCGATTTCTAATGAATTGTGCTCTCTCAAGGCCGATGTTGATCGCCTAGCGCTGGTCTGCGATATGCAGGTAGCGGCCAACGGAGAAGTGCGGGACTTCGACTTTTATGACGCGGTGATTCGCTCTCACGGGCGTTTGACCTACGAACAAGTNCAAGACCATTTGGATAATGGACGTGAACTTCCAGTCGCGCGTTCCGACCAGAAACAAGTGGCCAAGTCCNTAGCTGCGCTGGCGATGCTGCATGATGCGTTCCGCAAGGCTCGAGAACGACGTGGCGGCTTGGACTTTGAAACGCGCGAGGGTGTCATTGAAGTCGTGGATGGGCATGTCACGGGTGTTAATCCAGTGCAGCGGCTTACCGCGCATCAGATGATCGAAGAGGCCATGATTAATGCGAATGTTTGTGCGGCGCAATTTATAGAGCGCGCGGAGCAGTGCTGTTTATACCGTGTGCATGAAGCACCGGATCCAATCAAGCTCGAGGAGTTAGGGCAAGATCTGCGTGCAGCGGGTTTACAACTGCCTAAAGGTATACCAGAGCCGTTGGTGTTCAAGCGGTTATTAGATGAATTGGGGCAGCGCAATAACGGCTGGCTTTATCAGCAATTGATTCTCCGCAGCATGCGGCAAGCGGTGTATACACCGAAGAACCAAGGACACTTTGGTCTTGGATTAGAACGGTATATGCANTTTACCAGNCCCATCCGGCGTTATCCCGATCTGCTGGTGCACCGATCGATTAAGGCGATCCTTGCGGGCAAATTGTCGCGGTTANCAAGTTTTGAACAGCTTGAAAATTTTGGCGAGCGCTGCTCAAGCAACGAGCGTCGTGCCGAATCGGCGGGCTGGACCGTCGAGGCATGGTTGAAGTGTGACTTACTTAAACAACGTGTAGGCGAGACGTGCACAGGCACCGTAGCCGGAGTGACAGAGTTTGGCTTGTTTGTAGAGATCGACGGCTACTTTGTTCAGGGGTTATTGCATATCTCAGATCTCGGTGCAGATTACTTCCGCTTTGAGCGTGGGCAACAATGTTTGGTCGGAGACCGAAGCGGTAAGCGCTACAGCCTCGGGGATCGCATTCAGGTCTTGATCGCAGGTGTCGAACCGGCTCAAGGTAAAATTGATTTGCGTCGCGTGCGGCAGGGGTCGAAACCCGGTGTTGCGAAGGGTGGCAAAGGCGAAAAGCTGAAAACTAAATCTAATGGCAACGCATCGAAAAAACATAGACGCGGTCGGCGCACTGAGTGAATAGGCAGACGGGCTAGCTGGATGGATGAAGTTATAGGAATTCAGGCAACTCGCGCGTTGTTGCGAGAAAACGCGCAACTTGCCCGTTGTTTGTACATTCAACGCGGTCGCCGTGATGCGCGCATGAACGAACTCATCGGTATGGCCAAAGAGGCGGGCGTGCGGTTTCAGGTTGTTGATGATGCTTGGTTTAGACGACGCGCGGCCGATCTTAAGCATCAAGGTGTTTTAGTCGAGTGCCATGCCCGCGAAATAGCGGATGAACCGGCCCTGAAAAAGGCTTGGCCGAAACTTGGCGAGCGGCCGCTTATTTTAGTGCTTGATGGCATTACCGATCCCCGGAATCTAGGCGCCTGCTTGCGCACTGCGAACGCCGCAGGCGTGGATGCCGTTATTTTGCCGAAGCGCAATAGCGCGCCTCTAAGCGCCGTGGCCTTGAAGACCGCCCAGGGCGGCGCAGAGGATTTATTCATTGTTCAAGTAACTAACCTAGCNCGCTGCTTGACCTGGTTGCGCGAGCAAGGGGTTTGGTTGTTGGGCGCCGACGGTGATGGCGAGCAGATCTGGCACGCGATGGATTCGAGCGTGCCCNTAGCTTTGGTCATGGGCAGTGAGGGCAAAGGGTTGCGTCGTTTGACTCGCAGCCTTTGCGACCGGTTAGTAAGCATTCCTATGCGGGGCGCGGTCGAGAGTCTAAATGTTGCGGTCGCTACTGGAGTGTTGTTGTTCGAGGTGGTGCGCCAACGCGGCGAATGATCTAGCGGCAGCGCAGATGGGCACAATAGGATGGTCTTGCAAGGCGTCAACATGGCACCTACAATGCNCGCCCGCTGTTGCTTTGCAGCAGTTAAACCTTGCTTCACCTAGGTTGCAGACGCTCTGCGTAAATCCCGGGAAGCTTTCGTCATTGATCTGACGTTAACCGAAAGGAGATGCTATGCGTCACTATGAGATCGTATTTTTAGTCCATCCTGATCAAAGCGATCAGGTGCCNGGGATGGTCGAGCGTTATCACGCTATGATCGAACGCGGTAACGGCACTGTTCATCGTTCAGAAGATTGGGGACGTCGTCAGTTGGCCTTTCCGATCGCAAAAATCCATAAAGCTCACTACATCATGTTCAACGTCGAGATAAATCAAGAGACGCTCGATGAGCTAGAGAGTGCTTTCCGTTTCAATGACGCTGTTATTCGCAGTTTGGTCATTCGACGTAAAGCGCCTGTGGTGGGCAACTCTAAGTTGTACGAAGAAGAATTGCGTGAGCAAGAAAAGGATCGCGAGCGTGATCGCCGTCGCGAAGAAGACAGCGCTGCGCGCGCCTCTGCCGCGGTATCTGAGTCGGACGACGAGTCAGAGTCAAATTCAGAGCCAGAGCCAGAGCCAGAGCCAGAGCCAGAGCCCGAAGCCGCTGTCGAAACGGCAGATGACGAAGCGCAAGCACCAGCCGAGGAGACGGAATAATGAGAGGCGGACGACGAGTACAAGTTCAATTTAAAGAAATCGAAATCGACTACAAAGATTTAGACGGGCTGCGTCAATTCATCGGTGAAACAGGCAAAATTGTCCCGAGCCGCATCACTGGGGCGTCCGCACGGTTTCAGCGGAATTTAGCAACCGAAGTGAAGCGTGCGCGTTATCTTGCGCTGTTGCCATATACCGACCAGCACAAGTAGCGCAGAGCGAGGAAATATTATGAATGTGATCTTGTTAGAACGGGTCAATAACCTCGGTGATCTGGGTGATGAAGTGGCGGTAAAGCCTGGGTTTGCACGCAACTATTTGATACCAAATAGCAAA
>PBQQ01000018.1 GCA_002725095.1 Gammaproteobacteria bacterium
CTTCGCGTTCGAGGTGATCCATCAGGTGACGTAATCGCTCTGGTCGTTCGGGGTGGCCTTCCGCGACCTCGTGGCGGACGAATTCTGAATGGGTATAGATGTGCATAAATCAGAATATGCCCCAAGCGCGATGCACAACCAAGCGTAATACTCAAAGCTTGGTCCGAGCGATTTACTCGTGGTCGTGATCGACCTCGTCTTTTTGACGTTAACCATCAGGGTGATTTTTGCGAACCAGTGGCGGTTGGCTGGCGCCAAAACGTCCAAGCTGTTCATGCTGCGAAGACGCCGAAAACTGCTCAGAAGTTGAGCCAGCGCCGTTGTCGAAGGATTGCGGTTATTATGGCGGCTCTTAGTTTAGGCCAAAGCGAACGTGTTATCGGTGTTGTCATTTTTACGCACGATGATTGCCATGATGGCGGGCGGTTTTGTCTGGGTGTTGGTAAGTAATGCCCTAGGACAACCGGCAACAGTGATGGCGTTGTTGCCGGTATGGGTGGGTGGTTTGGCGGGTGGCGTGGTCTGCACCCTATATTCGCCGCGTCAGGGCATTGCTATGGCCGCGGTCAGCGGTTTGCTACTGGCGTTGTTATTCTTGTGGTTTCGGCACGTCCATCTGGCGTTGCCCATTGAGGGTGGTACGTTAGTGGCGCTATGGCCGCTTTGGTTTCCGCCGGCGTATTACGTAGGCGCTTATGTCTATGTATTATTTTTGCTGCGTAGCAGGAGATAAGCGGTGCAGGATCTACTTAAATTGTTGGCGCCCGATCAGCGTGTTTTCGTCGCCGGCAGCAGTAACGAACCCACCGGTTTGCTCTATGCAATGGCCGAACTGCCATTGCCGGAACGTCTGAATATGATCCAGTTTCCTATTCCAGGACTCAATGCCGTGGACTTTACTGGCTGGGATCCCAGCACTCAGCTCACCACATTTTTTATGACACCCACCTTGGCCAAAGCTGATTTGGCGCGGGTGCATTATCTGCCCATGCAGATGCGCGCGGTTTTCGATTATCTGAGTCAGGGTGTTGATGTCTGTTTGCTGCAAGTGGCCTATGACCGNGANGGNGTGCTGCGNATNGGTCCGAATGTTGACTTCGCNGCTGCGGTGCTGGCGNGCGCCAAGGTNGTGATTGCGGANTTGAATACGGCGCTGCGNGCNCCGTTGGGGTGCCCGCGTATTGAGCCAGAGCNGATTGACTATCTGTTCGAGAGCGATCGCGCTTTGACGCCAATGGCGGAGCCGAAAATAGATGCNGCCGCGCAAAAAATTGGCAAATTGGTGGCGNAGCTGATTCACGACGGAGACTGTTTACAGACCGGCATTGGCGCNATCCCNGCGGCGATCCTAAACGAGCTCGACACCAAAAATGATTTAGGACTGCACGGCGGATTGTTGGACGCAGGCGGACGGCGACTGATTGACGCCGGTAACGTCAATGGCAGTCGTAAGGCGATTGACACAGGGGTGCACATAACCGGTATGGCGCTAGGTGACGAGGCGTTGTTTGATTGGTTGGCGGATCAGGCCTCGGTCATTTTCCGCGGTGCNGACCATACCCACGAAGTCAGTGCCATTGCTCAGTTGCACGACTTTGTGTCTATTAATTCCGCAGTGGAAGTAGATTTGTTTGGTCAGGTCAATGCGGAATACGCNGGCGGTCGGCAAATTTCCGGCACCGGNGGCTCGGTGGACTTTATGCGTGCGGCCAAAGCGTCCAANGGTGGNCGATCTATCGTGGCGATGAATGCCACCGCGCGCGGNGGCAGCGTGTCGCGCATTGTTCCCAGAGTCGACATGGTGACGGCGTTGCGCACGGATGTGGATATGGTTGTGACCGAATATGGCGTGGCGCGCCTGAAAAATTTGCCGAACCGACAGCGCGCAGCGGCCTTGATTGACATCGCCGCGCCACAGTTTCGCGACACGCTGCGCGATCGGATGCCTGATGCATAGCGCGGCCGCAGGCGTTGAAACGTGGGCAGATATTTTAGCGCTCTAAGCTATTTGACTGAGAAAGAAGGCGTACTCCTCCGCGACTTCTCGCAATGCCGTAAAGCGCCCGGACTGNCCGCCGTGACCTGCTTCCATATTGGTTTTAAGCAACAGCAGGTTGTTGTCGGTTTTCTCATGGCGAAGTTTGGCGACCCACTTAGCGGGTTCCCAATAGGTCACGCGTGGGTCATTTAGCCCTGCAGTGACGAGCATGGGTGGGTAGTCNTGCGCGCTCACTTGATCGTAGGGTGAATACGCTTTAATGGTGGCGTAGTCGTCGCCGCTTTCGATAGGGTTGCCCCATTCGGGCCATTCCATAGGCGTAAGCGGCAGATCTGGATTGAGCATGGTGTTTAACACATCCACGAAGGGCACATGNGCAACCACCGCNGCGTAAAGCTCCGGCGCTTGATTGATTACTGCGCCCATAAGTTCGCCGCCGGCGCTGCCACCACTTATGAGCACCTGGCCCGCAGCGGTATAACCCGCGTCAATCAAGTGACGAGTGCAATCGACAAAGTCATTAAAGGTGTTTTCGCGCCGCTGCAGCTTGCCGTCTTGGTACCAGTGGTACCCAAGATCGTCGCCGCCGCGGATATGCGCGATTGCGAAAATTACGCCTCTGTCTAGAAGCGAAAGCGTATTCGTTGAAAACGCCGGGGGGATGGCGAGACCATAGGCACCGTAGGCATACAAATGCAATGCCGCATTGCCGTCTCGCAGCGTGTCGCGGTGATACACCAAGCTTATCGGCACGCGTTGGCCGTCGCGGGTGGTCGCCGTGAAGCGTTCCGATTCATACTGGCTGGCGTCGTACCCAGAAGGTATGTGCTGGACCTTGCGTGTCTGCAACGTTCGCGTAGCGATGTCGTAGTCGAGCACGCTATGGGGTGTGGTCAAAGAACTGTACTGCAGGCGTAAAAAACTGCTTTGCGCGTTTGGGTTGTTACCCAGGTCTAGGCTGTAGGTTGCCTCGGGGAGTTCAATAAAGTGCTGACCGCCGTTGCCGTCGATCACCAATATCTGATCGAGACCTTCGATGCGTTGCGGCACAAAGACCTGTTCGTTGAACACTAAGTGGCCCAACAGATAATGCGTATCGTCGCCCTCTAAGAACGGCCGCCATTCGGTCAGGCTGTGCGCTGTCATTGGTGCGGTATAGAGATCGAAGTTAGCGTGGCGTTTGTTACTGCGAATCAGCAGTTGGTCTTGGTAATGCTCGGCATCGTATTCATGCCCCGGCTGGCGAGGACTGATCATAATCGGAGCATGACTGAAATCGTTGGCCGGTAAAAAACTGACTTCACTGGTGACATGATCGGCGCTTCGCAAAAACACGAGTTGCTCTGACTGACTTAAGTGCATGGACAGAAAGAAGCCGCCGTCGTCCTCGGAACAGATAAGCTCATCAGCTTGTTCCGAGTGTAATGCGCGCCAGTAGATTTTGTCCGGGCGCCATTGGGCGTTGACGTTCCGATACAGCAGGCCGTCGCTGGACCGGTTCCAGATCGGTTCTCCCGTGGTATTGGTGATGGGTGCGGTGACCGCGGTGCCGCTGGCTAGGTCNATGACATNNAGGGTAAAGCGCTCNCTGCCGTCGTTATCGATNCTGTAAGCGAGGTACTTNTTGTCAGGGCTGACGCTCAGTGCNCCNAGNCGAAANAAGTCATGGNCTTGGGCCAGCTGATTTTCGTCGAGTAACACCTGCCAGTGTTCGGCTGCGACCTGCTCGAGGTCATGGTTGCCCGATGCTCGATACCAGCGCCGGTATTGGTCGCCCTCGTTAAAGCGCCACTGATAATGAAAGCCGTTACGGAAATACGGCACGCTTTCATCGTTGTCGCTTTTGCGGTTCTTTAACTCGTCAAACAGGCTGTTGATGAGTTCCTCATTTGGCGCCATGCACTGCTCAAAATACGCATTTTCAGCCCGCAGGTAGTCCAATACCGCAGCATCGGTGACCGTGGGGTAGTTTGGGTCTTGCAGCCAAGCGTAGGGGTCAGCGGTGACGATGCCGTGATGGTTGTGCTCGTGATGTCTGCGGGCGGCCTTGGGTGGCTCGCCAAATGCCGGTTGGGTTGTCATAGTACTGTGGGGCCTGCTGAAAACAGCGGGTAGAGTAGTGTCCTAAACGGCAACTTGCACCCTAATCAGCAAAATGCCAACGGCGACCTAAGGGAGACAGACATGGCGCATATTTCACCGTTAGACACCGACAGCCATCCGGAACTGCAGCCCATTTTGGCGGGCGCGGCCGCGGCTATGGGGTTTGTGCCCAACAGCACCCGCACAATGGCGCACATGCGCCAATTGCCGTTCGTATTTTCGGCTCTGTTCGGAACCATCATGGGCGGTGATGCCAAGGCCATTTTTGCCGGTTTGCAAGGGGTCTTACCTGAGCAAAATGCTGCGGAAGAAAATTTGCCCGCGGAGTTGCTGCAACTCATTGCCTACTGTGTGAGTCTGAGCGCGGGATGTCGGTATTGCCAAGCACATACCGGACACAACACAGAACGCGCCAGCGCTGCGCCGGCACAGCAGGCGGAAAGACTCGCTCAGGTGTTGAATTATGAAACGGCGGAGTGTTTTACCGCAGCAGAGCGAGCAGCAATTGGTCTTGCGCTGGCGGCGGGTCAGGTGCCAAATGCCAGCGACGTCGAACACTTTATGGCGTTACGCGAACACTATTCCGAGCGCCAGCAAGTGCAGATCGTGGCGGTGATCAGTTTGTTTGGCTTTCTCAATCGCTGGAACGACACATTGGCGACCACGCTTGAACAAACCCCCACTGATTTTGCGCAAGAGCATTTGCGTGGTGGCGGGTGGCAGCTGTCCAAGCACGCTGCAGAGTAGCGCACTATGTGTGGTCGGCTGCATGTGCACGCTGCGGATATTACCGAGCTGTTGCATGAGTTTGTCGAACTGATTCATCCCGGGCCGGATAATTTGAATGCGGCACCGACGGAAGAAATCTTGGTGTTGGTTGCGGACGCCGATGGCACGTTAAAGTTGCGACCGATGTGCTGGTGGTTGACCCCACGTTGGGCCAAACAGCCCAGCACCCGCTACAGTATGTTTAATGCGAAATCCGAAACCGCGGCGACGTTGCCGAGCTTTCGTGAGCCCTATAAGCAGCAGCGCTGTGTGGTCCCTGTTAGTGGGTTTTATGAGTGGGCACGCCGGCAGGCGCATAAGCAAGCTTATTTTTTGCGCAGTGCTAAGCATACGGGCTTGCTGCTCGCGGGGTTATGGGATCGCTGGCAGGGTGTGGATGCTGACGGTCAGCAATGTCAGATCGATAGTTTCGCGATACTCACCACGGCAGCAAGTGCTGCGATGCAGGCGGTGCACCATCGGCAACCGGTGCTGTTGGATCAGCATCGAGCGCTGCAGTGGCTAGACCCGAGTCTGCCCACCAGCGAGCTTGAACATTACTTTGAGCCACAACTGGTTACACCGATTGAAGCGCGGCCGGTGTCGTCATGGGTAAATAACGCGCGCAATAAAGACCCGCGATGCGAACAGGCAATGGCGGAATCTGTGNTGCTAAATTAAAGCCGCTAAACACGGCGCTGGAGATTGATTTGATTTTACGCAAAGGGCTTTGGTCGGGTCGGGGCAGTGTGCTCACGGAAGGTGCGAGCTTGGGGCAAAGCATTTCTTTGGACGTTGCCGTGGTGNATGAGCTCGATGGCTTGACGATTACTGGCGAAATAANCGACAGCTATACGCTGCCGTTGTCCCTACGTATTGCACCTAACGAGGTCGGCACGTATGTCATTGATGCGCGCTTGGGCAAAGTTGCGCTGGACGGTATCGCTAAGCTCGAAAGCGAGCCTAACCACGCCTTACTTTGGCATGAGTCGGGTATCTATAGCGCCAGTGTGTCGCTGTTCAGTATTGGCGGTGGGCTGGGCTGTCGCGGTTTTTTTCGTGATGAAAAAGGCATCCTCACTTGGGAGATGCAATTGCAGTCCAAACAACAGGCTGTGGGCGGTGCCAATGTGGTGTCGCTGGCGCGGCGTCGACGATAGTCGGCCGGTGTTTTAAACCACCAGATAGGGCCGGACTAATTGTTCGATCTGTTGGCGTAAGGTGTGTAGCTGAGTTTGCATGTTAGGGCTGTTGAGAAGGTAACGATCTAGCGTGGTATTAACGATACCGTATAAGGTATGAGCCATCAGTTGAATATCCACGTCGTCTTGCAGATGCCCCATGCCCTTGGCCATGCTTAGGGCCGAGTAGTAATAACCGTCGCCAGCTTGATCGATGGTTTCAATGAGGCTGGTGGCTTCGCTGGATGGACCCGGGGTGGTAAGGCTGGCGCCAAGAGTGAGAATCCACTTAATGTCGTCGCGACCGAAACTCTGAAACCGTAATCGGTTGATCTTGTCTAAGGTGTCCAGCAGGTCGCCATCATAGTGTTTNACGATTTCGTTAATGGCGGGGCCTGGGCCGACGTAAACGTCCAACAACATCTCCACTAAAATNGCGGCCTTGGCGGGATAGTAGTTATACAGCGTTTGATAACTNACNCCGGCTTCGTCGGCGATCTGGCGCGTGCTGACATTGTCCCACTTACCTTGTTTGGCGAGTTCCTTGGCCGCATCCAGGATTGCNGTTCGGGTGCGGGCCTTGTTTTTTTCGCGCAAAGACATATTTTGATCAGAGTCCAAAGTTTGACTTGATATATTATTATTGCTTTAGGGTGGATTGCAAGTTACTCTCTCGCACNANTTTTCGAGCAGAGCGATNAGGATGATGTTGTCACAATGTTTGCGCNTGTTTNTGCTGGTCGCCATAACCTTCAGTGGGGTTGGNCTAGCTGCAGAAGAGTTCGATCCCATGACCTTAGTCACCCGGCAGATTGACCAAACTCGTGGTCTAAGCTCATATTCCGAGATGACCATGTTGATNAAGCGGCCCAGTTGGCAGCGCGAGTCGACTCTGTATGCCTGGACCCGCGGACGCGAAGACGCATTGATCAGGTTCGTGGCGCCGGCTCGCGACGCCGGTAACGCCCTGTTGAAACAGGGCGATAAGATGTGGACCTTTAATCCCAAGTTGAATAAAAGCATTCGCTTGCCTGGCGGCATGATGTCGCAAAGCTGGGCAGGCTCGGACTTTTCNTACGATGACATGTCGCGCAGCGACAAATGGATCAAGCACTATCGGCTTGAGCATGTGGATACCGAGGAACTCGATGGGCTGAAAACCTACACCATTGACGCGATTCCGTTCGACGACGCACCGGTGGTTTGGGGCAAAGAGCGTTTGCGTATTCGCGAAGACGCGGTGCTGAT
Source organism: Gammaproteobacteria bacterium (assembly GCA_002725095.1). Lineage (GTDB taxonomy): Bacteria > Pseudomonadota > Gammaproteobacteria > Pseudomonadales > Azotimanducaceae > UBA4421. The sequence continues at coordinate 7,300 of PBQQ01000018.1, forward strand.
AGAGGCAATTTATTACGATCAGGATATGCAGCCGTTGCGGCGGATGGTGTCGACAGAAATTGGCGCCCTTGGCGGACGGACCATGGCCACAACGCTNCGCATGATGGACTTGGAGAAGCCCGACAGTTTCACNGAGGTGCGATACGACGCCATGGATTTTGATGTGGCTCTNCAAGACCGGCTNTTTACCCTGTTTTCATTGCAATCAAGGAATCGTTGAACCGTGATCGCACTGGCGTGGCGAAACCTCTGGCGCAATAAAACCCGTACCTTGCTGACTGCTTTTGGCATCGCGTTTGCGGTGTTTCTGGTCAGCTTTGCCATGTCCATGCAGGGTGGCAGTTACGATGACATGATCAAAGCCGCCACGCGTTTTTACACCGGCCATGCGCAAATCAACCAGCGCGACTTTGTCATCGATAGCAAGTTGGAACAAACCGTTCCCAATGCGGCGGCGCTACGTGAGCAACTGCAAAATCGCTTCCCGCTTGTTGCGCTGCCGCGGGTGCAGGCCTTCGGTGTTGTTTCAAAAGACGAACGCTCCATCGGTGGCATGTTGGTGGGTGTCGACTTTATGGCAGAAGCCGCGCAGTTGGATCTGTTTAAAAAAATCACTGCAGGTGCGTTGCCGAGTTCCCCAGACCAGGCCTTAGTGGGCGCCGCTATGGCGCGCAATTTGGGCGCGGACTTAGGCGATGACATCGTTATCTTGGGCTCCGGCAAGCGCGGCGGAGTTGCTGCTATGGCTTTAAGTATTGGTGGGATTCTTGAGACCGGCCAATCTGAACTGGACCGCAGCTTGCTGTTTGCACCGCTCGAGGGTGTGCAAGAGGCGTTTGATCTGGACGACGAGGTGCACAACTTTGTGTTGGTGCTGGAAGACTACGCCCAAGGCGCAGTCCTAGCGCAGTCGGTAGGCGAGCTGCTGCAGCAAGACCAAAGCTACCGTACGTGGCAACAGCTGTTGCCGGAGGTGGAGCAAGGCATTGAACTGGATCGGGTGTCGGCTCAGATTTTTTATTACATCTTGCTCATCTTGGTCAGCTTTGCGGTGTTGAATACCTTTGTGATGGTGATCTTCGAGCGCACGCGCGAATTTGGCATGCTCATGGCGCTGGGCCTGCGCCCATGGCAGATCATCGGACAAGTGCAAATAGAAGCGTTTTTCCTCGGATTGAGTGGTGCTCTCATAGGGTTAGTGTTGAGTGCCGCGCTGGTGGCGTATCTTTCTGAAGTGGGCATCCCGCTGAGCGCATATGGGGAAGGCGAAGCGGCGGCTAAGCAAGCCTTTGCGAAATTGCAAGCGGGCAGTATTACCCACATGTACCCTGCATTTTCGGTTGCGAGTATGGCGACAGCACCCTTGGTGCTTATGGTGGGCACTCAATTGTCGGCGTTATTTTGTATGTTGCGGGTGCGACGACTCAATCCCGTTACAGCGCTGCGAGTGGAGTAAGCCGTGCCATTTAAACTCATCGTGCAACTGAGCTTTCGGAACCTATTTCGCTATCCTCGCCGCAACGGCTTGCTGCTCGTAGCGATTGCCTTTGCGCTGGCGGGTGCAACGGTGACCAATTCGCTGATGCGGGGCTGGCAGTACGACATGTTGGATCGTGCTGTCGAGAACTTGGTCGGCCATGTAAAAGTGCAAGCGTCTGAGTACCGGGATGATCCGAACATGGCGCACAGCTTTGCGCTGCCAACAAACTATGAGTCCTCGATCAGCGGTGTTGAAGTGGTGGGTTGGGCGCCGAGAATTAAAGTGCCTGCGGTGATCCTCAGCGAGCGTCAAAGCCGAGGCGTGCAGTTGGTGGGGATCGATCCTGCGCGCGAAAATATCTCGTTTTTCTCCGAGCTTGCTTTCGCGGGCGAGACGTTGGCTGATATAGACGACGGCCGCATCGTGATTGGTGCGGAGTTGGCTCGGCAGTTACAGACCGCGGTCGGCCGCAAACTGGTGGTACTGAGCCAGGGCGCAGACGGTAAGAACCGCGAGCGCGGTTTTCGCATTGCCGGTACGTTTGACGCCGACGGTACCTCGTTAGAAAAAGCCTTTGCCTTCACTGGGCTCGCCGCAACGCAAGCCTTTCTCGGTGACAGGTCATCTGACAGTACGTCGCCTCTTGTTACCGAAGTGTCTGTCCTGTTGGCTGACGAGCTTCAACGTAACGACGCCGTGGCAGAATTGCGCACGGCCTTTCCCGATAAAGACGTCGCCGACTGGCGGGCGCTGCAACCCCAAGCCGCCGAGATGTTCGCTATGGCAGATGTGGCGATTTATGTCATCTTTGTGCTGATGATGGGAGGGCTTGCCTTTGGTTTGGTAAACACGCTTATAGCTGCGGTGATGGAACGGGTGCGTGAACTGGGTATGCTCCGAGCCATTGGGATGCCGCGGCGTGTGGTGCTGGTGCAGGTGGTTGTAGAGTCCATGCTGATCATGTGCGCAGGCATCGTGCTGGGTTTGGTTGTGGGTTGTCTGAGCGTGTGGGCGCTAGCGGATGGTATAGATCTAACTGCATTTGCCGAGGGCATCGACGCGTTTGGTATGAGCGCACTCTTGATACCCATATTAAGTGTGGAAGACCTGTGGCTGTTTAGTTGGCTGAGTTTGGTTTTAGGTTTTTTCGCCAGCGTGTTCCCAGCCCTGCGCGCCGTGCGCATAAAACCATTGATTGCGATGAATCGTTAATTATCGAACGTAACGCGATACGCACTAGAAAAAGCGAGATGCAAATGCAACAACCTGTGGTGTGCTGTAAAGATGTAAGCCGAACCTACCAGCAAGAATCTGTGCCGGTGCACGCCTTGCGGGGCGTCGACTTGGACGTGCAAGAGGGTGAGTTTGTCAGCTTGGCGGGCCCATCGGGTTCTGGTAAATCGACCTTACTTAATATTATTGGCGGCCTCGACGAGCTCAGTGGCGGTTCGGTGACGGTTGGCGGGGTTGAACTGGCGGGCATGAATCCGGCTAAGTTGTCAGCACTGCGTCTGCAAAAAATCGGTTTTGTGTTTCAGGCCTATAACCTATTGCCGGTGTTGTCGGCTTTGGAAAACGTTGAGTTTATTCTGCAATTGCAGGGTGTTGATAAACAGCAGCGTCGCGAGCGCGCTGAAAAGGCATTGGCGAACCTGGGCCTTGGGGATTTGGGTGATCGCAGACCCGGGGAACTTTCTGGCGGGCAGCAGCAGCGCGTCGCTATCGCCCGAGCTATTGTTACCGAGCCGGTGCTTCTGGTCGCGGATGAGCCCACGGCAAATCTGGACTCGACCACCACAGAAGAACTGCTGGTGCTGATGAGTAGGCTCAATGAGGAGCTTGGTATGACCATCATCACTGCGACGCATGACCCCATGGTTATGGCGCATGCCGGACGGCAGGTGCATTTGTTGGACGGCCTTATCGATCGCGACGGTTAAGGCGTTGGGGGCCTTCGCAAATATTCTTGTTGTGGCGTTGCTGGCCGTTGTTGCGATACAGAGTGTTGCGGCCGATGAATACGTCATCGTTGTTGGCAGCTATGCCGATCAAACCAATGCAGAACGCGCACGAGTCAGTGTGGAAACCCAGTTGCGCCAACGCGGCATACGCGCTCAAGTCCGACTGTTGCCCGCGAACGGACGCACGCGGGTAGCGGTGGCGGCCGCTACCCAAAATCGGCAACGGCTGCTGCAACAACTGCGACAGGATAAATATCCGGACGCATGGTCTCTGTTGCTGAACGCTCAAGCGCCATCGGCACGAAAACCCGGACCTCTGCAGCAACGGGCAGAGCGTGCATCGCCGGCGCTGCCGAGGAATCCTCCAGCACAGACCGCGCGAGCGGAGACAAAGACAAGCGCCGCGCCATCGCGGCCGGCCCGACGTCAGCAAAGACCCAAGCCCATGGCCCAGCCTATGCAGTTTGACGCCCGCCTAAAGGGCTTCGCGTTAGCCGCTGATGTGCCCGGATCCGATTGGCAGCTTAGCGAGGTGGCAAATCCCACCACGGACGCCAGCGGTGATCTGCGCATCATGTTGAATAAAACCGTTGGCCCGTTGCAGTTTCAACTGCACCACAGCACGGTCTTACATGCGGGCGATGCAGTGCAGTGGGGGCAGGCGGCGATCGCACAAATCGACCAAGTGGCGGTCAGTGACAACGGTCGGTTACTGGATATGACCTGGCAGACCGATTCCGGAGCGCGCCATCAGTGGTCACATCGAATTGATCGCTTAAGCGCACAGTGGCGGCAGGACGACTGGAGCGTCACCCTAGGCCGTCAGGCGGTCAGCTGGGGCAGTGGCATTGTGTTTCAGCCATTGGATCCGTTCAATCCGTTTGCGCCCACAGCAGTGGATCGAGACTACAAGAACGGCGACGATCTCGTGCTGGCCGAGGCGTTGCTGCCGAATGGCCACGACCTGCAAGTGCTGCATGTTATTCGGCGCGACCCGCAACAGCACATACGCAAGCACGTCAGCAGCACCGCGGCGAAGTGGCACGGTTATGTGTTGAACAGCGAATTTGAACTGATTGTGGCCAAACATTACGATCAGGATTTCGTTGGGCTCAGCGTGCGCCAGCCCGTAGGGCCCGCGGTAATCCGCACGGATCTGGCTTGGCGCCAAGGGGCTCAAAGTGGCGATCGCTGGCGTTTACTCGGCGTCGTAAATGCCGACGTGGCGTTCCCGATCCGCGACCGCATGGCTTATGTGTTTGCCGAATACTTTCACAACGACTTTGGTATGCAGCGCATGCCCACGGCCGGAGATCGATTGCCGCCGCAATTGCAAACAGCGTTGCTGCGCGGCGAAGTGTTCAATCTAATGCGCGACTACCTTGCCGTGGGCGCGAGTTACCAATGGCACCCGCTGATGACCTCGTCGTTGTCGGTGATCAGCAACCTCAACGACGGCAGCGCGCTGCTGCAGGGCCAGATCTCAGTGGACGCGGCGCAAAACCAGCAGCTGCAGTTGGGCTACATTGGCGGATATGCAGACCCGGACGATGAATTCGCGCCATTGCCGGTGGCCATCAGCCCTCAGGGCGAGGTCCTTACCCAAGGCGGCAGCGACCGCTACTACTTGCGCTGGGCGTGGTACTTCTGATTCGGAGGATGGAGTGTTTTTTGAACCTGTCCCCGCCACGCGAAAAATGCCTT
>PBQQ01000019.1 GCA_002725095.1 Gammaproteobacteria bacterium
AAAGTCCTTGGTTACGGTGCGGCGCATGTGCGCTAGTGGCGTTACCCAGCGGATTATTTCAGACACCATGTTTGGAATTACGTCTGGATTCTCGCGCAGCTTTTGATACTCGACTGGGTTCTGGTTGAGCGCCAGTACACCTCCGGAAATGGAATTGCGCGTAGTGTCATTGCCGCCAACGATAAGCAGCAGAATATTTCCTAAGTATTCTTGGGGCGAAAGATGTCGTGTAGCGTCGCCGCGAATCATCATAGAAATAAAGTCAGTACCCACTGGGTTGTCTTCGCGTTCTTTCCACAAACGGGTGAAGTAGGCGAGACACTCCATGAGTTCTTCTTGTCGTTGCTGGTGGCTTTCGATAATGCCTTCGCCGAGCCGTGCAAAAACGATATCCGACCAACGAGTAAGCTTGCTGCGGTCTTCGAAAGGGAAGTCAAATAAGGTTGCTAACATTTGGGTGGTCAGTTCAACGGATACTTTGTCCACCCAGTTAAAGGATTCGCCGACGGGCAGGCTATCGAGGATCGCGCCCGCGCGTTGACGAATAGTGGCTTCTAATTTTTTTAGGTTCGGCGGCGCCACTGCGCCCTGCACGGTCTTGCGCTGCTCGTCGTGGGTTGGCGGATCCATGGCGATAAATGTGGATGTGGAAAAAGTGCTGCCTTCAACCGGATCACCAATAGAGATACGGGGATACGAAGAAAATACTTCCCAGTTCCTTTCTACCGCCATGATGTCGTCAAACCGTGTGATCGACCAGAACGCGCCATATTCGCTGTTACGGCAATAGTGTACGGGCGCTTCGTCGCGGAGCCGTTTGAAGAAAGGCCATTTGCTGTCGTTCTTCCACAAGTCGATATGGCTGATGTCGATGTCTTCGAGCGCTATCGTCGTTGGGTCGCTGTCGAGCATGTTGGGCAATGCTGTCGTATTCATAGAAAACCTGTCTAGTGTGCGGGTCAAAAAAGATCGCGGTCATTCGGCAATCGTAGCCTAAAAAAACGTGTTGCTTTGACATAAGAGGCGATCTCTAGCCTTGGGCAAACGTTCTGAAAATCCGCTATGGTTAAGACTTTGAGCGCGTTTTCGATAAAGCCGAATTAGGCAAAGCTGCGCGCATGATTTCAGATCGGCCACTGTACATCAATATCGTCAGATAAACTAAACNTGTTAGTCGGACGTCTTGTGGGCTAANTGCATGGGAGATCACTTCTGACGATGCATTTGCCGAGTAAAACGCAGCCGCTACCGATCTGGGTTCCAGTAATTGGTCTCTCAGCGGTGATCTTTGCTTTGCTGTGGCGGTTATGATCGGGGCGCTTGGGTCAACGGGAAGAGACAGCAGATGCGGCGGATAATCATTGCAGGCGCGGGTATTGGTGGCCTAACAGCGGCATTGTGTATGGCAAGGCGCGACTGGTCGGTGCTGGTTGTGGAACAAACTGAGCAATTCACAACGGCTGGGGCCGGTATTCAGCTGTCGCCCAACTGCTCGCGAGTATTGCACTATTTAGGTCTTGAGCAGGCCTTAGGCGCTCATGCGTTTTTACCCCAAGGCAGCCAGTTTCGGCACTGGCGCAATGGACGGGTCATTACGGAGTCACCGCTTGGGGNTGCGGTAGCAGAACGTTATGGCGCGCCTTATTACCATATGCATCGTGGTGACCTNTTGTCAGTGCTGTTGGCAGCGGCCGAGTCTCATNCANACATTGAGTTGCGTACTCAATCTCCGNTCGAGCGCATTAGCGCCGATCAACCGAAGGGTGGTGTGCGTGTNGAGGTGGGCGAGCGCGACGAAGTCGCTNCGTGTCTGATCGGTGCCGACGGTATTCACTCGCGGGTTCGACAGAGTTTATGGGGCGATCAGCANCCAACGTTTACGGGTAATGTGGCTTGGCGCATGTTNGTGCCTACATCGAAGTTGCCGGAAGGGATGGTGCGGCCCATGTCGACGGTATGGTGGGGGCCGGGTAAGCATTTTGTTCACTACTANGTGCGCGGCGGCGACTGGGTAAACTGCGTCTGTGTCGTNGAAAAGTCCGGTTGGCAGGTNGAGTCTTGGACCGAGTTGGGTGAGCTTNNCGAATTGCAGNAGGATTTTTCAGGCTGGCACCCTCATGTAACGGAATTGATTNATCAGGCGGACGCCANNGANCTGTATAAGTGGGCGTTGTTTGACCGNCCACCTATGNCGCAATGGGGNCAAGGGCGCGTNACTTTACTGGGCGATGCCTGTCANCCNACGCTGCCNTTTATGGCTCAGGGTGCNGCTATGGCCATTGAAGACGCGGCNGTACTTGCNGGCTGTTTAGCTNCNGATAAAGATGTAGTCCGTGCCCTCCANCGNTACGAGGNTTTGCGTCGTCAGCGCACCGCNAATATCCAGAATGGGTCTCGCCGAAANGCNCNAGTTTTCCANCTGTCTGGGGTCGCTGCATGGTTACGTAATCGCGCGGCCGGTCGCGCGCGTCATAACACGATGGACACGCTGTTTCGCTATGACCCAATGCGGGCAGTGGAAGAGTCGCAACCATAGGGTTTGCAATCTGTCTGCGTATGTCGCAGCTTAAAGCTAACGGGAGTCAGGAGAGGTTATGAACAAAGTAGAAGGCCTACATCACCTAGGAATTTGCACCGCTGATATGAAAGCGCAGATCGAATTCTTTACGGATAAATTGGGCATGGAGTTGCAGGCTCTGTATTGGATGCATGGCGTTGAAGATACCTGGCATGGCTTCTTACGGTTAAATGACGAAAGTTCAGTTGCCTTTGTTTGTAATCCAAAAATCCAAAATATACCGCGCGTATTGGGTGAATCTCATGCGGGCAATCCTGGCGCTAATTGCGCGGGTGGTGCAATGCAGCACGTTGCTTTTAAGGTCAAGAACCATGAAGAACTCCTAGCTATGCGGGATCGGCTGCGTTCCAAAGGGGGGCCGGTTATGGGCCCATTGGAGCACGGTATGTGTTGTTCTATCTATTTTGCCGGTCCGGAAGATCTATCTCTGGAATTGAGTTATTCGTTGGAGCCCATCGATCAAAACCTTTGGATTGATCCAGAGGTTGTTGCTTTGGCCGGTATCTCTGAGGACGAACTGCAATGCTTTAAGAAGCCGGCAGCTTATCAAGATCAAGGGGGGGCGGTACCGCAACCTGATATTGCGGGCACGCCGGGGCCGCATATGAGCAACTATCCTGATGGCGTTTACGAAAAGGTGATGCAGATACCAGACGAAATGATGTTCAACTCAGTGCCCAGCGATCCGCCCGTTAAGGTGCCGCATTGATCTGTTTAAAGTGTGTGCCCCTAAGTAGAGGCTGTGAATGACAGGCGTTAAAGATAAGGTCGTGCTGATTACTGGTGCGGCCTCTGGTTTGGGGCTTGCCGACGCCCAGGTGCTGACGGAGCAGGGTGCTCGAGTGGTGATGACGGATATCGACGCCGAGCGCGGTGGCGACTTGGCGGCGCAAATTGGCGCCATGTTTTTACCTCAAGACGTAGCCGATGAGGCGCGTTGGGCAGAGGTTATGGAGGTCGTCCAAGCCGAGTACGGTCGTTTGGACGGCATCGTGAATAACGCGGGCATCGCCCCCATTGCTGACATAGAGACCACGACCACCGATATATGGCGAAAAACCTTAGCCATTCATTTAGACGGCACGTATTTCGGGTGTCGGGCGGCGATCAAGCTTATGAAAGAGTCCGGCGGCGGTTCGATAGTGAATATGTCCTCTACTGCAGCGCTCGTCGGCATTCCAGATTACCTGGCTTACTCGGCGGCTAAAGGTGGCATTCGCGCAATGACGAAGGCCATAGCCGTGCATTGCCGACGGGCAAAGTTACGCATTCGCTGCAATTCAGTGCATCCGGGCAGCATCAATACGCCGATGGTGCAAAATGCCGTAAAGCAGTTAATGGCCATTGATCTCGACGACGATGCAGAGAAAAAGCGCAAAGCCATGGGTATTGGTGAGCCTCGCGACGTGGCGCATATGGTGGTTTATTTGCTCGGTGATGAGTCGAAGCATGTAAATGGCACCGAAATGGTGATCGACAACGCTGATACCGTCGTCTAACCCCTTCTAAATTAGGTTGACTATGAACATTACCGGAATGGTGCATATCAATATTAATTGCCGTGACTATGCGCGGTCGAAGGCGTTTTACGAAATGCTTGGGTTTGTCGAAGTCTGGAAGGTGCCTGAAACCAATAGCCCAGAGGTAAATGCTGCGGTTGGCATGCAGGATTATCAGGTGAATGGCGCCATTATGGCCTTGCAGGGCGCTGAACCCGCGATGTTGATCGACCTTTTGGAATGGCAACAGCCTCGAGATAACGCGGACCCATATCCGAATCTGCACCGACCGGGTCTAGCTCGGCTGGCGCTACGCAGCAGTGATTTGCATTCCGACTACGCGTTTTTAGTCGCCGAGGGTGTAGACGTTTTGTCAGAACCTGCGACTGTGATGTCCAGCGCCAACCATGGCAGCCGGTTTTTTTGTTTTAAAGACCCCGACGGCACATTTTTAGAGTTGGTGGAAAGCTTTTAGCTTAACTTTAGTGCCTTGCAGTAGTGAAGGCCGTTGCGTGGCTCCCATGGTTCGGCTCTTACCTAACAGAAGGTTGATGCCGCGAACCGACATGTTTCTATTATTAATCAGTCCGATGCACTTGTTCGTTCAGAGCTTGGTAAATGCCGATCTCTATGGTGGCCATATCGATTGCATCGCTAAGATGCATCCAAGTTGCGTTGCGTAAATTTTCCAACGTGCCGTCAATGTTGTTGCTGTCGATGGTGTAAATGGCCAAGTAACTATGGCTTTGCGGTTGCATCTGCTGAGGTGTCAGGAACAAACGCTGGGCCGACTGAAAACCTTCTATCTGCAGTACCTCGGGCAGATGCACCTCGCTATACCAGCGGTTGAACTCAGCCTCTTTGCCCGCCACTGGATTGCTTTTGACCATATACAGTGTTGTCACGTTTTTGCCCCCGTGCGTTCGTTGTGTAAATCATTGCGTCGGTCGAGATAACTGTCGTGTGTGCTTTGATCGGCATAGTGCCGTTGCATCTCCAGACGCGGGTCTTGAGCAAAAATATGCCCGGCGCCGACGCTGGTTTTGAAGCCCAAAAGGTCTTGTAGCTCTGGCGCAAAAGACAGCATGCGCGAGGGGTGGATGCCCAGCATCAGATTTTCTTGTTGGCGCATGCAGCCGTTGCAGTAGTTAATGGTAAGAGCGACGCGATCCTCGCCGGAAGTGTTGGCTCCTGCGCCGTGATAGCAGCTGCCCAGCACAAAGGCGATGGAGCCTGCGGGCATCAGTAAGGCATCGGTGTCGTAAGCTTCGGTGAGGTCTGGGTCGTGTTCAAAATTTTGACTGCCTGGCACCACTCGGGTGGCGCCGGTGGCTTCAGTGAAGTCAGTAAGCGCCCACATAGTGTTACACACGAGATTAGGGTGCGGGCGGGGGAAACCATAGACGCCATCATCGACATGGACCGCTTGGTCCGATTCATCGTGGCCGACCACAGCGGTGCCCATAGTCGACAGTAAAAAACCGTCGCCCAGCACCTGGGGCAGTATTTGCATAATCCATGGATGTACAGCGACCTCTTGCCAGAGGTCGGCGTCATTTAATAAGTCGAACCATCTTCGGGTGACATAACCCGTGAAGGGACCGGGCGGAATGTCTCCCCCTGGTCGAACTTGTTGTAGTCGCTCGATTTCGTCGTGCAAAGCCGCGAGAAGCTTAGGCTCGATGGCGTTATGCATGATCGAGTAGCCGTCGCGCTCGATGTTGGCGACGTGTAAATCTACCGCGTCGACGCTTAGATCAGGGATCATGCCGCAGCTGTCGGATTAGCCCTAACAAAGTCACCAATGACCTGACATAGCTGCTGTGGATTACCTTCCTGCACAAAGTGGCCTCCGCCCTTGATGGTGGTGTGCGGTTGTCCTTGGGCCCCGGGAACTTTGTCTAGAAACGGTTGGTCGCCGCCTCCGGTGACGGGGTCGTCGTCTGCAAACGCGCAAAGAAATGGTTTTTGCCACTGGCTGAAAAACTCCCAAGCTTTCCCTTGAGCGTCTAACGACGGACTGGTGGACATAGTCGGTACTTGGCTCGGCATCGCTCGAATGCCCATTTTATAGCTTGGGTCTGGGAATGGTGCTTCGTAGGCTTTCGCTACTGCGGTGCGCACCGGTGAGACCGTACTTAGGCCTACGCGGTAAAACAAGAAGTCCACAGCTGCGCTCAATGGGCTGCGCTGCTCCGTCGTCATAGACAACATAAAACCCGCGGGTAGATCAGGTGTTTCCCAACAAAATTTCTGCCAGTACGCGAATGCAATCGCTTGGGCACGCGCGCCAGCACGAAGGGCTTTCATCATTTGCGGCAGGGTTGGTGTGGGTTTGTTAGCGCGGAAGTCTTCAACTTCTGCAATAACATCCGCAGGGGTGTCGGGATTGTAGGGTAGGCCGGTATTCGAGATCACCACGCGGTCGAAGCGATCTTCGTTGTCGGCAATCATGCGCAATCCGATAAGTCCTCCCCAGTCTTGGCCAAAAAATGTTATGCCGCTGAAGTCGTTACTGCGGAGCCAGGCGTTCATCCAATCCACTTGAAGGTTGTAGCTGTAATCTTCACGCGCTGCGGGTTTGTCGGACTTTCCATAACCCGGCAGATCCGGAGCGATTACGCGAAAGCCGTCGGCGACCAGCAGCGGAATCATTTTTCGATACAGGTAACTCCACACCGGTTGACCGTGCATGCACAGCACAATGGGAGCGTTAGCGGCGCCCTCGTCCAGATGATGAATACGCAGATCGCTGCCGTCCTCGGTTTTTATGGTGGTGTAATGCGGGGCGAAGGGGTAATCGACCAAGCCCTCAAAACAATTATCAGGTGTTCGCAGTATTTTCATAAGGTTTACTCTCCAGCGCTCATTTGCTCGACTTCGACCAAATAATAATGAAGTGCATTAAAATTTAGAGCAAGAAGCTTCGTATTAAGGGAATTACTGTCCGTTTAGCTAAGCGCGCTCGTGCATGGTCTTTCAGCAAGGCAGTGCATTTGCATAGTTGATTATAGACCCTGCCTAGCTGAGACCCAGTTCTTCAGCGTATTGGTCGCGCATCACGAACTTCTGCATTTTCCCGGTCACGGTCATGGGGAACTCGTCTACCAGTTTGATGTAGCGGGGTACTTTGAAGTGGGTGATCTGTCCTGCACAGAAATCGGCAATGTCTTCTGCCGTCACAGTTTTTGCGTCACGCAACTGCACCCAAGCGGCCACCTGCTCGCCGTACTTAGCGTCGGGCACGCCGAACACCTGAACTTCTTGTATGTCTGGGTGGGTGTAAAGAAACTCTTCGATTTCGCGCGGGTACACGTTTTCGCCGCCGCGAATGATCATATCTTTTATGCGGCCGGTAATTTTTACGTAGCCCTTGGCGTCCATTTCGCCGAGATCGCCGGAATGCAGCCAGCCTTCCGCGTCGATGGTTTGCGCCGTGCGGTCAGGGTCACCCCAATAACCTTGCATGACGCCATAGCCACGGGCGCAGACTTCGCCGGTTTCATCTATACCGGCAATGCTGCCGTCTTCGCGACAAATTTTGATTTCCCAGTTGGTGTGGGGTCGACCGACGGTGCTGACTCGTGCTTCGAAGGGGTCATCCATTTCGGTCATGGTGTCCACGGGGCTGCATTCGGTCTGTCCGTAAGCGATAACGATACCGTCTAGATCCATATCGCTGATCAAACGTTTCATCAACTCGCGCGGGCAGGTGGAGCCGGCGATCACCCCTGTGCGTAACGAACTGACGTCATACTCAGCAAAGTCAGGATCGTCTAATTCGGCAATGAACATGGTGGGTACGCCGTGTAGGGCGGTGCACTGTTCATCCTGCACCGCCTGAAGAACGGGTTTAGGCTCAAAGGCTTCGCAGGGTAAAACCATGGTGGCACCGTGGCTGATGCAGCACAGAGTGCCCATCACCATGCCAAAGCAGTGGTATAACGGCACTGGAATACATAGCCTGTCAGCGGCGCTCAGGCGCATGTTTTGACCTACAAAGTAGGCGTTATTTAAGATGTTGTGATGGGTCAGTGTTGCGCCTTTTGGGTTTCCGGTGGTGCCGCTGGTGAATTGAATGTTGATGGCTTCATTAGCATCCAGTTGCGGCTCAATCATCGCCAACTGATCAAATTCGGTGGCGCTGCCGAGTTCGCACACTGCGTCAAAATTATGCATACCGGCGCTGTTGTCGCTGCCCATTCTGATGACGTGTTTAAGATGCGGTAGCTTCCCTGAAACGAGCGCGCCGCGTTCACAGTGTTCTAGCTCGGGTGCCAGTGTCTGCAACATCTCCAAGTAATGGCTGGTTTTGAACGACTCAGCGCTGATGATGGCCTTACAGCCCACAATGTTCAGCGCGTATTCCAGTTCATAGAGCCGATAGGCCGGATTGATGCACACCATGATCGCACCGATCTTTGCCGTCGCAAATTGAGTCAGCACCCATTCGTAACGATTAGGTGACCAGATCGCGATGCGATCGCCTTTATTCAGTCCTAGGGCGAGCAATCCGGTCGCAAGTTTATCCACTTCGGTCAGGAACTCGGCGTAGCTCCAACGGATACTTTGGTGTGGCATAACCAAAGCTGGATGCTCGGGTTGAGCCGCAGCCACCTGATTCAGACGCTGGCCGATGGTGGTTTCGATCAGATCTGCAGCGGCACCTTTGGCGTGGGCTTGAGTGAGGGTCATGGTGTACTCGAAAATTGTTGTGGTAAAGGTTAAGGCACCTGGTCGATCAGTCTGCCGCGATTGGCGACCGTAAAAACGTCCACGCCGGGATAAAAGCTTAAACCAATGTGTGCGACGCTGACGTAGATGGCGGCATGAGACCAAGAGAACTGCATAGGCATCTCTTATGTGCTGTACGAGGTGATTAAAACCGCCTTTAGCTGCGCTGACCAGTAGATATTTAGTGGACACATTCGGTCGCGCTGCTACGTAATTCGACTGGCTATTTCCTCTTCAACGCGCCAGATTCGATCCTGGCCCCAGCACGCAAAGGATTCTGGGTTATTGCCGCCGCTCACGCGAAAGCTTGGAACTCCCCACAGATTGGCGTGGGTCAGCGCGTATAAGTTGTCGTCCAGCAGCGCTTGCCAATCCACCCGTGTGGCTGCCTCGGTCATGGCCTGCCAGTCGATCTCTGCGTTGTGTGCGACCTGCTGGAGACCCTTAGTGGTGGCGATATCAATGCCTTGTTGCCAAGCGGCGGACAGGTAGGCGGTGACGAAGGCCATACCTTGATTGAGTACTTCAGCACCCGCGTATAAATTAAATGCGGCCTTCACCGGCTCACCAAACGGATCGACGACGCGGCCGAGTGGGCTGCGGTAGAACCTTCCTTCGCGTCCGGCGTCGGTAATAATGTAGCGCTGTTTGGCCGGAGGTGCCGGTACGCCGCGCATCAGCATCGGCATAACTGGCCGCAGTTCAACCTTGACACCGCTGCGTTCGATGAGTGCGAGTACCCGTTTATGCCCAACGGCGGTATACGGACTGCGCAACGAAGGGAAATATTCNAGCGTAATCTGCTNNGCGTTGAGGTCTGNGGTGTCNGTCGCCCTAGGCAGCGGCACGATGGGTGTTGCATTCGCAGACGCATATCCCTCGTCAATNAANCNNTGNTCTAGCAGGTGCAAGCGATCAACACCCCAATACCATTCGCCGTCAAAATAGAACATCGCACCCGCATAGTGGCCGANTTTCTTGCGCAATGCGTTACCTGTTTCTAAAGCATTTTGGGCCGCCGTCGTGTGCGCGGTGTCGGCGCTGTCTAAATGTATTGAATGTTCCCATAACTCGGTTCCCACAGCCTTTGCTTCGACAGCGAATGTATCGGCGTCGACCAGCGTGCCGAGTCGCAGGTTGGCCATATGAATTTGTTCTGCCGTTGGTGTGCCGACGATGTTAAGTGTTGTAGCGTAGCCGCTGGCAATCGCCGAGGCGTCTTGCTGTGCCCAATGGGCGAAATGTTCAGCGCTGCCTTTGAAGGCATCCGCAGATTCGCTGACTAGATGCGTGATGAATGGCAGCGTGTACTGATGCCGCAGTGCATCGAGCTTCTGCACGGCTAAATGACTGTAAGGATCGTTCACTTGATGGAAGTAGTGAACCGTCGGCGCCTTACCAGACAATACGCGCTTGCCTCGAGCGATTCGCTGAAGCAAATCTGCAAATTGCTTTGAGGACAGAAATCCGGCGGCGGTAGAGCGGATTCGGGTTTGCAGTTGCATGGCAGCGCCCTTGGATGGCATGAAAGATTGCCAATAATGACAATCATTAGTAACTATGTCATGGTTTTGCGGGTTAATTCTGAGTGCCCTGGGGGGAAAGTGAAGAAATTATTGTTGGCCGCAGTGGTTATAGCCTTGGTGGGTGTTTCAGCTTGGCAATACCGGCTCGAACTGCTGCTTATTGGGGTGCCCCTAGCACGCGAAACGTTCTCTCCCGTGGGGCCTAATGTGCCCACTCAGTGGCCGCAGGGTCCAGCCGGCCCTGCACAATCAACCGATCAGCGACCCCCCAATGTGGTACTCATTCTGATGGACGATATGGGTTTTAACGACGTGTCACTGTATAACGGCGGCGCGGGTGACGGTTCGGTCATGACGCCTAACATTGACGGTCTGGCGCAACAAGGTGTGACGTTCACCAATGGCTATGCGGCGAACGCTGTTTGTGCGCCATCTCGAGCGAGCATTATGACCGGACGGTACTCGACGCGTTTTGGTTTTGAATTTACGCCATTTCCACGAATCGGCGCGACGATTTTCGAGTGGATGCAGGATCTTGATCCCTCCCCATTGCCGCCTTTTATGGATGCTCAGGCTCTAGAGACATTGCCTGATATGGCAGAACTGGGCATGCCCACTGAAGAAGTCACCGTGGCCGAAGTGCTGCAGGACGCAGGCTACTACACCGCGCACATTGGTAAATGGCATCTAGGTGCCGTGGATGGTATGCGGCCGGAAGATCAGGGTTTCGATGACAGCCTCTACATGAAGGGGATGCTTTATCTGCCGGAAGACGATCCGCGTGTGGTTAACGCCAAGCGCCCTGAAGAAGGCATTGAACGGATGGTTTGGGCGTCGGCCGAATACGCAGCGCAATTCAACGGCGGTGAACCGTTTCAACCCGACGGTTACCTTACCGACTATTATACGGATGAGGCTCTTAAGGTGATTGAGAGCAATCAGCATCGGCCTTTTTTCTTGTTCCTGTCGCATTGGGGGATTCACAACCCGTTGCAGGCCACTAAAGAAGATTATGCGGCGTTCGCGCACATCGAAGACCACCATTTGCGCGTCTATTCTGCAATGATTCGCTCTATTGATCGCAGCGTTGGGCAAGTTGTCGCCAAGCTTGATGAACTCGGACTTAGCGAGAATACCTTGATTATTTTGACCAGTGATAACGGCGGCGCCAGCTATATTCAGTTGCCCGACGTGAATAAACCCTTTCGCGGCTGGAAGTTGACCCACTTCGAGGGTGGCACTCATGTGCCGTTTATGGCCAAATGGCCTGCGCAAATTCAGCCGGACACTTCGCTGCAGGCGCCGGTGCATCATATCGATTTATTTCATACCATCGCGGCCGCGGCCGGCGCGCAGGTGCCTACAGAGCGCAAGTTAGATGGTGTTGACTTGCTGCCCTACATTACCGGTGAGGCAGAAGGCATACCCCACGAGACGTTATTCTGGCGCGAGGGCCATCAGCAGACTGTGCAGCATCAGGGTTGGAAGTTGATTCGCGCGAATCAGCCGGATCCGGTGTATTGGTTATTTAATCTCAATGTGGATCCCACTGAGCAAAATAATTTGGCCGCTACCGAATCGACCAGATTATACCAGTTAAATGAGCTGTTAGATGCGCACAATGCCGAGCAAGCCGAACCCATGTGGCCGACGGTTTACGACAGCGCGCAATTGATCGACAAACACAGCGGCCAGCCCTATGAGCCGGGAGACGAGTACATCTATTGGCCGAACTAAATAGTGGAGAAGTTTAGCCGTTAGACGAAGCCGTCGACTAAACGTTCAATTAATGCCGCACCGACCCAGGTTAGCGGTGGAATAAACATGTAAAAGAGCAGTCGGCCCGCGTTGTCTAAATTGAATGGCCAGGTTGACACTTTCTCTAGATGAGCGCGCTGTGTGAGCAACGTATTCAGCCTTTGCATGTCGATCAAGGATTGTGGATTGGGCAGCCGGCGTATCGCTTGATCTACAGCCTGCAGGCGCTGAAGTTTTTGTTTTTTGATTTGTTTGCGTGCGGACGCCAAAGGTAACAGGACCATGGCGATCACCGCGGGAATGGTCAGCGCCATTGCGGGCAGTATTTTCATCGCCGGAGGTGTTCCGCTGTCAATGAACATCAGCGGAAAGAGAGCGTTAGACCCGATAATTGCAAGTGTCGATGCGATGGCCACGCGTGCTAGCGGCTGCCAGGGTTGCTTGCGAAACAGATCAATCTGCTTAAAGTGAAGAGCTAGATTACCCACAAGCGAATTGTTGCGAATTAAGTCAGCAATAACCGTAATCATGGTAATCCATGTTAATAACGTGCCGGTTATGTTGACNCGAGTCATGTTGGAGGACAGGTCTGGCGAGCCGTCAGGAAGTAGAGTGATGATGCCCATATATTGGATGTGCAGCAGCGCCGCACATGTGCCGATTACGATACAAATGATTTGATATCGCCATCCTGCATTTCCCACGCGTCCGAGCGTCTCGGATTGCTTTGCAGCGCTTAATGACAGGTTGGGGGCCAGTGCGATTATCGCTGTACGGGTGATGCTCAAAATATAGGCGTGAACGGCAGGCAGGTAGGCGAGGGCAGCCGCAAAGAACAGGCCCGTCGACGCCCAAAAAACCTCACCTACTAACCAGAGTTGGATCAGAGCCCATAACGCCAGCATCCCAACGCCTGAGATTAAAGCGCCATAGCGGCCCGGTAAAACTAAATACAGCGTCCAAGTTTTCATCGTGTGTTTGCCCGATGTTATTTACAAGCTCAGCTGCGCGTCTCCAGCGATTGTCGTGCGATGCAATTCTCGGGCGTACCCGTCATAGCCACCATTGGCTTTGTGCAGCACTGACCGATTGTCCCACATCACAAACATGTTAGGTTGCCATTTGTGGGTGTATTGAAACTCCTCACGAGTTTGCCAAGCGTAAAGGTCAAAAATGAGTTGCTGNGCTTCATCTTGGNGCATGTCTTCAATCGCGCAAATGTAGCCCACGGTGCTAAACAAGGTTTCTTCACCGTTCTCCGGATGCACATTGATGATCGCGTGACGTTCGGTGTTTGAAGCATCCTCCGAATATAAAATCTGCATAGTTCGATCGTTGTCTTGATCTTTCTCACCGTAGGTTCCCTCGGGTCCATAGGCGGCCGCGGCTGAATGCAACGCGATTTTGCCGTCTAAGCGCGCGCGCAGTTGGCTNGGCATCATGGCTACAGCCAGTTGCTGATTGGCAAAGCTGGTATCGCCGCCAACCGGCGGTACAACCAAACTGTATAGGCAGGTGCCGATAGGTGGGTGCGTCTTAAAGCTCCAGTCGCTGTGCCAGTTCTCTGCGAACACCGGCGCTTGTTCGTCGGCGCGGCGGCTCAGTGCGACCACTGGATTGTCGTCGCCAATGGGCACGAAATAGGGGTCGTCGCCTATTCCTCCAAAGTATTGGGTGATGCGCACCAGATCGGGATCCGAGAGTTTTTGATCTGGAAACGCCAGCACGTGGTGCTCTAACCAAGCGCTGCGGATGTTCTTAATTGTGGCAGAGTCGAGCGGCTGGGATAGATCCACGCCATGTATTGTCGCGCCGCACGCCTGGCCCGTTGGTGTGATTTGTATCATCGCGGCTCCCTAAAATCCGTTCCGTCTTAAAAGTTGCAGGGCCGGACATCAATTCGGGCCTGTTCGCGCACCTATCTAACGATCATCGCTTCGCAACCGGTACCCTCAAACATTGCGTCTATCTGGCCTTGGCCGTTACTGCCGAGCTGCTGGTACTCTTCGTTGATCCATTGTAAACACTTAGCTTGATAAGGNAATGTCGGTTGCTCCCAAGGCTGACCGTCAATGTTAGTCGCCATNNTNGCNTCGCCNGCTTGNAGGGCTTTNGCGTTTGCCANCAANGCNGGNGCGTAAACACGGCCGATTTCGCTGAGCAGTTCTTTAAGATGTTCTGTGCTGTCCTGTAGGCTGATCCAGNCATTGGCATCGGCTGCATTGCCGCTNAGATCATCCACAACGTCTGTCCATGCATGAACTCGCGGTGCTTCCTGCATGCAAATCGCCGCCGGTGTCGGGTCGAATTTGGCCAATTGCGTGAGTTGNGCGTAGATTCCGAAATCCGCGGAGGAAGGGCGAGCACCGAATACNAAAGGATGACGCTGCAGCATTTGGTCAAATAGATGTAAAAAACGTTTGTAGCTCGCCTCGATTACCGGTGCTGTGGTGTCGTTGGAGCCCACGACATATAGGCGCGAGATCTGCCGATCGGCGATATAGGCCCGGCGCTGCTGCAGTTCTGCCTCGGGGGATTGGATGCTGGTCCAGCGCGGCAATATGGTTCCAGCCATGTCGATATCCGCCTGGTAGTACCAGCGGTAGTGAAACATGGCCTTGGTTAACCACTCATCGGC
This sequence comes from Gammaproteobacteria bacterium, assembly GCA_002725095.1. Lineage (GTDB taxonomy): Bacteria > Pseudomonadota > Gammaproteobacteria > Pseudomonadales > Azotimanducaceae > UBA4421. The sequence goes on from PBQQ01000019.1 coordinate 14,734, forward strand.
GTAGTCTTCTATCAGGTAATTGAGAAACGCCATTACTGGATCCTGAGGTATGCTTCGGCGTTGTTCGAAGTCCGCTTCGAATCGCCGAATCAGTGGGGTTGAATCTACAACCGCCTGAATTTTGTTATCGTCGTCGGGCAGAAAAAAGGTCGGCAAGAGCTGCACCTTGGGCTCCGGCAAGTTTTTGTGCTGTGTCTGATCGCCAATAAGCAGTTCGTAGCGAATGTGGCGAAAGCGCAAGTAAGCGAGCATTTTTCGCGTATAAGGTGAGCCGGGCGCGCCTTTGAATAGAACAGGTTCTGGAATTTGCATCAGGGCCTCCTGAGTAAATCTGTGTGTTTAGATACCACAAGCAAAAAATAACGACGAACATTATTTTAATTGACGCGGAGCCAGCAGGTCGAGTAGCGGCGCGCGATCAGCATAACGGGTTATTCAACGGTGTTTGAAAGTTATTGGCCACTTTGGTTGTTCATCGTGCTGATGGTGAGTACGCCAGGTCCCGCGAATCTTTTAATCATGACGGCGGGTGCGCAGCACGGTTTCGCGCGATGTATACCTTTTAATATAGGCCTGATCAGCGGTAAATTGCTGCTTAATGTCGCGATGGCGTTGGGGCTAACGAGCATCGTGCAACAGTATCCTGAAATAGCCAAAGTCTTTGCCGTACTCAGTGCCGCATACATGAGTTGGCTGGCGCTGCGCGGTTGGAACGCCCACATAGACACTCAGCGACCGGATCGCGAATTGAGTTTTCGTGACGGCATTTTCGTGCATCCGCTCAGTCCTAAAACTTGGGTTATGGTCGTGCTTGCGTTTTCCGAATTCATGCCCGTTACGCCCACTGTTGCTGAGCAATATCTACTGATTCCACTGAGTTTTGTCTTGGCCCAGTTGATTTTCCACAGTAGCTGGTGTCTGGCTGGCGTTGTGCTGCGCCGCGCGCTGGGTGCCAGCAAGGTGTTAAACCGCGGTTTGGCGTTGCTCACCGTTGCGGTTGTACTGTGGGCGGTCTTGTTGGCGTGACGTCTTTGGTTGCTATTCCCTGAAAACTCTGCCAAAACAAGTGCACAGCTACGCACATCTGCGGGAGGGCAGCATGGCAACAGGGTCGTCACCGATACAACTTAACGGCGTTCATCACCTGGCCTTGGTGTGTAAAGATATGGCGCGCACGGTGGATTTCTATACCAATACCGTAGGGTTGCGTCTGACTAAAGGGTTTGATTTGGACGGCTATGGACAGCATTTCTTTTTTGATATGGGCAATGGCTCTGAACTTGCGTTCTTTTGGTTTAATGATGCGGAGCCCGCACAGCCTGGTGTCGCTTCTGTAAAAAATATTGTTGGCAGTCGCGCGGGTAATATCAGCTCGGCCCATGGTTCTATGAATCATGTGGCGTTTAATGTCGCTGCAGAGCAAATAGACGACTATCGCGAGCAGCTTGTGGTTAAGGGTGTGGACTGCACGCCGGTTGTCAATCACAACGATGTCGTTACTGGAGGAGAGTCGCATACCAGCGCCGAAGCCTCGGAGAAAACCTGGATTCGATCGTTCTACTTTTTAGACCCAGACGGCGTTATGTTGGAGTTCTGCGCTACCCTGCAGCCAGGAATTGAACACGCGGACTTCCCAGTCAATGAATACGGCGTAAAGTCAAATGGGCGACCCATCAACGGATTATAGACGTGTCTGCAACCAACCGTGAATGAGATCCGCTACGTCGGCTCGTGCGTCCTTAGGTTCCTGCAGATAGTGATCGCCACCGATCATCTGCAGCTCTTTGTCACTGGATGACAGTTGCTGAAAAATCGTCTTGGCGTCGCTTGGGAATACGCCCGTATCCGCATCGCTTTGAAT
>PBQQ01000020.1 GCA_002725095.1 Gammaproteobacteria bacterium
GCACCTGTACCAGACCCAGCTGTTCCCGAGCTAGAACTGCTCGCGCTGCCTTCTCCGGCAGGTGCTTCTGCTGCATACGCTGGCCTAGCTGACAAGCCGAAGATCAATGCAATAACGCTGACTGCAGCTATGCTCCTTCTCATCAAACCGATTTTTCCAGACGACATCTTCTTTCTCCTATGAGAATTTTTTATTTGTGCGAATCCGATTTCTCAGATGGAGCATGGGTAGTGTTTTTAACTTACCGATGCTCCCTATGTTCGCTAGTTAATAGGACCTTTTCCTGAACCAAGTGGTCTGAATAGGCGCCAAGCCACCCGTTCCCTCTGATTCTAATCGAGTTCCAAATAGAACGCATGCCACTCAATTCGACACTTCAACCGAGCGACTTTTGGACAGACGAGCTAGTTTAGCAACTTCTTTTCCTTTGTCTATTGCCAATTTCACACGGCTCCCCCATGTTTTTAACTCGAGCAGGGGGCCGACACGCCGCCTACAATCACCCCCAAAGCTGAATGAAATTTCATTTCACTGAGCAACCCATCGCCACACTCGCTCATGAAGGTGAAGTCTATGCGTCGATCTCCTCGCCCAAACAACCAGACCTGACGCATCTTCTTCGATGAACCCATTTCAAGCGCGAGTCGTCGATCTCCATCTTGCACGGCATTCGGTAATGATTGTCCGACTTCGTAGAGTGACGCCCCCAATAAAATCGCGGTGCACTGCGCTAGCCTCTGCATATTTGCGTCTACAGAACTGCTCGCCTCTGGAGTGGTCGTAGCTGAGAGCAGAACCTCATAGCGCCTTTTGCCATCAAATACGGTGAATTGCCCAGCGCATAATTTTGGATATTCAGCGCTTTTCAACACCCTATCCACCAACGCCATCGGCGACCAAGCCTGGCTTCCCCATGGCTCTGCGGGTTCAAGATAACGCTCTGCAGCGCTGTCTTTAAACTCCAGCACACGGGGCAACTCGCCATGCTCGAAAACGATTCGCCGAATCTCGTTTACCCCGCCGTCTGTTCCCTGCAGCGTATAGATCTCGCGTTCGCCCTTGCGCTCCAACAAACCTCTACCGTCGTAGTTTTTCACCCATCGCAATGGTCCAGCGGTTCTGCCGATAATCTCAAAACGCTCTTCATCATCTGTCGTTGAGGCAACAAACGTAACTTGCCCCAGCTTTAGAAAATTCCAACGCAAATCCATATGCCAAGTATGTTCTGCNGCGGCGGCGNCGACTGCTATANACATCAACCCAGCACCGCAGAGCGNGCGCGCAATCGGNTTCAGGACAGAGCNGGANCGATGCAAAAAACCCTTAAGCCCCATGACCACATCGNCCTCGGAAAATTATCAAACCAACGCTTCAATGAGCGAAGGACCGGGGGTATTCAGTGAGCGGTCTAGNGCCTCATTGAATGACTCGGCGGAATCCGTCTGCCATGCGTCCATCCCCATGCCTTTGGCGAGAGCTACCCAATCGAGGTCGGGACGCGTCAAATCCAGCATGCTCATCGCCTTTGGACCTGGGTTATGCGCACCGACCCGAGCAAACTCAATNTGCAAAATAGCGTATTTGCGGTTCGCTAGGATNATGGTCGTGATNTCTAGACTTTCTCTCACTTGGGTCCACAANGCCTGCACCGTATACATTGCACTNCCGTCGGCTTGCAAATTGATCACACGGCGGTCCGGNCANGCAATCGCCGCTCCNGNGGCCGTNGGCAGTCCNTANCCAATNGAACCNCCCGTTAACATCAACCAGTCGTGNGCTGGCGACGATGCCGTGGCTATCGCGGAACCCGCTCCGCATGTGCCTCCCTCGTCTACAACGATCGCATTTTCAGGNAAATAGTGCGCCAGCGACTGGCCCACGGTTACCGGATTCAACACACCCTTTGGCGCATCGGGCCGCGCGGGTTGCACCAGAATCGGCGCGAGCGCGGCGGCACCAACGGCTTGACACAGCGCCTCTAACGCACCATCCACGTCGCCATCGCGTTCAACCAAGGTATGAATCTGGCAATTATCCGGGGTCAACCAATTTGGTTTATCCGGATAAGCAAAGAAAGTAATCGGCGGCTGACTGCTTACCAGAATCAAATGCTCGACGCCTTGCAGCACTTCTGCAGCCTGCTCACCAAAGTAAGGAAGCCGCAGGATCTCTGGCACGCCTGCGCCTCGACGCATGCGTGAAATGAACGTGTCACTGATGATGCGGGCACCGGTCTTTTGTGAAATTTTATTAGCCAGCGTCAGTCGTTCCTCGGTCAAAACACCGTTCATCAGAATAACCGCCGGCTTACCCGAGTGCAGCGCTGCTGCTGCANGCTCTACGCCTGCNGGATCTACAGGCTGAGCAGANATTTTCGGTAGCGGTTTAGCCTGCGCCTCAGTTCTGTTCCANGCTGTATCAGCGGGTAAAATAAGACTGGCGACCTGCCCGGGTGGGCTCATCGAGGCCTGCACAGCTTCCGCGCCGTCACGCGCCACATCATCTGCAGATTCAGAAACTTTTAGCCAACCACTTACCGGCGCCGCGATACCGGCAACATCGGAACTCAGAGGCGCATCGTACTGACGATGAAACGTGGCATGGTCACCGATCACATTCACTACAGGGGTGCGCGCCTTTTTGGCATTGTGAAGGTTAGCTAACCCATTNCCCAATCCCGGACCGAGGTGGGTCAACGTAGCCGCTGGTGTCCCACGCATGCGCCCANAACCATCTGCGGCACCGGTGACCACGCCTTCAAACAACCCAAGTACACAACGCATTTTTGGATTGCTGTCGAGAGCCGCAACAAAATGCATCTCCGAAGTNCCGGGGTTGGCAAAACAAACATCCACCCCCGCATCAACAAAAGTCTCCACCAGACTCTCTGCACCGCTTCTATCTTGCTTCGCCATGTCATGCTGCTGTTCTGTCACGCGTATTCCTTGATGCGTTTATGAAGGCCAGAAGATTACGGAGTTTAAGCGGGCAAAACTAGCACCTAGGCAGCGCCTTAGGCACTATTCACCCATGCCAACGCGACTAGAACCNATACAAGAACGACTGCGTATTACGCTGCCGGAAGCACGCATAGAAGCGACGCAACTGCCCGGATTAAAAGATTTAAAGCTGGCGCTTATCAATGCAGATTTTTCCACCGCTCCGCTGGCGCCGGCGACAATGCGCGCCGTTATCGCCAATCCGGCGTATTGGGCATTTTGCTGGGGCAGTGGATTGGCAAGCGCCATATGGCTGCAAGCAGAACCGCAACTCGTCGCCGGTCAAGTCATCGCTGACATTGGTTGCGGTTCCGGCATCGTCGCAATTGCTGCAGCATTGGCCGGCGCGCGCGAAGTTTTCGCCTGTGATATTGATGACGACGCGCTGCTGGCCACCAAGATTAACGCTGAATTAAACGGCAGCAATGTCAACATCTGTCGTGACATCCGTGAACTGCCTCGGAATCTCGACCAAGTGTGGATGGCCGACGTGCTCTACGACCGCAGCAATTTACCGTTGATTCAGCAAATAAAAGACCGGGCAAACACCGTAATAATCAGCGACTCCAGAGTGTCCGATGTAGAGGATGAAGACTTCGAAATTGTGCATCAAGCCGAGGCATTGACGTTTCCAAACCTCGGTGAATTCGATGAGTTTCGGCAGGTTCGATTCTTTCGCTACCAACGCTAAACAGCGATTACTCGAGCCGCATCAAGCGCGCGCTGGAACCATGCGAGCGAAGGCGTTACTCTCAATAAATAAGATTTGAGGGGATCACTAATGCACTATCAAGACATCATTTATCAAGTTGACGACCCAGTGGCCGTCATCAAATTCAATCGTCCAGAGGCGTTGAACGCCTTTACCAGCCGCATGCTCGCGGAAATTCGGCACGCGCTTGCAGCGGCAGAAACAGACGAAAAAGTTGTCGGAATAATACTCACTGGCGAAGGCCGTGGATTCTGCCCCGGCATGGATATGAATGCCCTAAATGCCATAAGCGATGGCGATGCCGGTAAAACCGANGACCTTGCAGAACTAAAGGCANAGCCCGGGGATCCGGAGTTGGGTGACAACTTCCAAGTAACCTACAGTTATTTAATGTCAATTCGCAAACCCGTCATCGCGGCAATCAACGGCGCTTGTGCGGGCCTAGGCCTAGCCATTGCCAGCATGANCGATCTTCGCATCGTCGAACGATCAGCGAAGTTCAGCACTGCGTTTTCCCAACGCGGCCTAATTGCCGAACATGGCATCAGTTGGACACTGCCGAGGTTAATTGGTTCGGGTAACGCATTGGATCTTTTGTGGAGTGCGCGAAAATTCACAGGAGAAGAGGCTAAAGAGATAGGTCTTGCCGAAAAACTCGTCGAAGATGGAGAGTCGTTAGCAACAGCAATAGACTATGTGCGCAACCTTGCAGCCTCTTCTGCGCCAAAATCGCTACAAGTTATGAAAGCTCAAATTTACCGACACATGAATATGCAGCTNGGCGACGCTATGCGCGAAACCAATGATTGGATGGCTGCAAGTCTGCAACGGGATGACTTCAGAGAGGGGGTGCGCTCGTTTATTGAAAAACGGCCGCCCAACTTTGAACGCGTCAAAGCGGCCGACTAACAACAGTTCTAACTGGGGAACACAGTCATGAATGAGCTCATCTCCACTGATCTGAATTACAATGGCAAACAAATCGTCGACGATCTAAACCGTTTGCTGCGATTGCGCACCACACCGATCGGGATGAAGTTATTCGAATCTGCCGACGATATGGCGGCAATCGAGCGCATCCGACGCCCCAAAGACGTCCACACTACCGATCAAATTGTCGGTCAGGCCGCCCGCAATGGCTGGACGGTAGGAATTACTGCCGCAGACTTGGTGGGCGCACAATGCAGCACAGTGCTCGGCCTNCACCCGCGAGATGACGAATGGCTGTCNGGCGAGCGCATGAACGGCGTTTGGTTTGGCAGTCAACGCGACGCGGCTGCCCACCAGCAGGCGATGGCTGTTGTCGAACACGGCAAATTCGAGGCCATGGCAGTGAGCCCTCTGGCCAGCGGCCGGATAAATCCACCCGACATCTGCCTAATCTACGCAACACCCGCGCAAATGATCCTATTTATCAATGGCCTGCAATGGACTGGATACAAAAAGTTGGACTTCAGCTGCGTCGGCGAATCNGCCTGTGCTGACTCTTGGGGACGCGCATTGGTCTCGGGCGAACCGAGTCTTTCCATACCATGTTACGCAGAGAGGCGTTATGGCGGCGTCATGGAAGACGAATTACTCATGGCCATCCCTCCGTCGTTCTTACCCAAGGTGATCCAAGGACTGGAAGCATTATCGGCTAATGGGTTGCGCTATCCGNTCCCATCCTATGGCATAAACAATGACGTACGGGCCGGGATGGGCGCGAGTTACTAAAACTATAGCCACTTAACACCCCCGAATTGAGGCCGCACAAACTTGGCAAACACCTGTCAACTTCTAGTAAACTTNGACTGTTAGCATCAGAATCGCGTCTATGCAGTCTAAAATGAAACCTACGATATCCACNAGTCTCGTCGCCCATGGAACCTCGTTAAGCGGAGATCTTGTGTTCAATAAAGAACTTGTCATCGCTGGATCGGTGAACGGCTCCATAAGCTGTAACGGCGATGACAGCAGTGTTGTGAAAATTCTTGATGGTGGTCAATTGATTGGAGAAATCAATGCGCCAATCGTGGAAATTTCTGGCCACGTGGAAGCGACCGTGATCGGTACTGTCAGCGTCTCTATTGGCCCGACAGCGAAGGTCACTGGTGTACTTCGCTTCAATCAGTTGCAGGTCAGCCCCGGCGCACTGATCACTGGAGAGTTAGTGCCGATCGGCGACACCACCGAAAAGCAAGTACACGAATTGAAACAGTTTCAAGAACGCGGCTAGTGGCATNCAAAAACAAACTAGAAACACCAACCAAACCTTACAAATAGGACAGACACATGAATGATTCCGATTCAGATTACGAATTCTATGTCGGCACCGCGACGCANCTTGAAGGCGCTTCGCTGGCGATCGACGGCACTGCTCGCATCGACGGAAAAATAGTCGGCAAAGTTGCGGTCAAACACCTCATCGTTGGCCCTGGTGGCGTAGTTCAAGGCGATATTTCGGGAGAGACCGCAAAGGTTGAGGGTACTGTGGAAGACAGCCTGACCCTAACCGGCAAACTCACCGTATGTTCTTCAGGACGAATTCGCGGCAAGATTCAATATGGATCCTTGGAGACCATGGAAGGCGCCAAACTTGTCGGAGAAATTTCCACCGACTGGGGGAGCAGTTCTAGCGAGCCATTAGTGTCAGATCGACTAGAAGCGTTCACCTCAGCCGTTAATACCGATGCTGAAGTGAGTGACGACGATTAGTTTTAAAGTCGCACTCAAAGGTGGGGTCAAAATTGACTGATTCACCACTGGTAGCGCCGACAACGGGCAAATCGCGACGGGGAAGAACGGCGATCTTCGCCAACGCTAAAGGCGGCGTCGGTAAAAGCACGCTGGCACTTATGATGAGTCTAGGTCTTGCAACGCGCAATCCTGAAACTGATGTTGAACTGATCGATCTTGACAATCAGGCTACCAGTAGCGACTCACTGCGACGCTTCACCAACCACCGCTTTTCGGTTATGAACGACGACAATTTATTTTTGGCGTCCGGGTCGCCCAACAACGGCAACATCATCAACCACATCGAATCTGAGCCTNCGCATAAAACCAACCGCAAGTTCATCGTCTTTGATAGCCCGGCCGGCAACGAACCGGGTCGCAGCTCATTCTTGTTGTATTGCGACGTGATTTTTGTGCCAACTTCCGTCAGCGACGCCGATATTTTCGCTACGCGTAAATATCTAACGTCTTTGCAGCAGCTTTTCCAACGCCAACGCAAAGATTATGACAACAGGACACCCGTTGTAATCATCCTGCCGAATTTGGTCGACAGCCGCGACGAATTTAACGAATTGCGCCAGGCGTTATCTGATTGCCCAGCCTACATAGGGCAACCGCTCTACTATTCGCCATTATTTCGCAGGGCTTTCCGAGCNGAAGACGATGACGGCAATGTAAGGGCGCTACTGCGCACTAACGATGCCTATATTCAATGGTTAACCGCAACGCTGGCACAAATAGACCAGTTGAGTNCCAATCCAGAGAAATTGTTTCAGCTCTAAGACTGTCGACTAACTAAACCAACCGCGTTTTTTAAGCTTGCCGCGGCACTTTCGCAGCTGTTTCTGATAGAGGCCGGCCTGAGCCGCCGCCTTCTTTGCATATCCTTTAATGGTGCTGGACTTGCGCCAGCGGCCTTGGCTATAACCAGTGTGCCCATTGTAGTACGCCAAATACAAGCGATAAGCATCGTTCTTACGCAACCGTAAACGCTTGTTACTGCGGTCGTTATACCAACCGATAAAGTCCACCGCGTCGGCAAAATCATCTCTTTGCACGAACCGCCGGCCGGTATCTTTCTTATAGTCGATCCAAGCTTCGTCGGTAGCCTGCGCATAACCATAAGCACTGGAGGATCTCCGCCACGGCACAATACCGAGAACCTTCTCTCGAGGCGGCTTAGCCTTCGCTACGAAAGACGATTCTCTATGGATAAACGCTAGACCTATGTGCACAGGCATACCCCACCGCTTCGCCGCTTTTAACGACGCCGAGTACCAACTCTGATTTTGCGCCAAAATTGTACAAATATTGTTGGGGTCTTGCGGAGGCGCGCTCGCACAGCCAGACAAAAGGAGCAAACCCACTGCTGCGAATCGAATTTCAATCACTGGGAAAATCAACGCCTACCTCCTGCAAAAATGCTAGAAACTCTTGTTCATCTTGTACTCGAATGTTCAACGCAGCGGCTTTAGCTAATTTACTGCCAGCACCCGGCCCTGCGACGACAACGCTGGTTTTAGAGGACACCGATCCCGCCACCTTAGCGCCCAGCGACTGCAGCGCACTTTTTGCTTGATTGCGCGGCATCAGCTCTAATGAACCCGTCAAAACCCACGTCTGTCCCATCAAGGGCTGAGTCGCATCGTCCCTTTGCAGCGGCGTCCAACTGACCCCATGCGACANCAAGGCGTCGACAACCCGCAAATTTTCGGGGTCATGTAAATAATCGTATATAGACTTAGCCACNACTGGACCGACATCAGAAACCACTTCCAGCTGCTCGAGATCCGCGCTTCGCAAGTCCACGAGATCACCAAAATGTCTGGCTAACGCCAGCGCTGTGGCTTCACCGACTTCGCGAATACCCAGCGCATAGATAAAACGCGGCAACGTGGTCTGCTTGCTTNCAGCGATCGCCGNAAGCAAATTCTCCGCCGACTTCNGAGCCATGCGCTCCAACCCACTGAGGGCATCAACGTCTAACTCGAAAAGATCCGCGGCGTCAGTAACCAAGCGAGTGTCCACAAGCTGCTCAATAATCTTGTCCCCTAACCCGTCAATATCCAGCGCAAGACGGGAGGCAAAATGCCGAATCCCCTCTTTGCGTTGCGCCGGACAATTATGTGAAGAGGCGCTNCAACGCAGGACAATTTCGTCCTCTAGGCGCCGAACCGCACCCCCACAGGACGGACAGGTTTCCGGAATTGCGACCTCGCTGGCATCGGCGGGCCGTTTGCTCAAGACCACGGCGCGTACCTGCGGAATAACATCGCCGGCACGGCGAAGGATCACCTGATCACCAATACGCAACCCCAATCTTCGTATCTCATNCATATTGTGCAGGGTTGCGTTGGTCACGGTCACACCACCCACAAAGACCGGCTGCAGGCGCGCAACCGGTGTGATCGCACCAGTCCGACCAACCTGAAAATCAACACCCAATAACTGGGTNGTCGCCTCTTCAGCCGGGTATTTGAACGCTATCGCCCAGCGCGGCTTACGCGTGACATTACCAAGTTCCTGCTGATGGTCTAACCGATTAACCTTAACGACAACCCCGTCAATATCGTANCCAAGGCTGTCGCGCGCGTCTCGAAGCCGCTGAATGTATTCCACACAGCTGTCCAAATCGGCAACTTCCTCAGTCATCGGATTCGTTCGAAAGCCCCATAGCGCCAATTGACGCAGCACCTGANCATGCGTTTCTGGCTGCCAGTCGCCCTCGAGCCAACCGACGCTGTAACAAAACATAGTTAAAGGTCTGCGCGCGGTAACTCTCGAGTCGAGCTGGCGCAAGCTGCCTGCAGCCCCATTGCGCGGATTCAACAAAGGCTTTTGCTGCTGNTGCACAGCCGTTTGATTAAACGCGTAAAAATCGTCATGCGCCATATAGATCTCACCCCTCACTTCAAAAGCTGGGGGGACATCTGCACCCCTTAACTTGAGTGGCACNGCGGCGATGGTTCTTACGTTCGAGAGAATGTTTTCACCGGTAAAGCCNTCACCGCGCGTTGCCGCTGAAACCAACAACCCATCGCGGTATATCAGCGCCACGGCAATTCCGTCGATCTTAGGTTCGCAGGAGAAACTTAAAGCGCTGCCATCTACCAGGCGGTTGCTACAGCGTTGCATCCAGTCACCGAGTTCATCGACGTCCGTACTCTTATCTAGCGACAACATCGGTTGCCGATGTTGAATCTTCTCGAATTGTGCAGCAGGCGGCGCGCCGACCCGCTGACTCGGTGAATCCACGGCAACAAGATCCGGGCGCCTCGCTTCTAGGCTAAGTAATTCATCAAACAACGCATCGTATTCGGCGTCCGCTATCTCCGGCGCGTCTAACACATGGTAACAGTGGTTATGGTGATGGAGGCTCGCGCGCAATCTGGAGAGTCGCACCTCTACGTCCGTTTGCTGCGAGGTCACGTATCTGATTCGTAAGCTTGCTGAGTAAGGTAACGGCGAGCGAAGTCGCGAACTCGTTCGCGCATGTGTTCCGCAGTCTGTCCCGTAAGCGCACTCATGCTCTGATCTTTTAGATCACCGCTTAATGCGCTCGCTATTCCCTGAGCCGCCCCTAGCATACGCTCTAACGCTTCAATCCCATCAACCTGCGCGGGCAATTGCAGAAAAAACGTAAGGCCCGGCGACCGCAACGCAGGCAAATCGGCGAGATCGAACGTTCCGGGCTCAATGGCGTTGGCGACACTATAAAGCGGGCGATCACTCGCCTCATCTATATAATGGAAAATATTCATTTCGCCGAAACGCAGGCCTTCGTTCCTCAGAGCCGCCACTAAGTCCGCTCCCGCGAATGCTTCGCCGGAGCTGGCAAGCACATGCAGCACAATAAGTTCAGTAAGCTCAGGGGCATCTTCAACGTGGGTGTCAGTCTGCGCCTGCTCGGCGTGCCGANGTTTNTCGACCGCTATTTTACGCTTTTCGCCGCGCAACGCTTTGGCCTTTTGCTGTCGCGCTAACGCACTATTATGGCGCTCGTCACGACGCGGCTTAAGCGGGTCAATGTCTAGCTCTAAGTTGTCTTGCCTGGGCTCTGGAGNTTCAACCACGCTGACGATACGCGCTCCACCGTTTGGCAATTCTCCACGCACTACTGGCTCTTCAGGGAACACCACATGGTCTGCTTCACGGAAATTTTTAGGCGAAATGTCCATTCTCAATTGGCTCCGCCGAGCACGCTGCGCAACCCAAATCCCGTGCCCAATCACCGCAACCAAGAGCAGCCCGCCACCAAAAAGAATGATCTCTTTTATATCCAACTTATGATCCTCCTTTGCCGACCATCTTCAGCAAAGTTACGCATCGAGATGCATATATCGAAACAGTNAGTCATCATAAGGCCGCCATTCCATAACGCCTAGTCTCACCCTGTGCTCATCACAAAATCGCAAGAGCTGCGGCGGCCTCCACGTCAACCGAGACTAATCGGGAAACCCCAGCTTCTTGCATGGTTACGCCCATCAGATAATCCGCCATTTCCATCGTTATCTTNTTGTGTGTAATCACCAAGAACTGNACATTTTCTGACATTTCCTTGATCAGACCGGCAAAGCGCGTAACGTTTATATCGTCCAACGGCGCGTCCACCTCGTCTAATAAGCAAACCGGACTTGGATTGAGGTGGAAAATTGAGAAAATCAACGCAACCGCGGTCATGGCTTTTTCCCCGCCCGACAATAAATGCACGCTGGCGTTGCGCTTTCCAGGAGGTTGCGCCATCAACGACACCCCCGTGTCGAGCATGTCATCGCCTGTGAGTTCTAAATAGGCATGACCGCCGCCGAAAACCNNGGGAAATAACTCAGACAGCTTAGTATTGACCGCTTCGAACGTGTCTTTAAAGCGGCTGCGGGTTTCACGATCTATTTTCGCTATCGCGTCTAACAGCGTCTGCATCGCAAGCTCTAGATCCTCGGCCTGAGAATCCAAGTACTGTTTGCGCTCAGACTCTTGATCGTATTCTTCAATCGCCGCTAAATTGATCGCACCCAAACGCTGAATACGACGCCCCATACGCTCTAACTCATCAGCCCAAGCCGCTGCGGTGGCGTCTTCGGGCATAGCCGCTTGCACCTCTGCCAAGTCATGACCCGTACCTTGAAACTGTTCCAGAACATTGGCTTCTTGCACAGCAATTCCTTGCCGCTCTACCCGCGCTTGCTCTAAACCACCGCGCACCTGTTCAACCTGCTCTTCGATTTGTTCGCGTTCAGCTTGCTGACTTTGAATGCCTTCCTCGATTCCAGCAAGCGTTCCGCGGATAACGTTTAACTGCGCCTCAACGTCCACCCGCGCCGCCAACTTATCCGCCAATTGCTGCTGTAACTGCGGCTGCGGCTGTTTNGTCTGCTCAATACTCNGCCGCACATGTTCAAGCTGATTCTGTAAGTCTTGTCGCTGGTTTAACAATCGTTCGCGAGCGGTAAGACTGACCTTGAGTTGCGACTGCACCGCTTGATAACGCACATTAAGCTGATGGAATTGATCGCGGGTGTCGCCTGCGGCCACGCGACTTTGCTGCACCTGCGTATGCGCTTGCTCTCGCTCGACCGCCAATGTCTCTCTCTGACCATCGTGTTCTTCAGCAATGGCTTGAACTTCTTGCAACCGCTGCCGAGTTTTTTCTAAGCGCGACTGCTCTTCACTGATTTGCTCATTGAGTTGCTCTGTGTCGCGCTGCAATTGCGCCTTTCGCGCCTCAGCCTCTTCCAACTTGACTTGTCGCACACCGTGATCAGTGCGGCGCTCACTCAAGTTCTGCGTAAGGCTATTGGATTCCAACTGCAAAGCTTCGCGCTGTGCCTCAAGTTGTTCGATCTCTGTCCGCTGCTCTTGGAGACGTTGTTGCAATAATGCTAATTCTTGCTCAGCGTCCTCAACATTAAGCAATAGTTGTTCAATCGCTTGCGCACGCTCGATAATGCCCTGAGTCTGGTCACCCGCATGCAATACCCGCATCCAATCACTGCCTACCCACAATCCCTCTCGAGTAATAATACTTTGACCCGCACTCAAGGCAGCCCGATTAGCCAGCGCGACCTCGATCGACTGCGCCGCATACACACCGAACAGCAAAGATCCGGCCGCTACGGCCTCTGAACGAACCAACGAAGCGGCAGTCGGCAAATCAAATTCAGGGTTTCGCGGCGATTTCTGATCGAGATTGTCGCGATACTCAACTAACGCCACATCGCCTTCGGCTAAATTCACCAACGCGTCCGCATGGTCCTCGAGGCTGTCAACTTCGATCGCTCGGAGAAAGCGCCCCAAAACCGCCTCAATAGCACGCTCCCAACCAGGCACCACCGCCAAATGCTCGCCAACCCGCCGAGCTTGACCTAAGCCTTGAGCTTCAATCCATGACTCGGCTTCCAAAACGTCTTGGCCAAGGGCTGCGTCCTGAGCTGCCTGCATACCAGCCAATTGATGGCGCAGTTCCTGTACCCGCGCCCGTGCAGTATCTAAGTCGCGTTCACGGGCGATAACGTGCTCACGGGCGAGCGACAGTTTTCCCAAACACTCTTCAATACGCTGAGTCAGCGAACGGTCGGCAGTTTCCAAGTCAGTAATCTGCAACGCCAGCTGTTCGACAAGTTGTCCGCCTTCCTGAGGTTGCTCGTCTACTTTTTGCACGGTGTCTTCGTTGCGTTGTCGAAGCGTTCGCAGCCGTTGCACCAATTGCTGCAAATACTCTAACCGCGAGACTTGGGCTTCGATTTCTCGTTGATTCTCCGCGGCAATCGCCACGAACTGGTCCCACCGTTGCTGGACCTCATTAGCCTGAGCTTCTTTTTCCGTCAGGGTTTGCTGCGCTTGGGCATCGGCCGCCTGAGTCTTTTGCAAACCTGGATCGAGTTCTGCAAGCTGCTGCTGCATTTCTGCAATTTGTTGCTCATCCATCGCCAACTGCTGCTGGGTTTCTGTTTGCCGTTGTTCTGCACCCTGCAAATCTTCTTGCAACTGCTGCGAGCGTTGTTGGTTAAATTGCAGCGTCTCCTCAATCCGCGCGATTTCTGTCCCAAGCTGATAAAACTGCTGCTGGATTTCATTTGCCTGCTCTGTCTGATCAGCCGCCTGCTGGCGTTGTTCTTCAATCGATACATCGACGTGCCGCTGCTGTGCCAGCGTTTTTTCCAACGCCAACTCAAGCTCGGTGATCTTTTGCTGGGTAGTTTGCAAAGTTTCGGCAAAGCCGTTGTAGCGCAGCGTAAAGAATTGCGCGCTGAGCAACGACTCTTGAGCCTTCAACTCGCGATAGCGCTCTGCAGCTTGTGCCTGACGCTGCAAGCGATCGAGTTGGCGACCCAGTTCTTCACGAATATCATCAATCCGTTCAAGGTTTTCACGAGTATGTTTAATGCGATTTTCGGTTTCCCGGCGTCGCTCTTTGTATTTGGAGATACCCGCGGCCTCTTCCAAATACACCCTGAGTTCTTCCGGCTTGGCTTCGACTAACTGCGAGATCATGCCCTGCTCAATGATCGAATAACTGCGTGGACCAAATCCGGTACCAAGAAATATGTCTTGGATGTCCCGACGCCGGCAACGATTACCGTTCAATAGATAATTGGACTGCCCGTCGCGGCTGACCTCGCGACGGATCGCGATGTCGGCATAGGACGAGAATTCACCGCCTATACGTCCATCAGAATTATCAAAGATAAGTTCAATGCTGGCGGCGGAATTAGGCTTACGCGTCGTCGAGCCGTTAAAAATAACGTCGGTGAGATTTTCGCCACGCAATTGCTTGGCCGAGCTCTCGCCCATAACCCAGCGTACCGCGTCGATAATGTTTGACTTACCGCAGCCATTTGGCCCAACCACCGCACAACGATTTCCGGGCAGAGTTACCGTTGTTGCATCTACAAAAGACTTAAAACCAGCCAATTTGATCTGCTTCAGTCTCATAGATTCCTTAACTTAATGCGCGTCATTAAAGAGATTTAGAGAACGCTGAAGCGAGAATACTCCTCCAAAACCCGCCTCTTGCTACAACAAAAGTTTAATCCATCCGAGGTTATTAGGTAACCGTTTTGTCATTAAAGCCGCCGGCAATCGCGTCTACGTTGAGCCTGATGCCAAAGCAGCGTGTAGCTTCTTGCCGCTTTCATAATCCCGCAGATCAAGGGTCTCTGACCGCCAGACCCAATCGCCCGATTGCGCTTGAGGCGAACCGCTGACACTCAAACGAACCACTACTTCAAACGTCTCTGCATTTGAAAGTACACGCTGCTCAGTCATGCCAACCAAGTCATCTAACAGCACGGTAAAAGGCAACATTGCCGCTGGCCGGCGCACCGCAGCGTAGGGCATGCCGCCACCGGGCGGACGCGCAACCACAAACACAGTCGCGTCCGGAACCGGCGGTTCTACAGCGATAATGGCTACTTCGATATGCGGTGCCGCCGCATCCATACGCCCACGCAGTACCCGCATCGCACCTGCCAAGCCTATTTGGCGATCCACACTGACTGCAGCGTTAAGCGCCCGGTTCATCAACTTAACGGCGTCAGGCAACTCGCCGCGCTGCATCATAGATACTGAGAGCAACTCGAGTACCGGACCATTATTCGGATCCAGTGCAATTATGTCGTTTGCAATGGCCTCACTAACGGCGTTCAGCTCACCATCACTTGCGAGCAATCGCGCCTGTAACCAGTAAAATTTTACACTGACGTCGCTACCCACTAACGAGTCCGTTTTGGCAAACGCTTGGGCGGCCTTCATGGGTTGGCCCAGCTTCAGTTGCGCATGCCCAAACAAATACCAGCTTTTAGCGTCCTCTGGCGCATCTGCGAGTCGACTTCGGAGGCGCTCTTGCCAAAGACGCAGTTCGTCGCTCTGCTCGGTCACGTCTAAGCTTAAAACGATTTCCGCGCCTTTAACGAGGGGCAATCCAGAATCGCTTTGGCTGTTATACACCAACACACTGAGCCCCAACACCAACGCACTCGCGATCCATGTCCAGCTCCGCGCAATAGTACGTGTGCGCACCGCTTGCCGAGTCCTAGCGAATTCATCTTCTGCGAGCAGCACCGCCGCCAATTCTTGCTGTAACGACTCACGGGCTTCCGGATCAACGGCATCGTGATCCAATTCCTG
The DNA here is from genome assembly GCA_002725095.1 of Gammaproteobacteria bacterium. Lineage (GTDB taxonomy): Bacteria > Pseudomonadota > Gammaproteobacteria > Pseudomonadales > Azotimanducaceae > UBA4421. The sequence continues at coordinate 15,556 of PBQQ01000020.1, forward strand.
CAGTCGCTGTCGATACCATTGTCGATGCGCTTCATCAACGCGCTGACTGACCGCGTCACTGGATCCTTTACGCAACAACGGCAGCAGCAAAAAAACCAGCGCCAACAGCGCGAGCCCAATATAGCCAAGCATACTAATCATCGTCAGCCAGTAACTGATCCACCCGTTTGGCCTCTTGCACGCTCAACCGTATCGGGCGCCGCCGACCTCGACTCTGCAACGCAAAAAGCACCACCGCTCCAATCAGCAGAAGGCCAATAGGAATAAGCCATATAAATGCGGTGCGGCCAGAGAACGGCGGTTTGTATAAAACAAAATCGCCATACCGCTGCTGTAAAAAATCGCGTATCTGTTGATCGCTTTGTCCGGCGCGCACCAATCGATAAACACTATGACGCAGATCCTGCGCGATCGGTGCATCGCTGCCAGACAGGTTGGTGTTTAAGCATTTGGGGCAGCGAAATTCGTCAATCAACGCTTTGTATCGACGCTGTTGCTCCGCAGATTCAAAAGCCAGCACGTCCACAGTTGACGCAGCTTGAAGCGCCCCAATCAAAACGCTCAGCAGCACCAATAACGCAATGCGCGCGCTCATTGTGCGCTCATCATCTCGACGTCAACGCGCACCCCGAGCGCGGCGAATCGCGGTTGTAATTCATCACGCCAAATCCGCGGATTTACATCGCCCACGCGTTTGTAGATCACCTTGCCTGACCGATCGAGCAGAAAGGTTTCTGGCGCCCCGTAAACACCCAATTCAACGCCTAGTGCGCCAGTGGCGTCGACGATAACCAACTCATAAGGATTACCGAACTGGGCCAACCAATTCCGCGCTTGGTCCGAGTCGTCCTTATAGTTGACACCAACTAAACGCACATTTGTAGCCGCGGCGATCCGCAGCAACTCGTTGTGTTCGCTCTTACAGGTCGGACACCATGTGGCCCACACATTCACTAACGTCGGCTGACCCAGCAGATCATCCTTGCTGACCCGGCGTTCAGTATCGAGCAGTGATACCGCGTCAAACTCCGGGAACGGTTTATGCAACAGCGCAGAAGGCAATTGATGCCGATCATCCAAACTGAATCCGACATAACCTACGCCACAAATCAAAAGGAATAAGATCAGCGGCAGGAAAAGCTGCGCCCTAGTCATTAAGCGGCTACCGCCATACCGGCAGCCGGTCGCCGAGCCCGCAAGGTACGGTAACGTCTATCCAACACCGCAAACATGCCACCCATCGCCATCAACACTGCACCTAACCAGACCCACCGCACCAAGGGTTTATAATGCAAGCGCACGGCCCAGGCACCTTGCTCAGTGTCCAACGATTCGCCTAGCGCAATATATGTATCACCGAACCATCCAGCGCGAATTCCAGCCTCGGTCATCAAATTACCTCCCGCGAGGTACTGCCGTTTCTCCGAACGTACGGAAAAACTAGCGCCGCCATCATTCAGTAAAAACACACCCTGTTGCGCAACATAATTCGGCCCATCTACCGGCTTCACCCCTAAAAAGGTAACCCGCATTCCCGCCAGGTCGACCGCATCCTGAGGCAACATGCGTACATCTCGTTCAACAGACTGAGTTGCGGTTACAGCAATACCAACGATCATGACGGCGAATCCGAGGTGAGCCATGCTCATACCAACATAAGCGCGCGACAACGCCTTACGCTTGCGCAACAGATCTAATACATGAGTAATCGCAATCCATGCAGCGAGTCCAACAGCGGTCGCGACGGTCAACGATGCAGGATCAAGGACAAACCAGACCAACACCGCAATCAACAGCCCCCATAATCCTGTAAACAGCATCGGCCGCAAGCGCGCAACATCGGTACGTTTCCAATTGATCACGGGCAACAACGCAAGCACCGCAGCCAGCGCGCAACCCAAGGGCACGTAGAAGGCATTGAAAAATGGTGGGCCTACAGAAATCTTTGCATCAGTGGCCGCCTCATAGGCAATAGGTGCAAGGGTGCCCCACAGCACCACCGCGAGCGACACCACCAGTATGACGTTGTTGATGAGCATAAAAAATTCGCGACTAAAGAGCCCATAAGACACGTAAACAAAACCTCGGCCGGCACGTAAGGCGTATAACGTCAGCGACCCCCCTACCACCAACAACAGAAACATTAGGATGAACAGGCCGCGCTCCGGATCGACAGCAAAAGAATGAACCGAGGTTAACACTCCAGACCGAACGATAAAGGCGCCGAGCAATGACAGTGAAAAAGCGGCAATAGCCAATAACAACGTCCAACTCTTAAAAGCACCACGCTTATCCGTAACAGCCAGCGAATGCAGTAGTGCAGTAGCAGCAAGCCAGGGCATAAACGAGGCGTTCTCAACCGGGTCCCAGAACCACCAACCGCCCCAACCAAGTTCGTAATAAGCCCACCAGCTGCCTAAGGTGATTCCTAAGGTAAGAAACGCCCAAGCCATGTTCGTCCAGGTCTTACACCAACGCGCCCAAGCTGCGTCAACACGCCCTTCCAGTAAAGCAGCGACGGCAAACGCAAAAGGCACCGCTAACCCGACATACCCGCAATAGAGCAGCGGCGGGNGCACGATTAAGCCAAAGTCTTGAAGCAATGGGTTGAGGTCAGCCCCATCCGCCGGCGTCATAGGTATCAAGCGCAAGAATGGATTACTGGTAAATACCGCAAAACAGATGAAACCNAAGTTCATCANCGCCATTACNGCCAAAACTCGAGTAACCAGCGGNGCGGGATAGTTTTGATTNCGTATCGCCAACGCCAACATCCAACCGCTCATGATCAAAATCCAAAGCAAAAACGATCCTTCATGCCCGCCCCAAGTCGCACTGATCTTGTAGTACCACGGCAATAACGAGTTGGAATGACCGGCCACATAGGCNACGCTGAAATCATCAACAGCAAAAGCCCAAACCAACGCAGAAAACGCAAGCGCGCAGAGCAAACACTGACCAACCGTGATAGACAATACCCAGCGCTGCAGCAACGGATTAGCGGCACCCGCCAAGCCCCCAATACTGCTGGCAAGTGCTAAACACCCCGCCAAAATCAAGCTGTAAAGCCCAAGCTCCGGAATCACTGGGCGCCGCCTAGCCTTGGTAAAGATTCAGCAGAGGCTGTCGCTGGAGCGGCTCCTGACATATCCATCAACTCCGGCGGCATGTAGTTTTCGTCATGCTTCGCCAACACTTCTACGGCTTCGAAAANACCTCTCTGATTTAAAANNCCTTCCACCAGCACACCCTGACCTTCGCGAAACAAATCCGGCAGTATTCCTGTATACGTTACAACGAAGTCAGCGCCCTGGTGGTCCGTGAGTGTAAATGCAACCGCCAAACTGTCGCTGGCGCGCTGGACACTGCCGTCTAACACCATACCCCCGGCACGTACCGTCTGATTTAGCGGCACCTTGCCCTGCACAACATCCGCTGGGGGATAGAACATATTCATATTTTGCTCTAATGCCACAAACACTAGCGCTACTGTTAGGGCAGAAGCCACTAACACAAAAGACGTCATAAACAATCGCTGCTTGCGCTTCGGATTCATGACCCTTGTCGTTCCCGANCGCCATTAGAATGTTGCTTGTGCATAGCCGCAGCCTCGGCNCGCCATCGCAACGCNTTTTCTTGTCTACGAATAGCCAAGCGGGTTNCCGCAAAATTAACCAGCAAAACCACCAGAGCGGTGCCATAAGCCAGCCATACAAACGGTCCGTGGCCATCCATAGCAATCAATTCGCTGAGTGACGAAAAATACATAGTGCTGGCGCTAGCGTTCGTTCGTTTTTGGCGGCACGGCTTGAGGATCTGCGTAGAGTTCGCTCACCCATCGCGTATTGGCTTCGCGCCGCAAGATTTCCAAGCGCATCCGCGACAATACATTATGCCCTGCGAAACAGTACAAGCCCAAAGTCATGACCAGCAGAGGCAACCACATTTCTGCCGGCATCGCGGGTTTTTCTGTGAGCGAAAATGAGGCCGGTTGATGCAAAGTAGTATTCCACCATTCCACCGAATATTTGATCACCGGTATATTAACCGTACCAACCAAACTCACCAATGCCGAGGCCCGGGCCCGCACATCCGCATCTGCGATGGCTCCACGCAGCGCGTAGATGCCCAGATAAAGAAACAACATAACGAGCGTGGACACGGTGCGGCCATCCCACTCCCACCAACTGCCCCACGTCGGGCGACCCCATACACTGCCCGAAAACAACGCCAGCGCAGTCAGAGTAATGCCCAANGGCAGAGTGGCGGCAATCGCCACATCGGCAAGTTTCATACGCCACACCAAACCAATAAACCCTGCCACACCCATGCCCAGATATAGAGACTGCGAAACCATGGCCGCAGGCACGTGCACGTACATAATGCGAAAGCTATTGCCCTGCTGGTAATCCGCAGGCGCAAACGCGAGACCCCAGATACAACCGGACACAAGCAATAGCAACGCCATAACCCCAAACAGGCGCACCCAACTTTGAGTGATGTGGTAAAACCAACGCGGCGACCCAAGCTTATGCCAGAGTTGTTTCAACGCTGCAGCAATCGATCCGCTCAATGAACCGCTCCGAGTTTGTGGCTGGCTTCTTTATGGTTGTTTTTCATTGCATTTCAACACTGATTTTTAACGCCGCCCATGTTGCCCAAGGGGCTAACAACAGCGAGCATGAGCTGATTAATCCAAGCCAAGACAACGGTGCCGCAAAGGTTAATCCACTTGCAGCCGCGCTCATACAAGCACTACCAAAAATTAGCACCGGCAGAAACAGCGGCAAAATCAATAATGCCAATATCGTCCCGCCGCGACTGAAGCCGACCGTCAAGGCAGCGCCGATACTGCCGAGCAAACTCAGNGCCGGCGTACCAATCAGCATCACTAACATGATCGGTAGAAACGCCTGAGTATCGAGGCCGAGCAGCAAACCAAACAGCGGCACGAACAACGTGATCAACAACCCTGAACCGAGCCAATGTACAAAGATGCGCAACAGTACCGCGACAAACGGCATATGCGCACTGATCAGCATTTGCTCCAACGCGCCGCTGTCAAAGTCACGTCTGAACATCGCGTCTAACGACAACAAGTTAGTCAGCAATATGAGCACCCAGAATATGCTGCTCAAATAATTGTTTTGCTCGCCTTGACCGCTTGGAGCCGCCAACGCAAACAGCAACAGGCTGAGCAATAAAAATCCCAAAGGGTTAATGACGCTACCGCGCGTGCGCAGCGTTGCGGTCAGTTCACGTTGCAACANCCGCTTCATCNCATCGTCTCATCACATGGTTCAAGGTTTACCGTTATCTTATCGTCGGTCTGCAACATCAGATGGGTCGCGCAGACCACCGCGCCGCCGCCTCGACAGTGTTCGCTTATCAGTTGGTTAAGTAACGCTTGGCTTTGCACATCCANCGCATTAAACGGTTCATCAAGCAACCACAGTGCATGCGGAGCCAGCAGCCAACGAGCGATCGCAACGCGCCGTTGTTGGCCCGCTGACAAACGGTAGCAAGCAGTGTGAGCCTCGCTCAACAGGCCCAAACGTGCCAGCACCTCAAGCGCCTGAACACGGTCTAAGCGTTGATCCTGCAGTCCGGCAAACCATGCCAAATTCTCCAGCGGCGATAACAATTCGTCCAAACCCAACCGGTGACCCTGATATACCGAAGCGACACTCATCACCGTGCCTCGATACTGGCTGTGCAAACCAGCTAAGGTTCGTAGGAGTGTGCTTTTGCCTGAACCATTTGGACCCATAAGTTCGATACAGGCGCCACCCAGCACCGCTAGATTAAGCGGTTCGAACAAGTCACGGTGATCGCGTTGGCACGACAGATCAACAATCTGAACGAGCGCCCCGACATCGCTGGACGAAGCGTCATGAGTTTTCTCTGTATGCGGCGAATGGTCGAGCAAAGCCAGCCCGTAAGACGTCATTGATCGACACCTAGTCTACCCGAACCGGCGCCGCGACACCCGCATCGACGTTTACCGTCCAACAACCGTCTACCCGCGCCATAAGTCGAGGGAATGAACGATTGCGAGCCCTGTTTAATCCAAGGCTAGACGCACACCGAGGTATACCTGTCTAGGCATCGCCGGAAAATAGCGATAACTGCCAAAAGCAAAGTCAGCACGATCTGCGTACTTCGCATTAAGCACATTCATGATCCGTAAGGACCATTCAACGTCGGCTCTAGGTTGCCATTGGGCGCGCCAATTCAAAACGCTGTGACCTTCGTACTTGGCGGTATTCGCAGCATTAAGGTAGTAGGGTCCTACTGCGCTGAGCTCCAATTCATGGCGCAAAACAGAGGAAATCCGCGTGCTCCAGCTGGCTTGACCAAACCATCCCGGAGCCGAGTCCATGTCATTACCGCTGCTGATGGCTTCCCGTCCATCCGCCGCCCGATCGAAGGCGTATTTGTGTCGAGCATAGGTCGCGGCCAGCGCGAAATCGTGAGCACCGCGGCTGCGGTTGAACGAAACTTCCCAACCTCGCGAACGAGTTCGGCCATCGCTCACGTTGTAGGCCTCAGAATCACGGAACAGATAGTTACGGGTGTTTTCTGCGAACACCGCGACCGCGAGGCCTTCATTACGGACACCGATTTCCAGCGCTGAAAGGCGCTCGCTGTTGAGATCCGCTATGGNCTGACCACCGCGAAGCCGGTAAAGCTCGGTGATTTGTGGCGGCCGAAAACCACTGCTCGCCGTCACATAAATCATGCCCACCTGCAGATCGCGCTCAACGCCGAAGCGCGCGCCTATGTTAGTAAATTCATCTTCGCGACTGGCGGGCCGAGTGTACAAACAGCCCCCAAAGCCACAGGCTGTACCATCGTCTTTGGTGTTACCGACAATGTGATTATTGGTGTAATCGTATTGCAGAGTCTCTGCACGCAAGCTGTGCACTAAACGGGTGTTAGCTGACAAGCTATAGTCGAGGTTGTAAAAGGCTGCAAACAACGTGCTGCTGACATCATAATCGTAGTGCAATCCGGCTGGACGTGTTGTCACCAGAAATCTACTGCCCGTCGTTGGTTGATCTTGAAATTCCCGCAGCCCACCCGACATCAGTTCGACCTGGCCACCGATACTAAGGCGACTTGACGCCGTGCTGACGCCCCGTTCGACGATTAACCCAAGGCTAGATTGATCGTTTTCTTCCAACGGCTGCCCCGGCAGAAAATGCTGCAAAAAGGCCATTTGTGAACGCCGGATATAGGGCTTCAATGTCCAAGCGTCNCGGCTCAACTCAGAATTTAGGCGCAGCGACCAAGCGTCGCGATAGGCTTCCGGGTTTGGATTCGTNGTACGCAAATCCGCATCTGCATAGGCTTTTTCGCCACGCACATAACCACCGGTTTCCTGATTTAGTAGGGTCGCNGTNACATGGCTGCGCACCGCCCAACCNGAAACCTCTGCGAGNTGACTNAGCGAGAGCTTTTGTTGCCCATAACCNCTGTCGTCGCGGTAGCCGCCTGAATTGGCGCCCACAAATGCTGCNCCCACTCTATGNCCACCCAGTTNNNNGCCNCCCTGCAGATTAACNCGACGAAAATCATAGGCGCCTACTTCCAGCCCAATAACGTTTTGATCTGGCACCGGGGTAATGACGTTGATCGCACCATGCAGCGCATTGCCTCCGAGCACAGCGCTGGCCGGACCCCGCCAAACTTCGACAGCCGCCGCTTGTTCGGTGTTCAGCTCAAACAGATTATTGATATTGCAAAAGCCATGGGGCCTTATGGGTATACCGTCCTGCAGGTAACTGAACTCACCGCACGCACCGGAGCCGGTCANAACCGCGGAACGAATAGCGGTCAGATGTTCTTGGCCCGAGCCACGATTCACCCAGACACCCGCAACCCGGTTTAAAGCCTCACTGGCGTGGGTCGCGCCAACCTGCTGAATTTCCTTAGCCGTAAGCACCGTACCGCTACCGCTACCGCCTAAGCGTTCTTGAATACTGCTGCCGGCAGTAACGACAACTTCTTCTATCACATCTTCCGCCGCATGGACGCTTNCAAGCGAAAAAGCAACTAAGCTAGCACTCAAGAAAACACGCAACATTTTCAACCCCAGATTTTTTGCAGCGCCAGACGATACTGACGACTCTTGGGGTATGCAATGCGCAGAAGACATCTATCCGACGTGTCGAAGTTATAGCCTATCGAACCATTACAATGTCGAGGTGCTCGTTTTCCGAATAAAAATGAATCTCGGCATCGCCTCGCGCCAGCGTCTCCAGTANNCGTTGACGCTTTTCTTCCAACGTNAACTCCTGCTCCCCGTAATCTGTGCCCTCGCGCAGAATGAATGCATCAACGACACCCAGTAACGCCTCAGCCGACAACTGTTGTTGAGGAATCTTCATGCTGGAACCCTGTGATCAGTTGAGCTCGGTCACATCAATACGATTGGTATCTGCCTGCAGAGCCCCAAAGTCATACAGGCGTCGATCACCAAGATGCGACAACGTTACGTTATTCACACTGCGGCCGATGTTATCGACCCGACCGGGATGCGTAGCGTCCCAACCTGCCAGCATCTGCTTAATCACCTGACGCTGTAAGTTGTCCTGAGAGCCGCACAAATTGCACGGAATGATAGGGTGCTGCTGAAACTCTGACCAACGGCTCACAAGGCTTTCGCGGCAGTAATAGAGCGGCCGAATTAGAATATTACGGCCGTCATCACTGCGCAGCTTGGCCGGCATGGCCTTGAGCTTTGCGCCATAAAACATATTCAGCATCAGGGTTTCTACTACATCATCCAAGTGGTGACCTAGCGCTATTTTAGTCGCGCCTATCTTCTGCGCATGGCTGTAAAGAATGCCACGCCGCAAGCGCGAACAAACAGGGCACGTGGTCTTTCCTTCTGGGGTAAGCGCCTTTACCACGCTGTAGGTGTCTTGCTCGATTATGTCGAAAGGCACACCCAGATCGCTCAGATATCCGGGCAATACCTGTTCTGGAAAGCCTGGTTGCTTTTGATCCAAGTTAACCGCGACGACATCAAAGTTAATCGGCGCGTGCTGCTTGAAACTCAGCATCATATCCAACAGCGTGTAGGAATCCTTACCCCCCGAAAGGCAGACCATGACCTTGTCGCCTTCGCTGAGCATATTAAAGTCAGTGAGCGCTCCACCCACCAGACGTCGCAACTTTTTGTGGCACTTATTCTTTTCGTACTGGTTTTTTCTGGGATCGCGTTTATGTGCCGTGCCCGGGTGAATTTTTACCTGAGAATCGGCCACTAATTTAACCCTCGGAGTACGTTCATGGGCGGCGAATCCAACAAACTGCGACTGCCCAACAAACCGACGCCAGTGATAATGAACGCGCCGCAGAGCGGCCCCAGCAACCAAATCCACGGGTGCACATTCGCGCTGAGGTCAAACACCTGAGTCTGCAGCGCCGCCACGGTAACCTCAGCGCCAACGACCGCGACAATGCCAGCAAAGGCCCCAAGAATTAAAAATTCCCCCGTAAGCGATCCAGCAATTAG
>PBQQ01000021.1 GCA_002725095.1 Gammaproteobacteria bacterium
CCCATCAAACTCATATAAATAGTACCCGCCGTAACCAACAAACCTTGGTTCGTGCAGATGTTTGAGGTCGCCTTGCCACGCCGTATGTGCTGTTCCCGAGCCTGTAGAGTCAGGGTGTATCCTACTCGGCCTTCGAGATCCTGAGTGCGGCCAATCACCCNCCCTGGCAACTGCCGCATTAACGCGCCACGGCTGCAGATGAATCCAAATGACGGGCCACCAGACGCCATCGGCACNCCGAAGGGCTGGCCATCACCACAGACAATATCTGCGCCTTGCTCACCCCAGTGTCCTGGCGGCTTGAGCACCGCCAGCGTCATTGGGTTAACCACTGCAATCACCAATGCGCCCTGAGCGTGCGCCCAATCTGTCAGTGCATCGACTTCTTCAATGAGACCAAAGAAATTCGGCTGTTGGATCACCACCGCTACCGGCGCCACATCGCCCGGCTCCAGCGCATCGCTGGCAATTACGCCGTCGCTGCTGACAGGAAGCATTGCCAAATCAACATGTTGGTTGTGCACGATATTGCGAGTGGTTTGGATGTAATTCGGGTGCACCGTCTGCGCAACCAGCACTCGCCCCGACTTATTTTTTTTGTTTGCACGCACCGCCATTAATACGGCTTCCGCCAAGCCACTGGCGCCGTCGTAAACGGAGGCGTTGGACACGTCCATTGCCGTCAGCGCCGTCATCATCGATTGATATTCGTAAATCAGTTGCAGCGTGCCCTGACTGGCTTCCGCTTGATACGGNGTATACGCGGTCATAAATTCGCCGCGCGCGGTGAGATCCCAAACCGCCGCGGGGATGTGGTGGTCGTAACTCCCCGCACCCAAAAAACAGGTATAGCCCTGGTCTTGTTCAGCCCGCGCCGCCATAAATTGCAGCATCTCCANCTCACTTCGACCTTCCGGTACCGAGTCAAGTTGATCGCTGATCAGGTCCGCAGGAATTTCGTCGAACAGCGCATCGATATCTGCAACACCGATCTCAGCGAGCATTTCTGCAANGTCTGTCTCGGTNTGGGGTATAAAGGGCATGTTTTCTCCTAAAACTAAGACAGCGTCTGCAGCGCTGCCGATCCGATAACTGAGCGNGCGAGGTGGCTAGTGCTCCTCGGACTCACAAACCTCCCCGTAAGCTTCCGCGTCCAACAACTCTTCAAGCTCGCCCAAATCGGCCGGCTGCATCTTAAAAAACCAACCGTCCCCATAGGCATCTGAATTGACCGTTTCCGGTGCGTCGTCCAAGGTTTCGTTGACCGCACACACCGTGCCGCTGATGGGCGCGTAGACATCTGAGGCCGCTTTTACCGATTCCACCACCCCGGCTTCATCCCCTGCTGCGATCACTTGATCCAGTTCGGGCAGTTCCACGTAAACCACATCGCCCAATGCGTCCTGCGCATGATCACTGATGCCCACGGTCACCGTGCCATCTTCCTCCAAACGCGCCCATTCATGAGTGGCCGCATACTTTANATCGNTGGGTATTTCGCTCATCGCCTTGTCTCTGACCTATGAATTAAAANTATAAACTCCGCANACACTGCAATTACGCGTGCATTATCTTGCCATTACGGACAAACGGTGGCCTGCACAACATTGCTGTTTTACGCTTGCCGCGGATATCGACTTCACAATCGCCGGTCGCTTTCTTAGGTACCCGCGCGAGCGCAATACTGTACTCCAAGGTAGGCGAATATGTCCCACTGGTAATTACCCCAGTGCCTGCATCTGTGTGCACCACTTGTCCATGTCGCAAAATACCTTTATCGCGCATGATAAGACCTGTCAGCTTTTGCTCGTTAGTCTGGCGATGCTCGNTCAATGCGTCGCGTCCAATGAAGTCTCGCTCCTGGGGCTCCCAGGCGATCGTCCAACCGATGTTGCTCGCCAATGGTGACGTTGCTTCGTCTAAATCCTGACCGTATAAGTTCAGGCCCGCTTCAAGCCTGAGCGTGTCTCTGGCACCCAACCCCGCCGGCGCCACCCCAACCTCACAGAGCTTGCGCCATAATTTAATGCCTTCGGCTTCCGGCAACATAACTTCAACGCCGTCTTCACCNGTATATCCGGTTCGCCCAATCAACCAGTTGCNATGACGCATAGCATAAAACGGCGCGAGCTCGGCTAAACCGGACACAGCTTCGACCTGCAACAGGCGCTGCACGGCGTTCGGGCCCTGTACGGCGATCATGACCTGAGGCTTATGCTCAAAATGGGCGTCAGCGCGGGCGTGCTGTTGCATCCACGCCAACACTTTGTCGCGGGTTGATGCATTGACGACGCAGCGAAAACCATGGGCTAGGCGATAGACAATAAGATCGTCCAAAACCCCCGCTTGGTCGTTTAGTAACGCGCCATAAAGCGCTTGATTGAGATTNAGCCGCGCCACGTCATTGGCAACNAACCGCTGGAGAAATGCTTCGGCTTGCTCGCCATGCACATCGATGATGGTCATGTGGGAAACATCGAACATACCCGCATCGCTACGCACCGCTGTATGCTCTTCAATTTGCGAACCGTAGTTGACGGGCATCAGCCAGCCCGCGAAGTCCACCATTTTACCGCCACAGGCTAAGTGCTCATCGTACAGGGGTGTTTTTGCCGGCGCGTGTTGTTCTGACACTGGTTACTCCATAGCTGTCGCTGCAAGCCGCTGTAGTTGCGGTTGGATCCTGAGGTTAGTTTTTTGGCGCCAAAACTTCTCGCCCCCCTAAGGCTTCAAACATGATCTGGCGTTTCAGCCAATCGGACTGATCTACCGCGCCTACGCCAACATTACGCAACCAACTTAGCAATGGTCCCGGTTGACCGTAAAACGTCTTTAGCCCCGCCAAGATGCGCAACATGATCTGCGATTTTAACAAGCGTTGGCGCGCAAATTTCGTGAAACATTCTGGTACTAAANCGGCATTTGTTTCATCTATGCAATCGAGCAGCGCACCTACATCTTCCAACCCGAGGTTCACCCCTAGGCCCGCCAACGGATGCACAACCCGCAGGGCGTCGCCAATAAGCAATACTCTGGGTCGAGGTTGCGCGCTGCGCGCCAGCTGTTGCTGCAGCGGAAAACTCAGCCGTTGCGCCACTTGCACAATACCGCCCAACCGATCCTCAAGCGCCCGACCAACGCGCTGGCAAAATTCGTCGTCTGAAACTGCGAGATGGGTTGCCACAGATTCCGGCGATTGTGACCAAACCACCGAACAATACTGTTCGTCTTTACTGGGTAAAAATGCCAACGGTCCGTCAACTAGAAACCGTTGCCAAGCCGTGTATTCATGGCTTCGTTCTGTTTCAACAACTGTGGTGAGNGCGCTCTGACCCGTCGGCCAAACCTGCGTGGGTACCTCTAATAGATTACGAACCGCAGAGCGGGCTCCGTCCGCGGCAAGCACAAAGTCTGCCTGCACCCATTCNTCCGCGACCCGCAACGAAACGCCACTTGAGTTCGATTCTACAGATTGCACATCGCCCAACAGCACGCGCACANCTGGGTTTGTTTCAAGTTGCTGCCACAACGCCTGCAGTAACGGCGCCACTTCGCAGATCCATCCTAAACAGTCACTGTTCAGTTCCGCCGCGTCGAAGTGCAGCGCGTTGACTCCCCACTGTTCCCAAACATGCATGGACTTGAACACGCCCGCTTGTTGCGGCCAGACGATGACACTTTCAACCAGCCGGCGCGACCCCGGAGACAGCGCAACATTGCGAATGTCCATACCTAACCCTTGGGGCCCTGGGGTGGGCTTCACTCGATCGACAATGGTCACAGCAAAGCCGCGTTGCTGGAGCGCCAACGCGGCGACAGCGCCTACTGGCCCGGCGCCCGCTATAGCGATGTGTTGGCGGCCTCTCATGAGGCCCTCATTAAGGCTTCTATCGCGTCCGCTGTTTTCGGCACGCGGTGGCTTAAAACTTCGCAGCCCGTGTCGGTGATCAACACATCATCTTCAATACGAATGNCAGTGCCTCTAGAATTTTGCAGCGTCGCCTCAGCGGCTTTGCTGTATTCATTATTTCCATAGATCGACGCGTCCGCTGCGATATACAGTCCAGGCTCCACCGTGAGCACCATGCCAGGTTGTAAAGACCGCCAATCGTCCGCAAGTCGATAATCGCCAACATCATGGACATCGAGACCCAGCCAATGGCAACTCTTGTGCGGACAAAACTGCATGTAGGCACCGCTCTCGATCACTTCTGCTGCCGAGCCTTGCAACAGACCCAGCGTCAAAAGCCCCTCAACCATCGCTTTAATTGCAGCATCATGGGGCGCATTGAAAGACGCGCCGGGGCGACATTGCGCAATGGCCGCCGCATTTGCCGCCAGCACAATGTCGTAGAGTGCGCGCTGCGCAGCTGAGAAAACACCCGAAACCGGAAATGTGCGAGTAATGTCCGCAGCGTAGTGCTGATATTCGCAACCCGCATCTATCAACACCAAGTCACCATTTTCGAGCGTCGAACTGTTGTCCGTGTAATGCAGTACACAGCCATTTGCCCCGCTTCCAACGATACTTGGATAGGCGCAGTGCCGTGCCCCACCGCGCATGAACTCGTAAATCAGTTCCGCTTCAAGCTGACTCTCGGTCATGCCCGATCGACAATTTCGCATAGCCCGCGTATGCGCCAAGGCGCTGATGTCTGCGGCCTGACGCATCAAGTCAATTTCGGCGCTGCTCTTAATCAAACGCTGTTCGTGCAATACCTGCTTGAGGGAGACAAATTCTCCTGGCGGCATAGCGCCGCTGGCTTCGCGACTGCGAATAGTCGCGACATAGCCCAATAGGCGCTGATCAAATGCTGGGTATTCGCCCATGGTTAAATAGATACGCCGGCGCCCTTCTAACAACCCCGGCAAAATGTCGTCCAGATCGTCTATCGGAAAACCATCATCGACACCATAACGCTCGGCAACACGTTCTGGGCCGCAGATGCCACCGTCCCATTGCTCCGCTCGCGCGTCGCGGTCGCGACAAAATAAAATGACCTCGCCTTGACTGCGTTCAGGCATTAAAACAAGCAACGCGTCGGGCTCGTCAAACCCANACAGGTACAACAGGTCACTGTCTTGGCGGAACGCAAAGTCGATGTCGCGATTGCGACGCTGCANAGCTGCGCCCGGCACCANGGCGATGGCGCCAGGTTCCATCGCGTCCATNAGTCGACGGCGGCGTTGCGCAAACTCNTCATGCTCGACGTACTTCACTGCATAACGTCCTGTTCAACATCAGGTTGTTCGTCGAGCAGAGCTAAAACCAGCAAAACACTCACCCGAACGTATTCATATATCTCGCTGAAGGAATCTTCGTCTTGCGCAGAATCATCTTCTGTGTCTTCAATGTCTACCTCCGAACCCATACCAGACAGCGTGGCAAAGTCGCGAATAATTTCCTGGATATCCACGGGCAACTTATCTCGGCCCGTTGCATTCGCCGCAGCAAAACCACTGAGAAAACTACCGCACCATTCCGCCAACTCGTCCACTCGCTGTGTTAACGGTTCTTCGTCATCCGCAATGAGCGGCGCAAAACCTAAATCTTCATCCCGCAGGTTAGCTAGGCTTGCCGCAACAAAATCCAATACTGCCGATTCATCGGTTAACGACTGATCACCGGCAAGCGCCACCAGTTCGCTGAGCGGGAAATCTTCTACCGTGGAACAGGCTGACGCGGCAAGAAAGCCCGAAACCATGCCNTGGAGTTCTTGAGGCGACANTAAAACAGACGCAAGTTGCGCTTTTAGATCTAAATCAGACACGATGGTGGGACTACACAATAAACATCAAAGAGCGCAAACTATTGCGCACTGTCCGCAGAAATACCAGCAAACCTCTATGAACGACGCAAGCGATCAAACTGAACAACTCGATCAATTAGCTCGTCGTGTCGACGACCTGATCGCCCTGACCGAAGTATTGACCAATGAGAATCGCGCGTTGCGGGCGCAACAACAGCAGTGGAGCCATGAGCGCGCCAAGCTACTTGAAAAAAATCAGACCGCGACAACCAGTGTCGAAGCGATGATTACGCGCCTCAAATCTTTAGAGCGCAGCTGATTTGTCACTTTCTATAAGACAACGCCCTACGAGAGTCCAACTATGACCGCAGAAAATAACACCCTCACCGTTTCGATTGTGGGTAAGGACTATCAGGTCGCTTGTCCTGCGGGCGAAGAAGAGTCGCTGCGCGAAGCCGCTCACTATCTGCATAAGTTAATGGAGTCCATTCGCGCCTCGGGGCGCGTGGTCGGGCTTGATCGCGTCGCTGTCATGGCCGCGTTAAATGTCAGCAACGAGTTATTACAAAGCAAAAATTCACGGGCCGATTCACAGGCCAAAGTAACGGCGCAGGTGCAAAAGCTCAGCGATCGAGTCGCCGATGCCATCAGCGCAAATAAACAGATGCAAATCTGACTTAAAGTTAAAAATCACCGCTGGTGACCTGACAATTAGTCGCTATACTCCGACTGTTCCTGGGGTGTTAGCCAGTGGTCGCGTCCTTGAGCCGTTATAAAAACCTCAGGAGATTCTTTCGCTACACCTGTGTGCATGCCCAATATTATGGGTCGCCTTCGGTATAGCTGGGGTCTCCGCCTTGAATCTCAACGGTTCAGGGCAAACCAACAGCGGCATCGCCGGGAACATTTTTTTCTTCAGTCGATGATGTAGGCATGACAAACCGGCCCGCACTACGCGCCCATTACCGATCCTTGCGTCAACGCTTAGACACAGCGTCCCGCTACCGCAAAACGCTGCTCATTATTCAACATCTCAAAACCCTGCAAATCCTGACGGCTGGCCAGCGCATCGCCGCCTATTTGGCGAGCCCAGAGGAAACATCCATTGAGGCGTTTTTCGCTGTCGCATGGCAGCGCGAACAATCGATTTTCTTACCCTGCATTGACGCAAAACAGCGACGCATGACCTTTGCCCAACATCAGCCAGATGGCGCCCTAATAAAAAACCGATTTGGCTTAATGGAACCCGAGGATCGGAGCCCTATTGCCGGCGCCATTGATCTCGACTGCGCATTAGTGCCCTTAGTTGCTTTCGATCAACGCGGCAACCGGCTGGGCATGGGCGGCGGCTACTACGANACTTTTTTTGCAGACTCCGCCAAACGCCCAACCCTTATTGGCATAGCCTTCAGCGAGCAACAAACAACAGCGCCACTGCCTCGCGAGCAATGGGACGTGCCACTGGATCTGGTGGTTACGGACGCGGCAATACACGAATTTCACCGAGAAGGATCGGCATGACAATAAGACAAATCCTGCGCATGGGTCACCCGAATTTACGCCGCGTGGCACCGCCCGTAGACGTAGAGCGCATCGCGACTCCGCANATGGAACGGCTACTGCAAGACATGGTGGATACGCTCAAAGACGCCGGCGGCATAGGTTTAGCGGCGCCGCAGATCGACGAAGATCTGCGTCTAGCCATCATCGAGGTGCCGGGTGGACCCTCCCGCTATGGCAAGATCGAAGCGATGCCACTGACCGTCTTTTTCAATCCAGTTATCGAAGTGCTCGATGAACAGTGCGCCGGGTATTGGGAGGGCTGCCTGTCAATACCGGGACTACGCGGTTTTGTGGAACGACCGCAACACATCCGCGTAACGTATACCAACGAGACCAGACACACCGAGCAACTCGAGCTGCGCGGTTTCTTAGCCACAGTGATGCAACACGAATTCGATCATCTCGATGGCCGGCTGTACATTGACCGCATGGCCGACCACACGCAGCTGTCATTCGAAGACGAGTGGCTAGAACATCACTCCGACGGCTAAGCTGGCTATTGCAAAAACATCTTGTACGCCGGGTTATCTTGCTCTAACCAAAAGCGATAACCAATGTCTTTAAGGTACTTATCCAACGCCGGCTGGTCTTTTTTAGACGCCGCGAACCCAACCAATACCCGACCCCANGCCGAGCCATGATTACGATAATGAAAGAGGCTGATGTTCCAATGCTGGCCTAGGCCGGTCAAAAACTGCAACAACGCTCCAGGGCGTTCGGGAAATTCAAATCGATACAGCAGTTCGTCAACGCCTTGAGGGCTGCGGCCGCCGACCATGTGACGCACATGCAACTTGGCCGCCTCGTTTTCTGTCATATCGAGAATGCTNTAGTTTTTTTCCTGCAAACTCGCAACTACGGCCTCTCGATCCGCTTGCGATTCGACACCAAGCCCAACGTATATGTGAGCGCTGCCGGCGTCGGCAAAGCGGTAATTGAACTCGGTAATCGCGCGACGCCCTAATGCTTTGCAAAACCGCAAAAAACTGCCGGGGCGCTCGTCGATCTTTGCCGCCAGAATAGCCTCGCGCTCTTCGCCCAACTCAGCGCGTTCAGAGATATGTCGCAGGCGGTCAAAATTGACGTTGGCACCGCTAACAATCGCTACCGCTGATTCAATTCCAGTGGCCTGAGCCAGGTACCGTTTCATCCCAGCGATGGCTAACGCGCCCGCCGGTTCCGACACACAGCGCGTATCCTCAAAAACATCTTTTATGGCCGCACAAATTTCATCCGTGTTCACCAACACCACGTCGTCAACATAGTTCTTAGCTATCTTGAACGGAACCGCGCCCACCTGAGCAACACTGACCCCATCCGCAAAAAGATCTAATGTATCGGCAGGAAGTCGTACCCGCTTACCAGCCCGCCGCGCCGCGTGCAAACAAGCCGAGCCTTCGGCTTCCACACCGATAATCTTAGTTTTCGGGCGCAAATACTTAACGTAAGCCGCTATGCCCGCGATCAGGCCACCGCCACCGACGGGGACAAAAATCGNATCTAAATGCCCCGGATACTGGTTGACGATTTCCATACCGATCGTGCCCTGACCGGCAATCACATCAACGTCATCATAAGGAGAGACATAGACTAAGTTTTCAGCAGCGGCCATTTCTGCGGCATGAGCGGACGCCTGATCGTAACTGTCACCATGCAAAACCACTTTTGCACCACGCGCCCGGACCGCGTTTACTTTAATACTCGGCGTATTGCGACCCATAACAATCGTCGCTTTGATGCCCAGACGCTGAGCGGCCATAGCAACGCCTTGGGCATGATTCCCAGCAGAGGCGGTGATAACCCCACGGCCAAGTTCGTCGGCCGACAACTGGCTGATCTTGTTATACGCTCCGCGAAGCTTGAAACTAAATACGGGCTGCAAATCTTCGCGTTTCAGACGCACATCCACACCCAGACGTTCGCTCAGCATCGCTGCCCGAGTTAATGGTGTCTCGTCAGCAACTTCGTATACTCGCGAGGACAAAATCTTCTTTACATAGCTCTCTAACATGTCACCATTTTCCTTCTTATCGCCGACGGGAACCAGCCATTAGCGAATTAAAATCAGACGCCGTAGATCCTGCACATCAGCAGAAACTACGAGTCGCCGCGGCGGCAATCAAAAAAATCGCGCCATTGCTGTCCAGCAACAGCATCGTTGGGGTCGGCACCGGATCAACAACCAATTGCTTCATTGATCTATTAGCTGAGATCAAACACACCTTTGACGCCGCCGTTTCCTCAAGCGACGCCTCAACGCATCGACTGCGGAATCTTGGCATTCCAGTGCTCGACCTCAACGCCGCACCCAGTGTAGATGTTTACGTGGACGGCGCAGATGAGCTGAACGACGCAAAACAGCTGATCAAAGGCGGCGGCGCCGCTTTAACACGAGAAAAAATTGTAGCCAGCGCAGCTGAACGGTTCATCTGTATCGCTGACGCCAGCAAACGCGTCACACGACTCGGCGGCTACCCACTGCCGGTGGAAATAATACCCATGGCACGCAGCGTCGTCGCTCGGCAATTGGTGGGGTTGGGCGGACGTCCCGAATGGCGTGAAGGCGTGGTAACCGATAACGGCAACTGGATTCTTGATGTGCACGACCTGCACATTGAGCAACCCGAGGCCATGGAGTCCAGCATTAATAACCTACCCGGCGTGGTCTGCAATGGGTTGTTCGCACTGGCCCCGGCGGATTGTGTTCTGCTCGCCACGCCCGATGAAATTATCGAGATCGAATAACGCGCATCCAAAGTCAGCTAGTCAGCCACCGGCAATAATTTATTCGGGTTAAAAATTGCATGTGGATCAAACAAATCCTTTAAACCACGCATCAGCTTTATTTCCTCTGCACTGCGGGAAAAATCCAAAAAATCCCGCTTCAGTAACCCGACCCCATGTTCAGCTGAAATGCTACCGCGCCGCTCAGCGACCAGCGCAAAGATGTTAGGGCTCATGGCGTGGCCGTGATGAAAAAACTCTTCAACACTCATGTGTTCCGGGCGCAAGATATTCAAGTGCAAATTGCCATCGCCGATGTGNCCGTACCAGCAGACTTCGAAGTCAGGAAAACTCTTGGCAACGTACTTATCGACGTCCTCTAAAAATTCCGGCACAGCACTGATGCGCACCGACAAGTCATTTTTATAAGGCGTATACGGGGCGATCGCCTCAGAGATGCCCTCGCGCAATTGCCACAACGCCGCGGCTTGCGCCTCGGACTGGCTCAGCACGCCATCCGTGACCCAGCCGGATGCCATACACGCGGTAAATGCCGCCTCAGCGGCGCTATTCGCAGACTCATCAAACTCCACCAAAGCGTAAAAAGCTTCAGACTGTGCCAAAGGCGCGGGTAAGCCACGATGTTCGCGGACTTTTTGCAAAGCGACGTCAGAGAAAAACTCGAATGCAGACAGCGTCAACCCGGCATTGAAGGTTTGAAGGATTTGCAACAGATCACCGACATTCGGCACGCCCATTACCATCACCACCTGAGGCTCTGGGGCCACGGTCAACTGCACATCGATTTCTGCCAACAAACCCAATGTGCCCTCAGCACCNATCAACANATGACGGAAGTCATAGCCGGTGGCGTTTTTTACCAAGCCCGCGTTACAGTCCAATACAGCGCCCGTTCCGGTCACCACTTTAAGCCCCGCGATCCAATCCCGAGTAAGACCATAGCGAATTACTTTGATGCCACCGGCATTGGTCGAGACATTGCCACCTATTTGACTGGAGCCGGAAGAGGCAAAATCTACCGGGTAGAATAATCCTCGCTGTTGGGCAAAGTCCTGCAAAGTGGCCGTGATCACGCCAGGTTGGCAAGTGACAATGCGATCCTGCTCTGAAAATTCCAAAATCTGGTTCATGCGGTCAAATGACACCACCACTTCGCCATTGCTGGCCACAGCACCGCCCGAGAGACCGGTGCGGCCGCCACTGGGCACCAACTTAACGCCCGCGGAAATTGCGTATCTAACTAAGTCCTGGAGTTGTTCAATGGTTTCCGGAAAGACCACTGCGCTGGGGGCCACGTCGAACCCATTGGTCCAATCTTTACCCCAATATTGCAGACTGTCCTGGTCGGTGTGGACCTGCTTTTCACTTAAAATTTCTGACAGCACACCTCACCTCCTGTGATCGGCATTGGCTGAGTTCACCATTGGCACTCACGGTCTAACCACGCCCAAATGTGTTGTTGAACGGAATCGATTTCATTTACTAAATGGTGCCGAGCGGCGGGTATCGTTAACACACTGGCGCTTTGATAGCGGCGGTTTAAAATCGGCAGATCATGCCGATAACTCACCGTTTTATCCGCAAAACCCTGAACGATTTTGGCCTTCACTTTACTGCCGGGGTACGTTTCAAACCGAGTAAACCAGTCCACCATAGCTTGCACCCAAGCCACCGGTAAAATTTTCGCTTGGAACGGATCTCTGGTCAAAAATTCGGTGAACTCCGTTTGCATGTTACTGCGCATATCGCGAGGTCTGGTTGTGATCCAGCGTTTAATCACCGCGAAATACCACTGCAACAGCGGCCAAGCATAAGGGCGGACTAACGGCGCCAACAAAATAAATTCGCCGCATGGATCGAGTTGCTGTTGATGCTCGTATTCCATCAGCACTGCGCCTCCCATACTTTGTCCAAGCCAGTGCTTCGGTTGGCACCCAATAATGTCTTCGGCCGAGCGATGAATGCATGCCAATACATCTACGTAGCTTTGGAAGCGATCGATTGTTGCGGGCTGGCCGGTAGACAGCCCATGGCCAAGGTGATCAAAAATCAGCACCCCNACACCCCGATCCAANAACCGTTGGATTAGATGCCCATACAACCCTGCGTGGTCGTAATAGCCGTGACAGACCAGAGCCCAGTGACCGTTATGACCCGCGGCGGGTTTGAAGGTCTGAACAGCAATGCGCTCGCCGTCCACGCCAACAATGCCCATCGCAGACTGAGCATCCACAAAGTTGAGCCCATAAAAGGCATGGTATTCCTCTAACGCCAGACCATCCGCCCGGCTGTAACTGTCGTCGTCTACAGGATAACAAGCCAACGCCGCCAAAAGATTGGCGTCGTTAAATGGACTCTGACCGCGCCTTTCTGTCATGACGCTAGAATCAGTCCGCGCCCCGCGCCGCTAACACCGCTACCGCGGGCAAAACCTTGCCTTCGACGAATTCCAAAAACGCTCCGCCTCCGGTAGAGATATAGGAAACGCCCTGTGTCACGTCGTATTTATCGATGGCCGCTAATGTGTCNCCACCTCCAGCGATGGAAAACGCGTCACTTTGTGCCACCGCCTCCGCTAAAACCCTCGTGCCTTCACCGAATTGGTCAAACTCAAATACGCCGACCGGGCCATTCCACAAGATCGTTTGAGCGTGCAACAGGTCTTGTGCCCAGCGGCGCGCCGTGTTCGGGCCAATATCCAAAATCATTTCATCTGCCGCAACTTGATCAATCGTACGAACCTGAGCCACAGCAGAGCCGGCAACCTCTTTGCTGACAATAACGTCTTCGGGCAAGGGAATCGTGACCTTTTGCATAATGCGCTTGGCGGTCGCTATTAAATCGGGTTCATGCAATGACTTGCCCACTGAATAACCCGCAGCGGCGATAAATGTATTGGCAATTCCACCACCCACCAAAATTTGGTCTGCAATGCTTGCCAATGAATCTAAAACCTCCAGCTTGGTGGAGACTTTTGCGCCGCCAACGATGGCCAACATCGGCGCCTTAGGTGCCGACAAGGCATCCCGCAAGGCCGCGAGTTCTGCCTGTAACAACAGGCCTGCGCAAGCCATCGGGGCAAATTTCGCAATACCATGCGTCGACGCATGCGCACGATGGGCAGTGCCGAAAGCATCCATCACAAAGACATCGCACTGCTCGGCTAAACGTTGGGCTAGGCGGTCGTCATTGGCTTTTTCGCCCGGTAAAAAGCGGATGTTTTCGAGCAACACCAGACCCTTATTCTGTGCACAAGCCTCAATGCTCTGAACCAAAGGCACATCGATTTGCAGCAATTCAGCCAAGCGATTCGCCACCGGTTGCAAAGAGAATTCGGCCTCCGCCTNGCCTTCGGTCGGGCGCCCCAGATGCGACATGACCGTTACGCTGGTCGCTCGCTCCATCGCGTATTTGATGGTGGGTAGGGAAGCAACAATGCGAGCGTCACTGGTCACCACGCCGTCTTTAACGGGGACATTAAGATCGGCGCGGATAAAGACTCGTTTATTCGTTAAGTCCAACCCGGCCATCGAGAGAATTGTGGATGCCTGCATGGTGTCTAAGGGTTATAAAAGATATTGAACAAATTAAAGATCACGCAGCGNCCACACGCTTAGTTGCCGCCACCACCGCATCTACCGTGATTCCACACACTTCCATCGCCTGCTCCCCAGGTGCCGACACACCGAATCGGTCGATACCGACCACCGCGCCATCCAGCCCGACAAATTTGTACCAAAGATCTGGCTGCCCGGCCTCCACAGCCACCCGCGCCCGAACGGACGTTGGCAACACCTGACGCTGGTAGTCTGGATCTTGTGCACTGAATAACTCAACACACGGCATCGACACCACCCGCACAAGAGCCCCTTCCGCGGCAAGCTCGTGGGCGGCGGCGACCGCAATCTCAACCTCCGAACCTGTGGCAATGATTATAGCCTCAGGGTCGCCCGCGCAATCGAGCAACGTGTAGCCACCGCGTTGAACATTGGCAAAGGTTTGCGCATCCCGAGGTTGGGCCTGAGTCTTTTGCCGAGTGAAAATAAGGGCCGTGGGCGATGTCCGGCTACTCACCGCGCTTTTCCAAGCCACCGCAGACTCAACAGTATCGCAAGGCCGCCAAGTGAATAAATTCGGTGTACTNCGCAAGTTACTNATCTGTTCTANGGGCTGATGCGTTGGGCCGTCTTCCCCCACAGCCACAGAGTCATGGGTGTAAACGAAAATATTTGGCGTTCGCATCAACGCGGCCAGACGCACAGCATTGCGCGCGTACTCCATGAAAATGAGGAAGGTGCCCGTAAAAGGCCGATAGCCGCCGTGCAGGTTTATACCGTTACTGATCGCCGTCATCGCAAACTCGCGGACCCCATAGCTCATGTGCTGATCGTCCGTAGCGCCGTCCCAACGGGTATTATTCGAACCGGTTAGATCGGCAGAGCCGCCAAACAACTCTGGCACACCCTCAGCTATCGCACCAATACAGCGCTGAGATGCTTTGCGCGTTTCCAAACTCGCCAACGCTTGTTGCTCTTCGACGGCCAAGGCATCAATCGCGGCAGCCCAGTCTTTTGGCAGGNCCCCNGCCATCCGCCGCGCAAACTCTTCAGCCTTAACCGGCTGCGCTGCCGCAAAGTTCTCATACTCGTGTTGCCAGTTCTGCTGGCTTTCTTGACCGCGCTGNAGCTGATTCCAGGCGTCGTAGNACTCTGCTGGGATTTCCCACGCAGGCAACTTCCACCCCAGCGCCTCGCGCGTCGCGGCGATCTCATCTTCACCTAACGCGGCCCCATGCACGCCCGCTGTGCCCTGTTTATTTGGCGAGCCAAATCCAATGGTCGTGCGACAACACACCAAGGTTGGCCGTCCGTCAGAATCGACCGCGTTGTGTAAGGCCTGAGAAATTTCGTCAGCATCATGCCCATCGACATTACGGATTACCCGCCAGCCATACGCTTCGAAGCGCGCCGGCACATCCTCGCTGAACCATCNATCTACAGAGCCATCGATCGAAATGCCATTGTCATCGTAGAGACAAATCAACTTACCCAAGCCTAATGTTCCCGCCAGCGATCCGGCCTCATGAGAAATGCCTTCCATCAAACAGCCATCGCCAACGACGACCCAAGTCCGATGGTCCACAATGGTCGCGTCTGGTTGATTAAATTCACTGGCAAGCTTCTGCTCGGCTAGGGCCATACCGACCGCAGTTGCAAACCCTTGCCCGAGTGGGCCCGTCGTGGTCTCGACACCAGGGCANTCGCCAAATTCCGGATGGCCCGCGGTTTTCGCATGCAATTGCCGAAAGTCTTTGAGATCCTGCAGGCTGACGTCATAGCCCGTCAGATGCAGTAAGGCGTACAAAAGCATTGATCCGTGGCCATTTGACAGCACAAAGCGGTCCCTGTTGAGCCATTTAGGATCGGCGGGGTTATGTTTGAGAAAGTCTCGCCACAACACTTCGGCCACATCAGCAAGCCCCATAGGCGCCCCCGGATGACCGCTTTTGGCCGCCTGCACGGCGTCCATAGCCAACACGCGGACCGCATTAGCAAGTTCAAATCTGGATGGCATCACGGCTCCTAGGACATTGCTTGAGCATTGTCGAGCTTTGTTCGCGTGCACGCAATTGTTTCATGCAAAACTTGAGCAATGTGCCGCTGTCAGGCTATTCAAAGACTTGAAACATGGCGTAATATTCGCGCCTCTTAGTTCATGGCGCTCTGCCTGCACCCTANTTATNCAGTGTGAGTTTGAATTATGGCTGATAACAATCTTTTTACTTCCGAATCTGTTTCCGAAGGCCACCCAGACAAAGTCGCCGATCAAGTATCGGANGCGGTCCTCGACGCTATGCTCGCCCAAGACACAGAGTCCAGAGTTGCCTGCGAAACCCTGATTAAAACCGGACTCATTGTTGTCGCGGGCGAAGNCCGNAGTAATGCTCAAGTCGACATCGACAAGCTCGTGCGTCAAGTGGTCGCCGACATCGGTTANAACAGCCCCGATGTAGGTTTCGACCCAGANTCCTGCACGGTCGTTAACGCTTTAGGNCAACAATCTTCCGATATCGCCATGGGCGTCGACGAGACCAGCGATCATGAGCAAGGCGCTGGCGACCAAGGCCTCATGTTCGGCTATGCCACNGACGAAACCGATGTGTTAATGCCGGCGCCNCTGACCTACGCTCACCGACTGGTGCAGCAGCAGGCGGAAAAGCGTCGCGCGTCNCTGTCCTTTCTGCGACCGGACGCCAAGAGCCAGCTGACCTTCCGTTACGATGACGACGGCAAACCCACAGCAATCGACGCCGTGGTGTTGTCCACACAGCACAGCCCTGACATCAGCCAGAAAGATCTGCAAGAGGCTGTTATGGAAGAGGTGATCAAGCCCGTACTGCCACAGAATTGGATTTCTGCGGAAACAAAAATTTTCATCAACCCAACGGGCCAGTTCATTATCGGTGGCCCGGTGGGTGACTGCGGACTCACAGGACGCAAAATCATCGTCGACACCTATGGCGGCATGGCGCGCCATGGTGGNGGNGCCTTCTCTGGCAAAGACCCATCAAAAGTTGACCGCTCCGCTGCTTATGCCGGGCGTTATGTGGCGAAGAATATTGTCGCNGCGGGTCTCGCCCAGCGCTGCGAAATTCAGGTGAGTTATGCCATCGGCGTCGCAGAACCCACATCAATCAGTCTCGATACCTTTGGTACCGGCAAGCTCAGCGACGACCAGATCATTCAACTTGTGCGTGAACACTTTGACTTGCGACCGCGCGGACTAATTGAGATGTTAGATCTGAAACGCCCCATCTATCAGACTACTGCAGCGTACGGTCACTTTGGCCGCACCGAAGAGACGTTTAGCTGGGAGAGAACCGATAAAGCCGAGTTACTCGCTCAGGCACTGGCCTAGCTTATGAAAGGGCCCACTTGGAAAGGACTATGGGCCCGCAATTTAACACCCCCGTTAGCTTTGAATTTTTCCCGCCCCGCGATGAGTCGGGGCGAGACAAGTTAGCTGCCGGTACGGCCGAGAAACTCGCGGCGCTGCAACCTAGGTACTTCTCTGTCACCTACGGCGCCGGAGGCAGCACTAAAGAAGGCACTAAGCANACAGTAACGGACCTGACTAAGCGTGGCTGGCAAGCCGTGCCGCATCTGTCGGTTGGGGCCGCCGACCAAGCCGAGGTCCTCGACTTAGTGAACTACTACAAAACCTTGGGCGTAAAAAAAATTCTTTGCCTGCGCGGCGACCAGACGGAATCCGAATCGCAGAACCCACAATACGCCGAGGACCTAGTACGCCTGATCCGCCAACACTTCGGCGACCACTTCGAAGTTGTTGTCGGCGCCTATCCNGAAGTGCATCCCGACTCCTCTTCGAGCCAAGAAGATCTCGCGTTCTTTAAGCGTAAGGTCGATGCAGGCGCTGACGTCGCCATCACCCAATATTTCTANAACATTGAGGCGTACGAGTATTTCGTCCAACAATGTCAAAATCTGGGCATTGATATCCCAATTATTCCGGGCGTTATGCCGATTACCAATTACGCCTCGTTGTGTCGCTTTTCTGAGAAAGCCGGTGCCGACATACCGCGCTGGCTCGATAGAGCTATGGCCCAACACCAAGACTCCGAGCACGACCTAAGCAAGTTTGGCGTTGAGGTGGTCACCCGCTTATGCGAACGGCTTATCGACCTTGGCGCTCCAGCCTTGCACTTTTACACGTTAAATCGCTGGGGTGCCGCGACCAAAATCTGCGCAAACCTTGGTCTAACCGCGAGCTAATACCGTGGCTGATCGCTTTTATGTACNGGGCACCCATACCGCAGGCCAGAGGCTGCTCTTGAACTCCGAACGTTCCAATTACCTGTGCCGAGTGCTGCGCCTCGCCAACGGCGACGCTGTGGAAATATTTGACGGGTTCGGCAACGTATTTGCCTGCGAAATCACAGCAAGCAACCCTCGTCAGGCGGAACTGGAAGTAGTGGCGCAGACCTCTAAAGCCACCGAATTGAGACTCTCCCTCGGCGTCGCAATAGGCTTAATAAAAGGGCAACCGATGGACAGGGCCATCGCTCAGGCNACAGAACTCGGCGCCACTGACATCTACCTGATTGACGGCCAACGCAGCAACGTCAAGCTGAATGACCATCGTTTGTTAGNGAAACTCGAGCATTGGCAGAAAGTAATAATCGCCAGCTGTGAACAGTGTGGTCAGATAACCCTNCCGATACTGCACAAGCCCGCAAGACTTGCGCCTATGCTCTCGGAGCTGGCCGCATCAGGCGCGCATTTACTTTTTTTTGACCCCAAGGGCGACCCCGCACCCAACGCACTGCCGGCCCTANACCGCGTGGTATTCATCGGTCCAGAAGGCGGCTTCGGCCCAGAAGAACTGAACGCCTTCACCCAACATAATGTTGACGGCTACCGTCTGGGTCCGCTGACCCTACGTGCCGAAACTATGCCAGCGGCCGCACTGACATTGATTCAACACGCAACCGGCTGGCCTGCTTACGGCAGCGATTAACTAAGTCGACAGCGAGCTTATGTCACCGCCTGACGCCAGAATGTCCGCATCTTCGATTGTTTTCGCATACTCCGCCTCATCNTCCGCGCTCCAAATCTGAAAGACATAAGCGACCATCAACAACCTGGCCGCNCGATCAACAACGTCTTTAAATTCAGCAGTTAATCCAAGCGTGCCGTCTATCACTCGATCGAGCATATTCGCGGTCGCCCAAGACAGCTCCATAATTCGCTGATCTTGGTGATGCTCCGCCAGAGTTTTAAGGGCGATCAGTGCAGCGCTTAACTGCAGAGGACTGGACTCTGGCAGTAGCGACCATGTTTGAAACGCACCGAGCATATGCAACACCATAGAGCCAAATTCAGCGCCCTCGGCATCGGGCAGAGCCCTCGTTCGAATGAGGTTGTTTGCTTGCATAGCGGTAAACGCCTCGGCTAGATCGCGCTCAACCTCAGAGTACTCAACCACGTGTGTTTCGGAGCGCCCCCACAACACCAGACATTTCCCGAGTTGCCGCAAGCGCGAGTGCGCACTGTGATCCAAGCGCACCACCCCTGTTGCAAGCGCAGTCAAATAGCCCGCCGCCAACGCACAGCTGTCTTGCGTATCCGCAGCCATGTGCACCACCGAGGTCCAGCGGACCATGCAACCCGCATAAGATTCGAGCTTCTCTGGCGTGTCTTTTTCATGAAACGATGTCAGGCACTCAAGCAGCAGACGCTCGAAAACTTGGCGCATACGTTTATTCATCGCTTGGTCTAGCATCCGACGATTGTAGCGTTTTATTTTTTAAGCATCGGCAACTCGCGCGCCGCTTTATCTACGGGTTTTTATTGCCTAGACCCTTGCGCAATGGGAACCTTAGCCACCGCGTTTAACCGAGCAAATAGACGATGCCTAAAATTGCCTTTTTGATGGACCCGATTGATACGTTGTCTGTGAAGAAAGATTCAACACTGGCCATGATCGCCGCGGCACAAAAACGTGGCCTAGAGATATTTTATTTACAACAGGACGGCCTAGTTCTCGCAAAGAGCGTCGTGACAGCGCTGATCCGTCCGCTAAAACTTAGGGACGATTTCTGTCTAACGCTGGATCCGCAAACCGCCGGCGACAACTGGTATGAGCTCGGTGCAGAACACACCGTAGCATTGGCAGAGATGGACATCGTTATGATGCGTAAAGATCCACCCTTTGACATGGAATATATCTACACCACCTATCTATTAGAGCGGGCCGAAGCCGACGGCGTTATNGTTGTCAATCGACCCGGNGCTCTGCGCGACTGCAATGAGAAACTCTTCGCAACGATGTTCCCTCAATGCTGCCCGGAACTCATCGTCAGCCGCCGAATGGATCAACTCAAAGCCTTTCACAAACAGCACGCAAACGTGGTATTCAAAAAATTAGACGGCATGGGCGGTGCGTCCATATTTCGAATTATGGAAGAAGATCCAAACCTAAGCGTCGTTCTAGAGACTCTGACCAACAGCGGGCGCGAACAGATTATGGGTCAGGTCTACCTGCCGGAAATTGTTGATGGCGACAAACGCATACTGCTGATCAATGGCGAACCCGTGCCATACGCCCTTGCGCGCATACCGTCGGCCGGTGAGACTCGCGGCAATCTCGCGGCGGGCGGGCGTGGCGAGGGTCGACCGCTGACAGATCGCGATCGGTGGATTGCACAACAGGTCGGACCCGAGTTGCAACGCCGAGGCCTAATGTTTGTTGGTATTGATGTAATCGGCGACTATCTCACGGAGATTAACGTGACCTGCCCGACCTGCATAAGGGAGTTAAACGAGCAGTTCGGACTGGATATCGCTGGTGATCTGATAGACACCTGCCTGCAACAGTTAGAGACTCATTCCCTTTGATATTCAAAGAGGCGGCGGCAGCCACAGCCAGCGCCCCGATAGCGCCAAGAGATCGGCTGTGGTTTGGGTTGTTTCTTGCTCTGGCAGCTCACGCAACCCTGATCCTCGGAATTAGCTCGAAACCTACGGTGCCGCAACCGCAGATAGCCCTATCCGTATCGCTCGCAGCCTCTGCAGACATTGCGCCTNAAGAGCAACAAACACTGCAAAACAGCGTTCGCGAAAGCCGATCCCTACCGGTCAANCCAGTNAANGATTCCAAGCAAGCTGAGAAAGCGGCAGCCATTACCTCACCGGGCACAAGCAATAACCAAGAAGCCGAGCTACCCAAACGATATAATCGAAACCAATTAATTGCCGCCATCGNCAACACGCGCGCAACAGATGCGATGAGCTCCAGTGCCGATCGAGTTAGACGCCTTGATGAAACGCCCGTAGCACCGCAAATAAAAAATGCCGAAAACGCGTATTTGGCAATGTGGCGCCGCAAATGCGAGCGCCTCGGCCGAGTAAACTATCCGCAGGGTAATGTACAGGGCGAGCTTGTTATGCAAGTNAGCATCTTCAGCAGCGGCCTCTTAGACTACGTGCGTATCGTGCGCTCGTCCGGATCTTCGTTGCTGGATCAAGCCGCCTTAGACACCGTTAGACANGCNGCGCCCTATCAGCCTTTCTCGACAGAGATGCGGAAAGCTTACGACCGACTGGAATTTACCAGAACTTGGCAATACTCTAAATTTGGCGCAGACATTAACCGTTAACAGCGATCGGCTCTAGATGAATCTAAAAAATCACTTCCTTATCGCCATGCCTGGCCTGTCCGGCGATTACTTCGCGAACACCTTGACCTATATTTGCGAACACAGCGAAGNCGGCGCTATGGGAATTGTGATCAATCAGCCGTCTGATGTATCGATTCTCGAACTGCTCGCACAATTGAATTTGCAGATGGATAAACGCTGGCTTGATACGCCCGTTTTATTAGGCGGTCCAGTATCCCCAGAGCGGGGATTTGTGCTCCACAGTCCTTACGCAAAATCTGATCATTCAATTGAAATCTCTCAGGACATATTTTTGTCCTCGGCGCTGGAAGTCCTCAGCGACGTTACCGAGTCGAACGGGCCAGATCATGTTCTGGTCGCGTTGGGCTATGCCGGTTGGCAAGGCGGACAATTAGAAGAGGAAATCCAACGCAACATATGGCTCACCGCGGAAGCTAACTCAGACATTTTATTTGCTACGGATTTTGCACAACGTCTGGACCAAGCAGCTCGACTCCTCGGCGTCGACATGCACGCTCTAGTGGCTCACGCAGGACACGGCTGAGCAATGGAAAGTTTCACAGAGATGTCCGAAGGCTATGTACTGGGCTTTGACTTTGGCCTCAAACACATCGGCGTTGCGGTCGCACAAACCGTCACCGGGCATACGAGCGGCTTAAGCACTTTGCCCGCAAAAAATGGCAACCCGAACGATTGGGCTCACCTGAACGCATTGGTCGCCGATTACCGACCGATCGCGGTCATCGTCGGTCTGCCTCTGCATATGGACGGCAGCGAATCCGATATGGCACGACGCGCGCGCAAGTTCGCCGATGCCCTAGCGCATAGAACGCAATGCCACGTCACTATGAGCGACGAACGCCTCAGCTCTTGGAGTTCAGATCAAACGGATCTTGGCAACACCAGCACCGACCTGCATCAAGAATCCGCATGCCGCATTATCGAAACCTGGCTGCGCAGCGGTAGTCATACTCAATAGCCTACTGCTGCGTTCGTCACCTGCTGTGCAGGTACGATTCCAGCATCGACCAGATGCTCAACCGCCTGCTTTAAGGTGCGCATACCACCGTCTCTGCCGGTCNGCATCGCCGACCGAATGTGCGCGGGTTTATCTTCAAGAATCAGATTGCGCACCGCCGGTGTCGCCTGCAACAGCTCAAAAGCCGCCACACGGTGATCATTAGGCGTTGGCAGCAAACACTGAAACGTAANCCCAATNAAAGATTGCGCGAGCGCTCCACGCGCTAAGGCGCGTTGCGGGCCGGCTATCATTTGTAATACTCGAGCGATGCTGTTTGCAGCGTCTGACGCATGACATGTGGCAAGCACCAGATGCCCGGTTTCGGCGGCTTCAAGAGCCAGTTGAACGCTCAGCGCATCGCGCAGTTCTCCAACCACAATAACGTCGGGGGTTTCCCTCAGCGCGGCGCGCAATGCGCAGTCAAAGGACCGCACATGCCGACCGACCTCGCGCTGATGCACCAACCCGCCGGAGCTTTGATGCACAAACTCAATCGGGTCCTCCACCATGATGACATGTCGCCGCCCCTCAGTATTAATCCGCTCGACTACCGCCGCTTGAGTCGAACTTTTGCCGCTACCTGCACGACCGCTAAACAGCACTAAACCACTGAGCTGGTCAGCCCAGTTAATAAGCACAGACTTGGCCATTGGGTCTGCGACAGCCAGTTGTTCAATGGATGGGGGGGCATGTGCCAAAACGCGTAAAACCACGCCAGGGCCCCTATGATGCTGAAACGCATTAACACGAAATCGACCAAGCTTTGTTGATTGGAAAGCAAAATCAAGGTCCGCTGATTCGCTAAAGTACCGGCGTTGCTGCTCGCTCATCATACCGTCGAGAGCCACTGAGACGTCTTCAAAGGACAAAACAGGCTCNTCGGCTAGAGCTCTAAGTGCGCCTTGCATACGCATCATGGGCGGATTTCCGACCGAGAAAAACACATCTGATGCCCCTTGCAGCGTTGCTTGTTCTAGGCACGTTAACCATCTCGACATGCATGTATCACGACAATTCTACAATCATGACCCTAGCGCCTTGTTGCGCGGGCCTGTAGCGGCGATCATTGCGACATTGTGTAAGTGCGCTGCCACTGCAACATTCAGTAAACCACTCGCGGCCAAATATTGATGCCTATGCCAGATCTATTGTCCCGTCATGCGCTGCTTAACGAGCGAATACTTGCGGCCTGCGCGGCCGCGCAACGCGAACCCGAATCAGTCAATCTGCTGGCGGTCAGCAAGACCAAGCCCGCAGAATTAATCAACGACGCGGTTGAACTGGGCCTAATGCAATTTGGTGAAAACTATCTGCAAGAGGCCGTTGAAAAAATTCTGCTGCTGCAACAACACAGTCTGCAATGGCACTTTATTGGGCGAATCCAATCCAATAAGTGCAAAGCGATCGCCGATGCATTCTCTTGGGTACAAACTCTCGACCGCTTGAAAATCGCCAAGCGCCTTGATCAGTTGCGCACGCTACCCACGCCTTTGAATGTGCTTATTCAAGTCAATTTAGACGATGACCCAAATAAAGCCGGGGTGGATCAAGAAAATGCCGAACGGCTTTTGGAACAGCTGCTGACTATGCCTAACCTGGCGCCCAGAGGTCTAATGACGATATTGGCTAAATCGACAGATTCTGCGACCGGCTACCAATCCGTGGCACAATTACATCAGAACTTGCAGAACAAGTACGCGAGCGATCTACCGCAATGGGATACCTTGTCCATGGGTATGAGTGCGGACTTAGAAGCCGCTATTAGCGCCGGAGCTACGATGATCCGCGTCGGCACCGACTTATTTGGCGCTCGCACAACCTAGGAGAAAAAGTTTGACCATCGCGTTTATCGGCGCCGGTAATATGGCCATCAGCCTTATTCGAGGGCTGCTTAACAATGGCATGAAGACCTCAGATCTGATCGCTGCCGACCCCAGCGACGAACAACGCGCTAAAGCTCGAGAAATAGGCATATCTACCGAAGCAGATAACGCCACCGCAATCAATGAAGCCGACATCATCGTGGTAGCCGTAAAACCACAGATCGCAGGCCAAGTGCTCAAGGCCTTAAACACCGTGCAGAGCAACCAATTGGTTATTTCCGTTGCGGCCGGTATCGGACTTGACAGCTTGCAAGCTTGGTTACCCAGCGGCCAGCCGATTGTTCGATGCATGCCGAATACACCCGCGCTGGTCGGTGCAGGCATGACCGCGTTGTACGCAAACGACCAAGTTCAAAAAGAACATCGGGCCGCCGCAGAACAGGTACTGCAGGCCGCTGGTGAAGTGGTCTGGGTGCCCAAAGAAGGCCTATTAGATGCCGCGACGGCAGTCTCTGGTAGCGGTCCCGCGTATTTTTTCTTACTCATGGAACATATGACAAAAACGGGCATCGAGTTGGGCTTGGACCCAGACACCAGCAGGAAATTAACGTTACAAACCGCCTTCGGCGCAGCACTGATGGCTCAGCAGTCAACCGACACCCTAACAACACTGCGTCAAAATGTTACGTCCCCAGGAGGAACCACTGAGGCCGCTGTCAATACAATGCTGGAGCATGGGATGCCTGATGCCATTACATCAGCGCTGCGCGCAGCGCAACAGCGCTCGGTACAACTGTCGAAGGAATTTGGTGCCTCATGATCGGACAATCCCTCTACGCATTTATCGACCTCGCGTTGCGTCTCGTGACGCTATTGTTTTTACTGCGTTTCTTGCTGCAAGCCGTCGATGCCGATCGTTTTAACCCGCTGAGTCAGGCGGTGGTAAAAGGCAGCGATCCTTTCGCAAAACCCTTGCGCAAATTACTGCCCAATACCGGACGTTGGGATTTGGCCTCGCTCGCGCTCGCTTGGGCCATGGGGGTGCTGTTCGTCTACGTGGTCACTTTGGGCAGCGCCGATATCGTGCAAGCGCTCACCATCGGTGCAGTCCGCACGGCGCTGGTATGGGTGCAATTTTATTGGTGGTCGATCTTAATCGTAGTGGTGGTAAGTTTTATTAACCAAGGCTCTTACCACCCAGTAATTGGACTGCTCGACCAACTCCTTAATCCGCTATTGGGTCCGCTGCGAAATATTCTCCCCACATTGGGGCCCCTGGATTTTTCCCCAATTGTGGCCCTACTGCTGCTGTCGATTGTCCAGGACGCCTTGCGGACCGTGTCCTTTACCCTATGAGCACACACACATCCGACAACGTCGGCGTCGTCACACCGACCGTGTTTAATTACCAGCTGCCGTTTACGTTGCAGAATGGCGAGGCATTACAAGGCTTTGATTTAGTCTACGAAACGTACGGGGAATTAAACGCTACCGCGAGTAACGCTATTTTGATCTGCCATGCACTATCCGGCCACCATCACGCCGCTGGGTACCACGACAACACAGATACCAAACCCGGCTGGTGGGACAACTGCATTGGCCCTGGCAAAGCCATGGACACTGACCAGTTCTTTATTGTCAGTGTCAACAATCTAGGTGGCTGCCATGGCAGCACTGGCCCCGAGTCCATCGACCCCTCTACCCAAGAACCTTTCGGCCCCGAATTTCCCCAGGTGGTTGTGAAAGACTGGGTAGCCAGCCAAGCCCTGCTGGCCGACCATTTAAATATTGAGCGGTTTCTGGCTGTTATCGGTGGCAGCCTCGGCGGCATGCAAGCGCTGCAGTGGAGTATTGATTTTCCAGAACGCGTAGATAATGCCGTTTTGATCGCGACCGCCGCAAAGCTCACCGCTCAGAACATCGCTTTCAACGAAATTGCACGCCAGGCGATCACCTCCGACCCCGACTATCGAGCGGGCCGTTATCGTCTAGAAGACACCAATCCCGACCACGGCCTTATGCTGGCGCGCATGATTGGTCACGTAACCTATTTATCCGACGACGGCATGGCGAGCCGCTTTGGGCGCGAACTTAAGTCCGGCGATATCGATAAAGACGAAGATGTCGAGTTTCAGGTAGAAAGTTACCTTCACCACCAAGGGCGCTCATTTACTCAACGATTTGACGCCAACACCTACCTGCTCATGACTCGTGCGCTTGACTATTTTGATCCGGCACGCGACACCGACGACGATTTGGTTGCGGCCTTTCAAGATGCGCGAGCGCGCTTTTTGGTGATGTCGTTTACCAGCGATTGGCGCTTCTCGCCCGAGCGCTCAAAAGAAATAGTCGACGCATTGATCGCTGCAGGAAAAGATGTAGCCGCGACGGTGATCGACTCGGAGCACGGCCATGACTCGTTCTTGCTGCCTATCCAACGTTATACATCAGCTCTTAACGCCTATTTGCACCACGCCCTTAGCCGCGCAACCGAGCCACGGAAAACCTGACCCATGCGTCCAGACTTAGAACTTGTCGCCAAGCTTATTCAACCAAACGCCCGAGTCCTCGATCTCGGCTGCGGCGACGGCGAATTACTGCACAACTTGCAGCGAGCAAAAGCAGTGATCGGCTATGGTCTCGACAAGGACGCGGAAAACATCAGGCTGTGCCTAACCAAAGGCGTCAATGTTGTCGAGCAAGACCTCGACGACGGGCTAGGCAACTTTCAGGACGACAGTTTCGACATGGTCATAATGACCGAGACCATTCAGTCGGTACATAACCCGCAGCGACTGCTGCAAGAAATGCTCCGAGTGGGTCGCGAGTGCGTAGTGACGTTCCCTAATTTTGGCCATTGGCGCTGCAGGCTAAACCTAGCAGCCAGCGGTAAAATGCCGGTTTCCGTGCATCTACCACATCGCTGGTATGACACGCCGAACATACATCTATGCACGTTTAATGACTTCGAAGCGCTGTGCGCGGACCTAGATGTGCCAATCCTGCAGCGCCGAGTAGTCAACCAGCGGCATAAGGAACGCTCACTGATCAATTTAGCGCCCAACCTTCTCGGCAGTTATGGTTTTTATCATCTAGGGCGAACGTCATGATGCAAAAAGCATTCAGACAACCACCCATAATCCGGCGCTTATCGGTAACCGCCATTATCGCCAGTTTTTTCGCATTCGCCTGTCTCCACAGCTACGCAGAACAAGTTCACCGATTTGCCGATCACGAAGTTCACTACATCATTATCCCTACAACGTTTCTCGAATCTGAAATTGCAGATCAATACAATGTCGCGCGGGCGCGCAATCGAGCTTTGATCAATGTATCGATCCTCAACAAAAACAACCAAGCGGTTACCGCAAACATAAGTGGCCGCAGCAGGAATTTATTGGGCCAGACCCAGAATTTTGACTTCCGGAAAGTGCAAGAGGGTGAGGCCATTTACTATCTCGCTGAACTGCTGCATTCCGATGAAGATATGCAACGGGTCACGCTAGAGGTCACGTTGGCTTCAGGACGGCGGGGACAAATCAAGTTCAATCAGAAAATGTATTTGGAAGACTGATGCAGGTGATATTTGCCAGTGGCAATGCGGGCAAGGTTGCCGAAATGCAACAACTCCTCACGCCTGCAGGCATCGAGTTGCACAGCCTCAAAGACTTCGGCTTAGACAACGCCGAAGAAACTGCGGCCACCTTTGTCGAGAATGCGCTGATAAAATGCCGAGCGGCAACCACAACGACAGCATTACCCGCGATAGCCGATGACAGCGGCCTCGTGGTGCCTGCCTTGAATGGCGAGCCTGGCGTGTACTCTGCGCGTTACGCAAGCGAGCATGCCCAAGACGCGGACAACAACAACAAATTGCTCGCGCAAATGGCACAATGCGACGACCGCAGAGCATTCTTCTTTTGCTGCATGACGTTTATGCGAAGCGCAGCAGATCCAACACCGATCATTGCATTTGGTCGCTGGCACGGCGAAATATTACGACAACCCAAGGGTGAAATGGGGTTTGGCTACGACCCTCTATTCTATGTTCCCGAGCACAACGCAACTGCCGCAGAATTGCCACCCAATATAAAAAATCAACTGAGCCACCGCGGCATCGCTTGCCGAGCGCTGCTGTCACACTTGCAAGAACTCGCCTAGCTCTATGCTGAACGACACTGGTCTATACATTCACTACCCCTGGTGTGTGAAAAAATGTCCTTATTGCGACTTCAATTCCCATCCAATAAAGGGCGAGATCGATCAAGAAGCGTATTGCACCGCGCTGTTAGCGGACTGGGAAGCGCAACAACAGGCGGGGGACAGCTTCCAAAGCGTGTTCTTCGGCGGCGGCACGCCTAGCCTGATGCACCCAGCCCACGTTAATACATTGCTAGATACGCTGCCAATTAACTCGCGCGCAGAAGTTACTTTGGAGGTAAATCCTGGCACCCACGAATATATGGATTTTAACGACAGTCGAACATCCGGTATCAACCGACTTTCTATAGGCGCTCAGTCGTTCGACGACACGCAATTAGGGAATTTGGGCAGGGTGCATCAAAGCGCCGACATCGTCACCGCGTTCAAGAAGGCGCGCTCGGCAGGTTTCGAGAACATTAACCTCGATGTTATGTGGGGCTTACCCGGACAGACCGTTAACGCAGCTTTGCAAGATCTGCGCTGCGCAATCGACTTGCAGCCCGAACATCTTTCCTGGTACCAGTTAACGATAGAAGCAAAAACTGAGTTCGCACGACGCACGCCCATATTACCGGTAGAGCAGGCCATCTATGACATCGAGAAAGCCGGGCTGGAGCTGCTCGCCGATTGTGGGTTTAAGCGCTACGAGATTTCAGCGTTTGCGCAACCAGATCAGCAATGCCAACACAATCTGAATTATTGGCAATTCGGTGACTACCTAGGTTTGGGGGCCGGAGCCCACGGCAAACGCTCCGATCGCCGCAACGGTACGTTGCATCCTAGGCGAATCAGTAAAGCCCATCAGCCCCGAATGTACTTAGCCGACCCCGCGGCGGCGACTGAGCAACCCGTCGATACGGACGAGATTGTCCTAGAATTCATGATGAACGCGCTGCGCTTGGTTGACGGGGTTGATTGGGCACTGTTCGAGCAACGTACCGGGCATACAAAGAGTGATTTAGCCGCTAAATGGTCGAGCCTCGAGGAACAGAAGCTGGTTACCGCCAATCGCTGCGGTGCCACCGCCAAAGGCCTGCGGTATCTCGACTCGATCTTACAGGTCTTTATTTAGCCGCTAATTGGCGGTTTTTTCATATACCAGATCGCGAATATTATGGCCGAGTCGCTCGCCTCTTGCTTCAAACTTGGTGGTACCGCGAACCGTTGTGGCACTCGCTGCATCGGCTCTGCGCAATCGGTCTTCAACGAGTTTAAACCCGCTGACCTCAGCAAATTGCTCAACCATCCAGTCGGCATAGGGTGCCCAGTCTGTCGCCAGTCTAATGAGCGCCTGCACTTTCATTACGCGGCGCAGCTGTTGCAAAAATTCTGTCTGAATTAAGCGCCTTTTAAAGTGCCTTTTTTTTGGCCACGGGTCAGGGAAAAAAATTCGCACCTCACTAAGACTCTGTTCGGGTAGCGCCGCCAGCACCTGCTGGGCAGGTTGATCGACGATTCCAACATTAACGAGTTGTTGGCTATGCAGACGAGTCAACATGGCGCCAATTCCCGGTTGGTATAGCTCAACACCACAAAGGTACCAAGCAGGATTCTGACGCGCCCAACCGAGCAATTCAGCGCCCATGCCAAAGCCTATTTCCATGCCGACTGGCCCAGCACACTGCCCAAGATCTTGCGGCGATATACGGTACCGTTCGAGTAAGTCCGCATAGGCACGAGACTGCGCGTGCGTAAAACGGCCACGACGTCGAATGTAGCTGAATGCCTGCTCCGGCGAATTGGTCTTATCTAATGTTTGGTTGGGCGGGCACAAAAGTTATTGCTGCAAAAAGAGTCCAGCATAAATCACACACAGCCATCCGGCCATAAGAACGAGTCCGCCAAGCGGCGTGACAGGTCCAAGCCACGTTGCCGAGGTCAGTATCAGCATATAGATACTGCCGCTAAACAACACGACACCGGCTATGAAGAAGCCGCCCGCGTAACGAAGCGCAGTGGCCCCGGTGTGAAGAACCCATACACCAACGATGAGCAGTGCAATGGCATGGATAAGTTGGTATTGCACCGCCGTCTGCCAACTGCTGAGCTGACTGGGTTCTAGCCGATCGCGCAGCCCGTGGGCACCGAACGCCCCCAAAGCCACTCCGAGCAACCCATAGAACCCTCCAACGGCAAGAAAAATCTTAGGCCACACGACTGTTAGTCAGCAATTGCCAGCTTAAGTTTTTTCATCGCGTTTTTTTCCAATTGGCGAATGCGCTCAGCAGACACGCCGTATTCAGCGGCTAATTCGTGCAAGGTCGACTTCGCATCACTCAACCAGCGCTGTTGCAAAATGTCTCGACTGCGTTCGTCTAACTTCGCCAGACCTTCGCTTAAACGCAGGCTAACATCACGTTGTAAATCCGCATCCGCAACCAGATCTGCCGGATCCGGTGCCGCCGACGCAAGGAAATGCACCGGTGCCGACACCGTATCGTCGTCGGTTGTGTACCCGTCAAACGCCATGTCACTGGCACTTAGCCGGCCTTCCATACGGTTTACTTCTGCCGCGCTCACCCCTAAATCTTGTGCGATTGCTTTAGTTTCTTCCGCGCTGAGCCATGACAGTGAGCGCTTAGCGCCACGCAAATTAAAAAATAACTTACGCTGGGCTTTGGTCGTCGCCACTTTAACAATGCGCCAATTACGTAAAATATACTCGTGCATCTCGGCCTTGATCCAATGCACTGCAAAGGAAATGAGTCGCACACCCACAGAAGGGTCAAAACGTTTAACCGCTTTCATCAACCCAACATTGCCTTCTTGAATTAGATCGGCGTGCGGCAGCCCATAACCTTGATAGGTGCGCGCCAGATGCGCGACAAAACGCAGATGACACAAGACTAATTGCCGTGCTGCGTCGAGATCACCGTCGTTAAAAAATCGTTCGGCGAGCGCCCGCTCTTCTTCGGGTTTGAGTATCGGAAATTGGCTGACGGTGCGCAGGTATGCGTCGAGATCAGCTCCTGGAGAGATACTCGGCATGGTCATAATATTTGTGATCATGTGATACTTCCGGTAACACTTTGTTCCTATATTAGCACTCTATCTCGCCGAGTGCTAATACCTTTTCCGCCGACCTAAAGAGGTTAGAATACCCCCTGGACTTTACGAGACCATTTCTTGGACGCCGCGGATGCGTTGACGTACCGCCAACAATGCGCCAATAACGCCCAATAGAACCCCAACTACCAGCAGCGTTATGAGAAACATGGCGCCAAACCCTTGAACATGCACCGGCACGTCGTAACTACCGAGCAATTCCGTTAATGGCGCTTCTATGGCGGTCAACGTAACCGCCAACAACATTGCGGCAACGACCGCTCCGCCTAACCCATAAAATACGCCAAAGTACAAAAAAGGCCGCCGAATTTGTGCACGCGTGGCGCCGACCAAACTCAGAACCCGCAACGCATCCAAACGGCTTTCTATGGCGAGTCGAACAGAGGCCGCAGTAACCAACACCGCACCGAGGGCAAACAACGCCCCAAGGATCAACCCCAAACGTTCGACCAGTTGGGTCAAACTACGCAGTCGTTCGAGCCATGTGTGTTCAATAACGACATCATCAACNCCGCCGGANNGAAGTACCTCTTCGCGCAATGCCCCTAGATCTTCTACTGTTACTTGACNGACAACNGACACNTGCANCGACGCGGGCAGAGGATTGTCGGAGAGCATTTCTAGCGCAGCGGTTAGACTGCTGGACTCTGCGCTTGCGGCCATAAATTCCTGCAACGCTTGATCAGCGTCTGTCAGCCGCGCCNCCAATACCGATGGAGATTGTCGAAGCAGCTCTTCCACCGCGGCGAGCTGATCCGCCTCGGCCCCAACTACAAAGTAAACACTAAGGCCTGTTTGGCCCTGCCAACCGTCGTCCAGCGCGACAAAATTCATTTGCGCGAGGCGCAACGCGGCGGGCAGCGCCAACGCAATACCCACCAACAGCCAGACGAACAAACTGCTGCCTAATCTGAGACTAACGAATTCAAAGGTTTCAGCGATTGCACGTCGATGATCTGCAAACCAATCACCGATCCGAAACCGCGGCGCTGGCCATCGCTTGCCCGTCCGTTGCAGNGTTCGCCTACCGCTATTTTCCGNGGATTCACTCGTCACCTAGGGCTCCGTTAGCCTCNGCNATTCGGCCTGCAACCAGATTTAAGGTTGGAGTTTGCATCGATTCAATCAAACCGATGTCGTGACTGGCGATCACCACCGTCGTACCCAGTTCATTAAATTGACTAAAAAGTTCCATAACACTGCGCGCCAAATCCGGGTCAAGGTTGCCCGTCGGCTCATCCGCCAAGAGAATCTTCGGCCTGCCNACGACCGCCCGAGCGATGCCTACGCGCTGCTGTTCGCCCGTAGACAACTGACTCGGCATTAAATGTTCTTTGCCGAGCAATTCGACCCGGCCCAGCGCTCCACGCACACGGCTAGAAACCTCTCTTTCTGTAGAGTGTTTTATACGTAAAGGTAACGCGACGTTGTCGAATACACTGCGTTCGGGCAACAAATGGTGATCCTGAAATACCACGCCCACATTACGCCGATACCATGGCATGCGTCGCACACCTAAGCGACTGATGTCCACGTCATCGACATATATCTGCCCGCGCGTCGCGGCTTCTGCACCGATCAACAATCTTAGGAACGTGCTTTTACCGGCACCCGAATGACCGGTCAAAAACGTCATCGACCCCGATGNAAATTCAACGCTGATCTCAGATAACGCTTCTTGACCGTTGTCGAAACGTTTCGTAACACGCTCAAAAACAATGGTGCTCAATTGAGCGTCTCATCTGCCGGGTCAACGGCTAAAAGCGCGTGTACAAATTGATCCGCAACGAACGGCCGCAAATCATCTTCGCCTTCACCAACGCCAACAAAATAGATCGGTAGCGTACGGGCATCGGACGTTACTGCGCCTTGCGAAATTGCAAATACCACACCGGCCTTCGCCGTGCCATCTAGCTTCGAAACCACTAATCCACTGACACCCACCGCCTCATGAAATAAATCCANCTGACTCAAGGCGTTTTGTCCAACGCCGCCATCAAGCACCAAAATAACTTCGTGCGGAGCCTCTTCATCAAGACGCTGCACCACCCGGCGGACCTTGGTCAATTCATCCATAAGCTGGGTTTTTGCTTGCANCCGGCCGGCGGTGTCGACGAGCAACACATCGACGCCACGAGCCCTAGCCGCCTGAACCGCATCGAATACCACCGAGGCCGCGTCGGACCCTTGAGATTGAGCGATCACCGGCACGTCATTGCGCTGACCCCAGGCTTGCAGTTGCTCCACTGCAGCCGCCCGAAAGGTGTCTCCGGCAGCGAGCATGACACTGCGGCCTTCGGTCATCAGCCGCTTAGCCAGTTTGCCTATAGTCGTTGTTTTACCCACGCCGTTTACGCCCACAAAAAAGATAACCTGAGGCGTTTTATTACCCAGCACCAAGGGCTTTTCGAGCGTTCGCAAACGCTCCACCATAAGCTCTTGCAACNCCTGATACAGGGCCTCCATGTTCGCCAATTGTTTTCTTGAAATCTGCGCGGTGAGTTCGTCGATGATGCTTCTAGTCGCCTCGACGCCGACGTCGGTCGTAAGCAGCGCGGTTTCCAGATCCTCTAATGCTCCAGCGCTGATCTCTTTTTCTCCCAGCAACAAGTTCCCCACGCCGCTGGCGAGTTGGTTCCTAGTTTTAGCGAGCCCGCTGCGCAATCGCGCAAAAAAACGTTGCTCATCTGCTGGCGGGGTATCGTCCCGGTTCATAGGTGCTTGGCTCCAAAATAACGCGCAACGGCGTGCATGTCTGTCGTGCTTTGAACCTTCACATTCTATAATGACTCGTCTATGAAGTACGCTAAAACCACCGGTAGTAAGGCACATTAATCGCGCAGGTAAAGATCGTCGCCAGCAAGTTCGCATAATCAGCGGCACTTGGCGCAGCCGTATGCTGAGCTTCCCAGACACCGAAGGGTTGCGCCCTACCCTAGGGCGTACCCGAGAAACCTTATTCAACTGGCTAAGGCCACAATTGGCCGGCGCGAACTGTCTGGATCTGTTTGCCGGATCTGGCGCGCTAGGATTNGAGGCNGCTTCTAATGGTGCTCAGGCAGTGACTTTTGTCGAGCCTGGCAAATCAGCAGCGGCGGCNTTGTCAGAGAATATCAAACGGCTTGGCGCANAGAATTGCACCGTTGCCCAAACGCGTGCTGAGCACTTTATTGAATCTGCCGCCAGCCCTTTCGACATCATCTTTTTGGACCCGCCCTATCAACAACCAGAGTTGTTGGATCGCGCATTAAATGCCTTGTCCGAGCGCACTTTGATCAACGGCTATGTCTATCTTGAAGCGTCGAACGAAGAGATGTTGTTGGATTTGTGTGCGCGCTTTCATCTGGCGCCGCAAAAGACCACTCATGCGGGCTCTACATTCAGCGTTTTAGCGTCGCTTTAGCGAGTTGCGACTGATGGGGCGCGCGGCTACCATCGCTGCTTTGTTTAGATACNTAANCAATAGGCTCGGCTGATGGGTGCGCTGCAACCTCCGCCTCCGCTAAGACAATAATTTATTAGGGCATCCGCTTAAGGGACAGCACCAAAATGAACAAAAATATCGTTGTTTATCCCGGTTCGTTTAACCCAATNACTAATGGNCATACNGACTTGGTCGATCGCGCACTNCACNTGTTCGATCACGTGATTCTNGCGATCGGNACCTCCGCGCANAAGGATCCCAAGGTCGCTCTGGCCGATCGCATCGCNCTGTGTCAGGACGTTGCCAAACAATACGACGGNCGCGTCTCGGTTGAGGGCTTCAACACGTTACTGGTGGACTACGTCACCGCGAAAGGCGCGCGCTTTATTCTGCGCGGNCTCAGAACCGTTACGGACTTTGACTACGAATTTCAAATGGCAGAAATGAATCGCTCNNTGGNGCCACATATCGAATACGTNTTTTTGCCTACTTCCAAAGACTGNTCGTTTATTTCCTCAACTTTGGTCCGCGAAATTTCTGCCATGGGCGGCGATATCTCT
The DNA here is from genome assembly GCA_002725095.1 of Gammaproteobacteria bacterium. Classification (GTDB taxonomy): domain Bacteria; phylum Pseudomonadota; class Gammaproteobacteria; order Pseudomonadales; family Azotimanducaceae; genus UBA4421. The sequence goes on from PBQQ01000021.1 coordinate 35,356, forward strand.
CAATTTGTCGACCCAAAGGTGGTTGCTGCACTGGCCGATCAATCAGACTAAAGCTTGGTGGCGCTCAGCGCCAACCACTGAATTTTTGACACTCGGGACAATAGACCGTGCTGCGCTGGCCCAAAACCATGCCTTTCAGCAGCGATGAGCAAACACGACACGCTTCACCGGCGCGGCCATATACATTAAGACTTTGCCGGAAATAACCCGGCTGGCCATCGGAGCCCACAAAGTCTCGTAACGTGGTGCCCCCAACCTGAATGGCTCGCGCCAAAATCTTTGAAATCTGCAGCGCCAGCCGCTGATAACCGACACGCGTCACACGGCACGCCGGTACCGTTGGTCTAATGCCCGCGCTAAACAACGCTTCGGCCGCATAGATATTGCCAACGCCAACAACGACTTTGCTATCCATGATGTGGTTTTTTACCGCGATACGCCGTCGCCGTGACTGTTGAAACAAATGTTCCCCAGAGAAGTCATTGCTCAACGGTTCAGGCCCCAGCTCCGCAAGCAACCAATGCTCTGCCGGATCAGACGCGTGGAAATGGAAACTGCCAAAACGGCGGGGGTCGTTATAACGCAAGCAANGACCAGAGCTGAGTTGCAAATCAATGTGATCATGAGTTTTAACCGGCGTTTGCGGCTCTACTAAGCGCAGACTACCGGACATCCCCAAATGCACGATAAGCGTACCTATCGGTGTGGTAATGAGTATGTATTTAGCCCGTCGACCAACATGAGAAATCGGCTGACCGACCAGACCTTGCGGCACTTGGGCAGGCCAGCGCAGGTGTTTATTACGAACCACCACCCCAGCAATGGTTGCTCCGACTAGAAAGGGTTCTATACCCCGCTTGGTTGTTTCAACCTCGGGGAGTTCAGGCATANGCCTTACTTAATTTTGCCTTCCTTGTAGATCACATGCTTACGAATGACAGGATCGAATTTCTTGATCTCCATCTTATCGGGTGTGTTTTTCTTGTTCTTATCGGTTGTGTAGTAGTGGCCTGTGCCAGCACTCGATACCAACTTAATTTTATCGCGCATAGTTCTGTATTCCGTGTCGTCAAATACTGAGTTAATCGCCGCCGAACTAGACCTTTTGCCCAGCCGCGCGCATGTCTTTTAGCACCTCGTCGATGCCCTTTTTGTCAATAATGCGCATGCCGTTAGAGGAAACTCTTAACTTCACATAACGCTTCTCTGATTCCACCCAAAAGCGATGATAATGCAGGTTCGGAAGAAACCTTCGCTTGGTCTTATTTTGCGCGTGACTGACGTTATTGCCAGTCATGGGACGCTTGCCTGTGACCTGACATACCTGAGACATGGTCGTACCCCAAAAATTTGAGGCGCGTTTATACCAAACGTACCGTTTAACAGCAACCAAGGATGCTATAAGAGGCCTCTGCGAGCAAAGGACACACACGAGCCGGCGGCGACTACGATATGGTCTAACACCCGAATATCTACCTGCTGCAACAGATCCACCAACCGCCGGGTTAAATTAATATCGGCCTGGCTGGGTTCAGGTGNGCCGGAGGGGTGATTATGCGCCAGCACCAATGCAACGGCATTCACTTCTATACCACGTCGCAACACTTCTCGAGCATGCACGTGCGCCCGATCCACTGAACCGCGAAACAACACCTCAAAGGATATCAGCTGATTACGCGCGTTAAGAAACAGGCACGCAAACGTTTCTCGAGGCTCGTGTCCCATACGCCTGCGCAAAAATCGTGACACCGATGCCGAATCTGCAAACTGATCGGCATGCGCTAACTCATGCTCAACATCTCGCAGGCTCAATTCCTGAATCGCTTTGATCACGGATGCCTTTGCCGAGCCGACGCCATAACATTGTAAAAGCTGGGCCATAGGCGCGGACAATAATGCGCCGATCCCACCAAACTGTTTCAACAGCCTTCTGGCCATTGCAACAGCATCTTCACCAGCGACGCCCGAACCCAGACAAACCGCGAGCAATTCGGCGTTTGCCAGCGCCTCGGCCCCTTCATGCATCAATCGATACCGCGGCTGCTCCTGCAACTGCCAGGTTGCAATTGACTCAGAATGAGGGGAATGCGGTTCCCTGTCGTCGCATTCACCGTTAAGCTCGCGCTTTGCGATCGATGCATCATTGTTATTTTCTGATGTATCCATGATTACTCATGTTTTGAAAAGGTGTGCTATGAGCCGTTTAACAGGCCAAAACATCCTGCTAGGAATTACCGCGGGTGTCGCTGCGTATAAAACACCAGCACTTGTGCGAGCGTTGCGCGCGCAGGGTGCAGAAATCAATGTGGTTATGTCAGCCAATGCCCACAAATTTGTGACGCCGACTGCATTGCAAGCCGTGTCTGGCCACCCGGTGCGNGATGATCTGTGGGATCCAACCGCCGAAGCATCGATGGGCCACATCGAGCTTGCTCGATGGGCGGACCAAATCCTTATCGCACCGGCCACGGCTAACTGCATCGCGGCGTTAGCCCAAGGACAGGCCTATGACCTGCTGACCACCCTGTGTCTGGCTACGGATGCCCGNGTCGTGGTTGCGCCTGCAATGAATCAGCGTATGTACTTGCACCCAGCGACTCAGCACAATCTGGGCGTTTTAAAAGCGTTTGGCTATCAAGTCATTGATCCCGATCACGGCGAACAGGCGTGCGGTGAGTTTGGGCCCGGGCGTTTACCCGACCCCAGCGACCTGATCGACGCTCTGGATCAATCGGCATTAGACCCAGAGGCAATGAAAGTCTTGCAGGATTTAAACGTAATGATCACCGCAGGCCCAACACGCGAGGCCATAGATCCGGTTCGTTTCATTTCCAATCATAGCTCCGGTGTGCAGGGCCTTAGTCTGGCTGAGGTTGCCGCCGCCGCCGGCGCTCGCGTGACCCTAATTGCCGGACCGGGGGTACCCGCCTGCAACGCAGCGATTAGTCGGCATGACGTCATCAGCGCTGTGGACATGCACAAGATTGTGCATGAGCACCTTAAGGACATTGATCTGTTTATTGGTGTCGCCGCGGTCGCGGATTATCGAGTTGCTCACGCCGCTGAGCAAAAGATCAAAAAACAGGCGTCAAGTGACNAGCATCTCGACCTGCACTTAATCGAAAATCCAGACATCATCGCCAGCGTCGTCGACAGCAACCATGAAGTAGTGGTGGTGGGTTTTGCCGCAGAAACTCACGACACCCTGAACCACGCCAGAGAGAAACGTCTGCGCAAGGGCCTGCATGCGATCGTTGTTAACGATGTGTCGGACTCNACCATCGGTTTCAACAGCCCAAACAATGCAACCACCTTTATTTGCGACAGCGAGGAAGTGTCTTTCGAGCGCCAGAGCAAGACGGAAATGGCTAAAAAGCTCTTGCAGCACATCGCGAAAACTCTGGGCGCAGAACTCACTGGCGGTAAACCCACTCACAACAACTCAATATAAGACTATGCAAAACAGCAATTTCAATCCGGCGCCCTTAGACACGCTCGAATTGGATCCAGGCATTTTTCGAGCCTACGACATTCGCGGCATTACCGACACAAACCTCACCGAACACGTGTGCTATTGGATCGGCCGCGCGTTCGCGGCTCAAGCCATCAGCCAATCGCAGCACAAAGCGGCGATCGGGCGCGACGGGCGCCTATCAAGCCCTGGTATCGAGCAGGCCCTGGGCCAAGGTTTAGTGGACGGCGGCATGCACGTCACAAGCGTCGGTCAAGTGCCGACGCCAGTTCTTTATTACGCAACCTACNCGCTAGAAACCGGTACCGGCATAATGATTACCGGCAGCCACAATCCGCCGGAATACAACGGCCTAAAAATGATGATCGGCGGCGTTACTCTCGCTGAAGAGCTTATTCAAAGGCTCTACCAGCGGCTGCAAAACGACGATCTCAGCAATGCCGAGGGTGCACTTGAGCAAACGNATCTGGCCGATCAATACATCGATGCTGCTCTGGCAACGACAGTACTGACTCGACCCCTCAGAGTGGCCGTCGACTGTGGCAATGGCGTTGCCGGAGAACTGGCTCCGAAGCTCATCAGGGCATTGGGCTGCGAGGTCATCCCGCTATTTTGCGAAATCGATGGCAACTTTCCAAATCACCACCCGGACCCAGCCGAGCCAGAAAATCTGCAAGACTTAGTCGCCGCTGTCAAAACCGAGCAGGCCGATATTGGGTTGGCGTTTGACGGCGACGGAGACCGACTAGGGGTGATCACACCAACGGGTGAAATCATCTGGCCGGACAAAATGATGATGTTATTTGCCCAAGACATCATTGCGCGGAACCCCGGCACACCCGTCATATTTGACGTGAAGTGCAGCAAACATTTAGAGCGCATTATCAGCGAGGCGGGCGGCGAAGCCATTATGTGGAAAACCGGCCACTCGCACATCAAAGCGAAAATCAAACAAACCAAGGCGGCGCTCGCGGGCGAATTCAGCGGTCACATATGCTTCGGCGAACGTTGGTACGGTTTCGATGACGCTCTTTATACNGCTGTGCGGCTGCTGGAGTTGCTGAGCCAAACAGAACTGGACGCCGATGCGCTCTTCGCCCAGTACCCGNTAACGTTCAGCACCCCTGAAATCAAGATTCATACCACCGAAACGCGAAAGTTTGAGNTCATGGACGCGCTGGTCGCAAACAACGGATTCACCGATGGCCGGCTCACGGCGATCGATGGAATCCGTGTCGACTTCGATGATCGCTGGGGTTTAATTCGACCCTCGAATACCAGCCCGGTACTGTCTCTGAGGTTTGAAGCGGACAGTGCCGAAGCTTTGGAGCGCGTCCAAGACGAGTTCCAAGAGCAACTAAGCAGAGTGGACAACACTCTAAGCTTTCGATGAACATGTCATTATGAACACCAACAATAGTGCCATAACGGCTCAGGTCCTCACCGAGGCCTTACCCTATATTCAACAATTTCATGGCCATACTGTGGTCATAAAATACGGCGGTAACGCCATGATCGACGAGCATTTGAAGAACAACTTCGCTCGCGACGTAGTACTTATGAAACTGGTGGGTATTAACCCAATTATCGTGCACGGCGGCGGTCCACAGATCGGTGACTTGCTGAACAAGTTGGGTATCGAATCTAAGTTTGTCAGCGGTATGCGCATCACCGACGCAGACACCATGGATGTCGTGCAGATGGTGCTTGGCGGGCTGGTAAATAAAGAAATCGTCTCTCTTATCAATACTCACGGCGGCCGCGCGGTAGGTATTACTGGCAAAGACGGTGGCTTATTAAAAGCACGCAAGCTCAGTACTCAGGCCATCGACGCGGACACAGAAGAANCCATCGACATCGGGCAGGTTGGCGAGATTACCGAGGTCAACGTCGACGTTCTTGAAACGCTGACCGCGTCACGGTTCATTCCGATCATTGCGCCAATCGGTGTTGGCGAAGACGGCGAGTCTTATAACATCAACGCTGACATTGTTGCTGGAAAGGTCGCCGAAGCACTGTCGGCCTCTAAACTGGTTTTGCTCACCAACACTCCGGGCATTTTGGATGCGGACCACAAAACACTGTCGGGCTTGTCTAAAGCCGATGTGGAATCGTTGATCAGCAAAGGCATCATTAACGAAGGCATGTTGCCTAAAGTTGAGTGTGCGCTTAGTGCTGTGTCCAGCGGTGTAAGCAGCGTACAAATCATAGACGGGCGCGTGCCCCACGCTTTATTACTGGAGATTTTTACCGACAGCGGTGTCGGTACCCAAATCCTCGCCGATGGCTAAATCCAATCGACGTCAGGAGATCCTTGAAGAACTTGCTGACATGCTGCAAGCAAATCCAGGGAGCCGTGTCACCACGGCGGCGTTGGCCCGACAAGTGGGCGTATCCGAAGCAGCGCTGTACCGCCACTTCCCCAGCAAAGCGAAAATGCTCGACGGGCTAATCGAATACGCAGAACACACACTGTTTAACCGGATAAGTCAGATCATGCAGGAACAGGACACCGCACAGTTGCGTTGCCACGACATCATTTTACTGCTGATCACCTTTGTCGAGCGCAATCCCGGTTTCGCGCGTTTATTCGTTGGCGACGCGTTGCAGGGGGAGACAGACCGTTTACGCAATCGTGTCTGCCAGTTACTCGATCGCATAGAAACCCAATTGCGCCAAATCTTGAGGGAACATCGCGCGCAACAACCGTCTCTGCCCAGCTACCAAGTCAATCCTACCGCCAACCTGATGCTGGCTCTGGCGGAAGGTCGTATCCAACAATTTGTGCGCTCAAACTTCCGTCAGTTGCCGACCAGTGACTGGCCAGAACAGTGGCACGTGGTCGCACAAAACGTCTTTGCAGACGGGTCTTTTTAAAGTTTGCGGCGCCGCGTTGTTTGCGGCAACCGTAAAAACACTTAACCAACAAATTTACGCGACACGACAATACCGCTGTTGATACTCAAGCATACGCTGCCGCAACGACGCATCNGCAACGTGCTCGATAATGTCTGCTACCGACGCAATGCTNACAATTGGCACGCCCAAGTCACTGGCTAACGCCTCTACGGCGGTAACTTCACCAGCGAAAAGCTCTGCACGATCAAGGGCGATCACCGTGCCTACAATGCGCGCATCCGTCTGCGCAATCAGATCAACACTCTGGCGAATGGCCTTGCCGGAGGTCAGCACGTCATCGACTAATAAGACTCGGCCTGCTACTTCGGCCCCCACCAACTGCCCACCTTCGCCATGGTCCTTGGCCTCTTTACGGTTGTACGCAACGCCCACATGCACTCCCTGTTCGGCAAGTGCCGTGGCCGTGGCCACCGCAATAGGAATACCTTTATAAGCAGGCCCGAACAACACATCGAATTCAATCTCGGCCGCCAAGATNGCGTTGGCGTACGCACGGCCCAACTCGGTGAATCCTAATCCGTCGCTGACCGCTCCTAAGTTGAAAAAATAGGGACTGACACGGCCGGAATTTAAGGTGAATTCGCCGAACTTTAACACCCCCTGCGCCACCAAGAAGTCGATGAAATTATATTGGTGCATGCGACCCCCTCCTACGCCAGCGCGGCTTGCTGCATTTCTAACAGTTCATTGGTGCCTTTTTCAGCCAAAGCGATCAATTGTTGCAGCTCTTCGCCGCTGAACGGCGCGCCTTCTCCGGTACCCTGTAATTCGATAAAGCCGCCACTGCCCATGCGCACAACGTTCATGTCCGTTTGCGCTTTCGAGTCTTCTGCGTAATCCAAGTCCAGCACGGGTGTGTTGTTATATATCCCAACGCTTACAGAGGACACTAAAGCCACTAGCGCGGACTCCGCATCAATCTTTTTCAATGCATCGACCAAAGCCACCGCCGCGCCGGTTATCGAAGCTGTGCGGGTACCGCCATCCGCTTGAATAACGTCACAGTCCAATCTAATCGTACGCTCTCCTAGACGGGACATATCCACCATGGCGCGCAAAGACCGGCCGATCAGGCGCTGGATCTCTACCGTCCTACCGTTTTGCTTACCTCGCGCTGCCTCACGGTCGTTTCGCGTATTCGTAGCGCCTGGCAACATGCCGTACTCCGCGGTAATCCATCCCTCACCGCGGCCGCGCATAAACCCCGGCACAGAGTTCTCGACCGAAGCGGTACAAATGACCTTAGTGTTACCAAACTCGACCAACACTGAGCCGGCCGCATGCATCGTAAAATTACGAGTGAATTTGACCTGCCGTAGTTCGTTCGCTATTCGTCCGCTGGGGCGCATGAGCATTCCTCATTTTGAAAACCCCATTATAGTTTGATGTTCGCCAGCGCGTCAGACTATTCGTCAAAGATTCCGTCGACTGCTGTCGTGAACAATGTACAGCGCCGAGTAATGATTGGATAATCCATTCTCTTTCATCGGCGCTATAGCAAAATTTTATGACCCACCNTTCAAGCATGACCGCGTTTGCCCAAGCGACTGTGATCAGCAACGGGTTCCAGATGAGCTGGGAGTTGCGCAGCGTTAATCATCGCTATCTCGAAAACCAATTTCGCCTACCCGAAACCTTACGTGCCTTAGAACCCGCGGCCCGAGAACAGATACGCCGGCGCATAAAACGCGGCAAGATTGACGCCACTCTGAAACTCGAACCAGAGGCTAGCGAGCCGCAGCTTGCACTAAACAGCGCGCTATTAGGCCGCGTAATAGCCGCCGCAGAAGAAATTAAAAGCGCGGTGCCGAACGCGACCGCTCCCAACACGCTTGATCTATTGAAGTGGCCGGGTGTTCTTGCAAACCCCCAAGCTGATCAGGCAATGCTGATGGATGCAGCCACTGACCTGTTCGACAACGCCTTGGAGCGTCTTATTGAGGCACGTCATTCTGAGGGCGCGCGACTACTGGAGATACTAGACCAACAATTCATCAGCATTGAGGAGATCATCGAGTTTGTGCGGCCACTCGGCGACAACATNATGCAGCTGCAGCAACAACGTCTTCAGCAAAAACTGCACGAGCTTGAAGTTAAGGCGGATCCCGCACGCTTGGAGCAGGAGGTCGCTCTGTTGGCCCAGCGTGCTGACATCCGCGAAGAGTTAGACAGGCTTGGTATTCACGTTGATGAGGCCCGCAAATTGCTCAACGCTGCAGGACCCCATGGTCGCCGATTGGATTTCTTATCACAGGAACTGAACCGCGAAGCAAATACTCTCGGAGCAAAGGCTTCGCAAACCGCAATGTCGCAAAAAGCCATTGATTTGAAAGTGGTCATTGAACAAATCCGCGAACAGGTGCAAAACATAGAATGAATACCGGCAGCTTAATTCTTGTTTCAGCTCCATCCGGAGCCGGCAAAACCAGCCTAGTAAAGTCAGTACTGGACGCCGATTCGCAGATTGTCGTGTGCATTAGTCACACCACTCGAACTCTCCGAGAGGGCGAGCGCAACGGCGAAAACTATTACTTCGTTGAAGACGCTGAATTCGACCGGATGATTGACGAGGGGGCATTTTTAGAACACGCCGACGTTTTCGGCAAACGTTACGGCAGTTCGCGACAAGAGGTAGATCGCCGTCGTGCCGATGGCAAAGATGTGATCTTGGAAATAGATTGGCAGGGCGCGGATCAAGTGCGCAACATGTTACCTGACGCCATCAGCGTGTTTATTTTGCCGCCCTCCATGACAGAACTGGAAAATCGATTGCGCGGGCGCGGTCAAGATTCTGCAGACGCCATTAATACGCGGCTCGCCGAAGCCAAAACGGACATGGCTCAAGCTAAGCGTTATGACTATTTAGTCATCAACGATGACTTCGACCATGCTCATAACGAACTGCTGTCTATTGTTCGTAGTGCACGGCTGCGCCAAGAACGTCAAATACAACACACTGCGGTTGCAAAACTGCTGCAATAGAGCGCTGACGACCTTGTCCAGACGAGCATCGAGCGGTAACATAGCGCTTTCGATNTAGCGCCGATCTCGCTATTTTATAACGACTTTCTCAAAAGGATAATTAACCATGGCAAGGGTCACCGTTGAGGACTGCCTAGAACACGTCGATAACCGCTTTGAGTTGGTCATGCTCGCGAGCCGTCGTGCTCGCGGTCTGCGGCGTTACAACACCGAGGCTCTGGTTGCCGAGGAAAACGACAAACCCACCGTTATCGCGCTGCGTGAAATTGCAGAAGGGTTAATCAATCACGAAATGCTCGATAGTCAAGACGTCTCTTTACAGGAAGAAGAAGAAGAGATTGAAATGAGCTTTAATATCGCAGCGATCAACAGCGGCGAGCCAGGAGCGGATGAGCCAGCAGCCGGCTGAGCACGCCCCTGATTCCTTTTTCGTTGCGCAGCTCGCCGAGCACGCAAAACAATCCAGTGTCGCTGCCCCTGCGACTCTGGCCTCGCTGGTAGAAAACCTCAGTTACCTCAGTGACGACGAGCTTAGCTTAATAAAGCAAGCTCACGCTTATGCGACGCACGCCCATGACGGCCAATCGCGCCGCACCGGTCATGCCTACATTACTCATCCCACGGCCGTGGCGCAGATCCTTTCGCATATGCACATGGATCCACAAACCATCATGGCGGCGCTGCTGCATGATGTGATCGAGGACTCAGCAGCCAACAAACAAACTCTGGGAGANAAGTTTGGTGATTCGGTGGCAGAGATTGTCGACGGGGTCTCCAAGCTCAGCAAAATATTTTCCAGCCGTGATGAAGCTCAGGCTGAGAACTTTCAGAAGATGGCTATGGCCATGGCGAAAGACATCCGTGTGATTTTAGTAAAACTTGCGGATCGATTACACAATATGCGCACCATAGGCGTCATGTCCTCGGCGCAGCGGCGGCGCATCGCTAAAGAGACATTGGACTATTACGCACCCATCGCTAACAGACTAGGTATTCACACACTTAAGACAGAACTTGAGGATCTGGGTTTTAAAGCGCTTTATCCATTACGCGCGGACCTGATTCATCAATCAGTGGTGGCCGCTCGAGGTAACCGCAAAGAACTCATGGAAGAGATTCGCGAAACTATTACTGCAGCAATGAATCGCGAAGGGATAGTTGCTGACGTCAGAGCGCGCGAGAAAAACAGCTACTCCATCTACCGCAAAATGAAGTCAAAACATAAGTCGTTTGCCGACATTATGGATGTGTTCGGATTCCGAATTGTGGTTGATCAACCTGATTCGTGCTATCGCGCCTTAGGCGTAGTACACAATCTATACAAACCTGTTACCAGTCGGTTTAAAGATTACATCGCGATTCCAAAAACAAACGGCTATCAATCCCTCCATACCAGCTTATTTGGCATGCACGGGGTGCCTATAGAAGTACAGATTCGCACCAAACAAATGGATGCTGTGGCAGACAATGGCATTGCCGGACACTGGCTATACAAAAGTGACGGCGATTTCGACAGTAACCAGCAACGAGCACGNCAGTGGACTAAGGATCTGTTAGAACTGCAAAAGCGCGCCGGTGATCCACTTGAATTTATCGAAAGTCTAAAAATCGACCTATTCCCCGACGAGGTTTATATCTTTACGCCGCGCGGCAAAATTATGGAACTTCCAACGGGTGCCAGCGCGATTGATTTTGCCTACAGCGTGCACACTGATATTGGTAACCAATGTGTGGCTTGCAGAATTGATGGCAAGCTTGCGCCCCTGTCACAGCAGTTAGAAAGCGGCCAGCGCGTCGAAATCATTACCGCCAAGGAATCTCGACCCAATCCTGATTGGTTGACCTTTGTCGTCACTTCACGAGCTCGATCCGCGATTCGGCACGAGCTTAAACATCAGAAACAGGGTGAGTCGATTCGCTTAGGCCGAAAACTGTTGAATCGTGCCCTAGGCAATGCGAACACCAGCATCAACACTTTGGACTTCCGGCGCCTGCGGCGTGTGTTCAAAGAACTTGGGGTACGACGACTNAACGAACTCCTNGCCGCCATTGGTAATGGTGACCTGCTTGCCTATGTTGTGGCACAAAAACTACTGGCCGCAGATGACCCTGAATACGCGGCGGTAGAGGTCGAAGGCGGCGGTCCTATCGCGATACGCGGCGGTGAGGGCTTGGTCATGCAATACGGACGCTGCTGCGGGCCCGTCCCAGGCGACCATATCGTGGGCCATATGACACCCGGACGAGGCTTTGTNGTGCACATCGAAGCGTGCAACAACATGGCGGAAATTCGCCGACGCAGCGCGCACGAAATCATTCCGGCGCGTTGGACCAGCACAACATCGGGCGAGTTCTTAACAACACTGCGAATTAACGTACAACGCCGCAATGGGGTAGTCGCTGAAATCGCGTCTGAGGTCACCGCCGCCGATGCGGGCGTGGACGCCATTACCATTGAGGAGCGCAACGCGGAGGCCAGCACTCTAGTTATTGGCGTCACCGTTAAAAGCAGATCGCATCTGGCGCGGCTTATGCGCCGGCTGCGCAATGTGGCCGCAGTCATTAATCTGGCCCGCAGCGGCCATTAGGGAGAGAGCGCTTTGACAAAAACCATCATCCAAACGGCGGAGGCGCCTGCAGCCATCGGCACCTATTCGCAAGCCGTAAAAACGCCCGCAGCAACGATGACGTTTATTTCCGGCCAAATACCCCTGCACCCAGAGACAATGGCCTTAGTCAGCGATGCGTTTGAAGAACAGGCGCATAGGGTGTTTATTAATCTTCGTGCCATTGCTGAAGCGGCTGGCGGTCGNCTGTCCGACTGCGTAAAGCTGACCATTTACCTTACGGACCTGGGCCAATTTGCCACCGTCAACGAAGTTATGGCGACCTATTTTGCAGAGCCTTATCCAGCAAGAGCGGCGATTGAGGTCAGCGCGCTGCCAAGAGAGGCACAAATTGAAATAGATGCCATCATGGTGCAAGACCCCAGCCCCTNATCAGGCTTGGCATCCGCTCTATGGCCCTAAACCCTAAAGGCCCAATAACCCAGCTCNATGGAGTTGGCCCGCAACTTGCCCAGACACTGGCGAAACTGGGGCTACATAGACCCATCGATTTATTGTTACATCTGCCATTTCGCTATCAGGATCGATCAAAAATCAGCGCGATAAGCCATCTAAACGCCGGTGATGAAGTACTCATTGCCGGGCAAATTATTTCTACCCGGGTAATATTCGGACGGCAACGCAGCTTGGAGGTTTTGGTACGCGATACCAGCGGCGAACTCAGGCTGCGCTTTTTCCACTTTTCAAAGTATCAACANGCNTCGCTAGAACGCTCGGAATACATACAGGCGTTTGGCAGCGTACGCTTCTTTGGCAACACGCTGACCATGAGCCATCCGGAGTATCAGACCTTTGCCGAAGCGCCGCCGCCGCCAACCCCAGATCTTACTCCGGTCTACCCAACCACCCAGGGATTAGGCCAGCAGCGCTTACGCAAACTCTGCCAACAGCTTTGTGCGATGTCATGGCCAGACACCCCCGGCGCGCCCTACACAACGTTACGAGCGTTGCACACGCCCACCGACCTTAGATCTGTTCCCAAGCTGCAAGAGCAGTTGGCCATCGACGAATTAAGCGCTTTTTACGTGCTTATGAAGGGACGCGCACTAAAACGCAATCAAGAGCAAGCAATTGCACTGATTGAGCAGAGNCCTTTAGATGCTCAACTGCGAGCCAACTTGGGTTTTGAATTGACTCAGGCGCAAGGCCGAGTATCTGACGAAATAGCCCACGACTTAGCAACCCCCCGACCTATGCTGCGTCTCGTACAAGGAGACGTGGGATCGGGCAAAACTATTATCGCTGCATTCGCCGCCATTCGCGCAATCCACAATCACGGCCAAGCTGCGCTCATGGCGCCCACAGAATTATTGGCCGAGCAGCATGCTCACAACTTCCGTCAATGGCTTGAACCTCTGGGTATTCAGTGTGTTTTATTAACGGGCCAAATGTCNTCAAAGCAACAACGCGAAGGCCTAGCACAGGNCGCGGATGGCACTGCACAGATGGTTATCGGCACCCATGCGCTGTTTCAAGCACGCGTAGAATTTCAGCGTTTGGTGTTGGTTATCATTGATGAACAACATCGATTCGGTGTGCATCAGCGCATGTCTTTGCAAGGTAAGGGCGGCCACCCCCATCAATTGGTCATGACCGCAACGCCGATTCCGCGCACTCTAACCATGACGTTGTACGCCGATATGGATGTGTCGGTCATCGACGAACTGCCCAAGGGCCGTCAACCCATCACTACTCACACCGTGTCGCAGGACAATCGTGCGAAACTGGTAGAGCGGTTGAACGGTGTTTTGCGCGCGAGGGAACAGGCTTTTTGGGTGTGCACATTGATTGAGGACTCTGACGAGATCGATGCTCAATCCGCTGAAAGCACCTTGACCGCGCTGACTCAAGCACTGCCTGAGCACCGTATCGCCTTGCTGCACGGGCGCATGAAAGGCGACGCAAAAATTGCCCTCATGCAGGCATTCAAACGCCACGAAATAGACCTCTTGGTGGCAACAACCGTGGTAGAAGTTGGCGTGGACGTGCCCAATGCCACCCAAATGATCATTGAGAATTCCGAGCGCTTGGGGCTTGCGCAATTGCATCAGCTGCGCGGCCGTGTGGGCCGCGGCACGCTGGCCAGCCGTTGCTTTTTGCTGTTCAAACCGGGTCTAAGTATCGCTGCTAAACATCGACTAAACGCAATGCGCGAAAGCCAAGACGGTTTTTATCTCGCCGAGCAGGACCTGAAATTACGCGGACCCGGTGACATTTTGGGCACTCGTCAGGCCGGCGAAGAAAGCTTTCGAATTGCCGATCTAACTGTGCACGCGCATCTAATGCCAAAGGTTGTGCAGCGCAGTGAAACGCTCATGAATGCAGCCGAAAATTCGCCCGGTGCGGCTGAACTGCAGCAGTTACTCGATATGTGGGCGCCTGCCGATGACCGACATCTAAACGTCTAGACCGCGGCCGATTGATCTTCGATAACGGCCCCGGCAGCAGGATCCTGCAAGATGTCGACATTCAATTGACCTTCCGACTTGGCAACAATCGTGGCCACGGTGCCGTCACCCGTGACATTCACCACGGTGCGCAACATGTCTAACAGTCGGTCTACACCGATGATCAATCCAATACCCTCTACCGGCAGCCCCACCTGATCAAGCACTAAGGTCAGGGTGATCAACCCAACACCGGGTACCGCTGCGGTGCCTATCGACGCCAATGTGGCGGTAAGAATAACCATCAGATAGGCGTCAATGCCTAATTGATAACCGAAAAACTGGGCAATAAAAACGGTTGCTACGCCCTGCATAATGGCCGTGCCGTCCATGTTGATGGTGGCCCCAAGGGGCACTGCGAAGGCGGCGACATTGTTGTTTACGCCAATCCGGTGCTCAACCGTGCGCAACGTGACGGGCAACGTCGCACCACTGGAGGATGTCGAAAAGGCCACGAGCATCGGTTCACGCATTTTGCGCAAGAACATCAACGGATTAAGCCCCGTCAGCGTTTTCAGCAAGGTCGGGTAAACGACGAGCCCATGTAAAACCAGGGCGCTGGCAACCGTCATAAAATACGCAAGCACCTTACCTATTTCGACCCAACCCACACTGGCGCCAAGCTTCACCATCAAACAAAAAACACCATAGGGGGTAAGCTGAATAACCATGGTAATNAGTTTCATCATGACCTGATTAAGATCCGTGAAGAATTCAGCAATCCGGGCACCGGCTTCACCCGCNCGACTNAGCGCGAGCCCGAGAAGCAACGCAAACACAATGACCTGCANCATTTTGCCTTCCGCCATCGCTTGAATCGGATTAGCAGGAAAAATATTAATCAGCGTNTCTTTGACGCTGGGCGCCTCTTTNGCTTGATAGGCGTCGTAGGCCAACGCCGCATTTTGTTCGTCGCTGGCACTTAGGCCAGGATCAACAATCAGCGCCAGCATCAATGCAAACGATACCGCCAACGCTGTGGTAAACAGATATAACCCTATCGTCTTGCCACCCAATCGACCCACGCTGCCGGTCGCGCCAAGGCTTCTGGCACCACATACAAGTGATACAAAGACCAGCGGCACAACCATCATCTTCAGCAACGTGACAAAGATTTTGCCTCCCGCATCAATGGCGCCATTTAGAACGTAGCTGCTGACAAGGGCATTGTTGGCGAGGTCGGTGACTTGCAACAGCACCCCTAACGCCAAGCCGAGGCCCATACCCATAAGGATCTTTTTGGTGAGGCTCATGCGACTCCCGATTTAGGTCATTGAATTGGCGTTTGGTTTAGCGCGCTGAGTGATTTGGCTTCAGTCAATTTCGATCATTTCAAAATCATCNTTGCCCACACCGCACTCCGGACAGACGAAGTCCTCTGGAACATCAGCCCAAGCTGTGCCCGGTGGAATGCCTTCTTCTTCGCAGCCTTCCGCTTCATCATAAATCCATCCACACACGATGCATTGCCACTTCTTCATCTGGCACTCTTAACCACAACTCGCTAAAGCGCCGTACGCTACTTTGAGGATCATGAAAAAGCAACGCTGAGACCTACTGGCTACCGGCTACGTTTGAAACTAACATCAGCGCACTTGACGCTCATCCTCCAGGTTCTAGATAACGCGTGAAAGACTATCTCACCCTAATGCGCTTAGACCGGCCGGTCGGCACGCTGCTGTTNTTGTGGCCAACTCTGGCTGCNTTGTGTATGGCAGCCGGGGCGTTGCCGCCATTGTCGCTGCTGTTGATCTTTACTNTCGGCACGTTCGCTATGCGCAGCGCAGGCTGCGTCATCAACGACTACGCGGATCGACATGTTGATGGCCACGTTAAGCGCACCAAACAACGTCCNCTGGCCACCGGCGCGATCCCGCCAAACCATGCCTTGTGGCTGTTTGCCGGGCTNGCAGCTGTCGCAGGACTGTTGGTGCTGTTTCTTAATCGCGACACTCAATTACTCGCCATAGCAGGCCTGTGCCTCGCTGTCTTATATCCGTTTATGAAACGCTGGACCCATCTGCCCCAGATCGTACTCGGTGCNGCGTTCAGTTGGGGCATACCTATGGCTTGGTCGGCCCAGCAGCCAACCGTGCCCAGCGAGGCCTGGCTTATGTTTGTTGCCAGCCTATTGTGGATCGTCGCATACGATACCGAGTACGCGATGGTCGATCGAGATGACGATCTTAAAATTGGCGTAAAAAGCACCGCTATCCTGTTTGGTAGCCTCGACCGGCTAATGATCGGCGTTTTACAAATCNGTGCTTGGTTAGGGTTTTTGTTATTAGGCATAGACCTCGGCTACCAACACTTATATTTCGTAGGATTAGTGCTAATCGCCTGTCTATTCGTTTATCAACACTGGCTGATCCGCGACCGGCAACGAGACGGCTGTTTTGAAGCCTTCCGCAGCAATATTTGGGTAGGTGTGAGCTTGTTAACGGGCACACTGCTCGAGCTCCTTGTAGGCGCATGGATAAAATGAGAGCCCTCGGCCGCGCCCTCGAGCAACTAGAGCGACTTGGCATCTGGATCACACGGCCGCTGCGATGGTTGGTGCTGCTGATGGTCATCACTAGCGTCGTCGTTGTNTTGCTGCGCTATGCCTTCGATACAGGCGCAATTTTCTTGCAGGAGTCGGTCATGTACCTGCATGGGCTATTCTTTACGCTTGCACTGGCGTTCGGGGTCGCGCAGGACACCCATGTGCGTGTCGATATTCTCTACAGTCGACTGCCTGCNAGGCGCCAACACCTCATCAACCTCGTCGGTCATTGCGCGTTTTTGCTGCCTGTGGCGCTGCTCATTTTCATCACCAGCCTACCCTACGTCAGCGCCAGTTGGCGGGTGCTCGAAGGTTCTTCCGAGGTCGGCGGCATTCCAGCGGTATTTCTCTTGAAAACCCTACTGCCCATCAGCGCCGCGCTGCTTATATTGCAAGCCATCGCCAGCTGCGCACGCCTCACCCGACAACTTCTAGACGCAGAACAGTAACTATGGAAATGATTCCATTATTGCTGTTCTTGGTCGCCTTTCTGGTGCTGTTAGCAGGCTACCCTGTAGCGATCACTCTGGGCGGCATTGCCGTCATTTTCGCCGGTGTAGGGATCTGGACCGGCACCTTTAATCCCAGCGATCTCGGCTTCGTACCCGGCCGGCTTTTTGGCGTAGTCACCAACCAGACGCTCATAGCAGTGCCACTGTTCGTGTTTATGGGTGTGCTCTTAGAAAAAACTAAAATTGCCGAGAATTTACTCACCAACCTTGCTGATCTCTTAGGGCATTTTCGCGGCGGCTTGGCGATCACCGTCGTGCTGGTGGGGATGCTCATGGCCGCCAGCACCGGCATCGTCGGCGCCACCGTGGTCACTATGGGCATGATGTCATTGCCGATCATGCTGCAACGCGGATATCAACCGAGCCTTGCCACTGGCACCATTGCCGCAACAGGCACCCTAGGACAAATCATTCCGCCCTCTATTGCATTGGTATTACTCGGTGATGTGTTATCTAACGCCTATCAACAAGCGCAACTGAATATGGGCATCTTCGCACCTAAGTCGGTGTCGGTTGGCGACCTGTTTGCCGGTTCGCTGATTCCCGGTTTGTTGTTGGTGGTTCTCTACCTGCTCTATCTGATCCTTAGAGCGGTGTTCTCTCCCGCCTCAATGCCCGAGCGTCCTCACACTAAGGCCATCATGCTTGGCGCGACTTTTCGTGCGCTCTTGCCGCCGTTGCTGCTCATTATCGCGGTTCTCGGATCCATTATCGCAGGCTACGCAACACCCACTGAGGCCGCGGGCGTTGGCGCCATGGGGGCACTGGTCCTTGCACTGGCTTACCAACGGCTAACGCTCAATACCCTCCGCGACACCTGCGCCGCCACCATGTCGACTACCGCCATGGTGTTCTTCATCCTGATCGGCGCGTCAATATTTTCTTTGGTTTTTCGAGGTTTCGGAGGCGATGAGGTCGTGCAGAGCGCGTTCAACGCTCTGCCCGGGGGACAATGGGGCGCTCTCGCAATCGTCATGCTGGTGATCTTTTTGTTGGGATTCATACTCGACTTCATCGAGATTACGTTTGTCGTCGTACCCATCGTCGGCCCCGCACTGATGGCCATGGGGATCGATCCGATTTGGCTTGGGGTATTGATCGCGGTGAATCTGCAAACGTCGTTTCTTACTCCGCCTTTTGGCTTTGCGCTGTTCTATCTGCGCGGGGTCGCCCCCACCAGCGTTGCAACCACGGAGATTTATGCAGGCGTTGTGCCGTTCATTGCGCTGCAGTTGTTGTTACTGATAATGCTGCTGGTTTGGCCCGCCCTCGCGACCTGGCTACCCCAAACCATCTACGGCTAGGGGGCTACGGTTTTTCCAATGACGGCCATTGCGGCGGGCGCTTTTCTGTAAAGGCTTGCACGCCCTCTCGATAATCATCCTCGCGCATCATGGATTCCAACAGCTGCTCAGACCTATCAACAGACGACGCAACATCACCGTGCAGGTCTTGGTAAATTTGCCAGCGCGTCTGACGCAACGACTCAGGAGAGACCGCTGTGATAAGGTCTCTGGCATAGCGCTGGCTAGCGGCGAGCAAATCCTCAGCTTCAAACAATTGATTAACGAAACCTATGCGTTCTGCTTCTTCGGAATAAAAAACACGACTGGTTAACAGCAGGTCGTTAGCACGNCCTAATCCGACAATGCGCGGTAACATCCAAGACAAACCATATTCTGCCGGCAAGTTGAGCTTGCCATGAGCCGTCGTGAACTTGATCCCCGGAACCGCAAAACGAATGTCCGCAAAACACGCCAACGCTAACCCTACGCCTGCAGCCGGACCGTTGACCGCCGCAATCACTGGCTTCGACAAGCCAAAATGATAGGCAAAGGTCGCATCAAAATGCGCATCGACACCATAGCCCGGTTTTGCGATGTCCTTTGGCGTACCTGCGTCATAGCTGCCGCGTTCACTGTGTCCACGCAAGGCTGCAGAATCCCCGCCAACACAAAAACCACGACCACGGCCCGTGACCACAATGGCACCGACCGCAGCGTCGCCATTCGCCTGCTGCAGCAAGTAACGGTATTCGGTGTGTAGACGCCCAGTCCAAGCATTCATACGGTGAGGCCGGTCGAGCCATATCGTGGCGACTCGATGCGCCACTTCGTAGGCCGTGTTCTTAAGTTCCATAACGGTCACTTCAGCGCGCGTTCAAGTAGGCTTGTTCACTGATGTCGTGATAGCTTTTAACGGCCTTGGAAAAAGCTGTATAGGAAGCGTAGATGCGTTTTGACAGCTCATCTTGTTGGGCGGATTCGGCTACAACCTCGGCCGACAACGCTTTAAGTCGTTGCATAACGTCCGGCGGCAATTCGCGCAATTCCACGCCATGTTCCTCAATCAACGTCATTAACGCCGCGTTGTTGCGCGCCGTGAATTCGCTCAGCATGTCTTCATTGATCGCACGGGTAGCCACGGTAATCATTTCCTGAAGATCCGCCGGCAGCGAATCCCACGCGGCTTTGTTAACAAATGCTTCTAGCGTCGGGCCAGGCTCATGCCAACCCGGATAGTAGTAATACTTAGCAGCGGTGTGCAAAGACAAAGCTAAATCATTATACGGCCCCACCCATTCCGTTGCGTCGATTACGCCAGTTTGCAGAGCGGTGTATACCTCAGAGCCTGGCAACGACACCGGCACGCCACCGGCGCGCGCCAAAACTTCACCACCGAGNCCGGGGATNCGCATTTTCAGACCCTGCAGGTCCGCTAATGAATTGATCTCTTTATTAAACCACCCCGCCATCTGCACACCGGAATTACCGGCCGCGAAGGGTACTAAATTAAAGGGCTCATACAACTCGCGCCACAGCTCTAAGCCGCCGCCGTGATGCAACCAACCGTTCATTTCTTGGGCGTTCATGCCAAACGGCACGGTGGCGAACATTGCAGCAGCCGGCAACTTGCCACGCCAATAGTAGGCCGCCCCATGACCCATCTCTGCTGTGCCTTGAGATACGGCATCAAAAATTTCAAACGCGCCGACGAGTTCACCCGCGCCATAAACCTTAATGTCTAGGCGTCCGTTACTCATGATCCGCAAATGCTCGGCCAGCCGTTCAGGCGCAACCCCCAGACCAGGCAAATTTTTCGGCCACGTTGTAATGAGTTTCCAACGATATATTTTGGTATCCGCTTGGTTGTCAGCGCCGGCGCTGCCAGACGGCTCAGCGCCACAGCCTAGAAGGCCAACAACCAGCGCTAGGCCAGCCAGTTGCCGCAGAAAGTTTGTTCGCTTCATGTGTCCCTCTTATGCATCTAATGTCTGCAAATTTGCATAGCTGACCATCAGCCACTTTGCACCTTCAGAAAAATTCACCTGTACTTTAGCGCGCTCACCTGCGCCCTCAAACTGCAAAACGACGCCTTCGCCGTACTTTCCATGCAGTACGCGTTGACCCATCGTCAAACCATCGACGCCTGGCGTGTCCGATAGCAACCCGCGGGAAGCGCCTGTAGAGGCCTGGCTTGCAGGGCTGAATTGCAGCTGACCGCGCCCACCGACGCGAATCTCTTGCAGCAATTCTTGCGGAATCTCGCGTAAGAATCTGCTCGGGCGGTTATAGTTGTCCTGCCCATGCAGACGTCGAGTTTCTGCATACGTCAAATACAGCTCGCGCATCGCTCGGGTAATGCCAACGTAGGCCAGTCGACGCTCTTCTTCCATCCGCCCAGGTTCGTCGGCCGACATCCGATGAGGGAATAAGCCCTCTTCAAGACCACCCAAAAACACCAACGGAAACTCTAGGCCTTTAGCGGAATGCAGTGTCATCATTTGCACACTCGGGCCCTGACCGGCCTGACGATCCCCCGCGTCTAAGGTCATTTGGTCGAGAAACTCCTGCAAAACGCTGACTTCAGCGCGATCGCTGTCTTCGAACGGAAAAACCACGTCACCGGCAAATTGACCGCACGCCGCCACCANTTCTTGTAAGTTCTCTTTACGTGCCAACCCTCGTTCGCCACGCTCCTGACTGTGAAACAGCATGAGGCCGCTGACATCCACGACATGCTCGGCTAATTCTTCTAGGGTCATGGGGGCCACTGCATCGGCGAGATCATCTATCAGTTGAATAAAGACGCTTACGGTTTTTTGCACCCGCGCAGGGAACAGGCCTTCACCGATTCCGGTCTTAGCTGCCGTCCACATAGACAGCTGCCGCGATCGTGCAAGCTGACGAATGCTTTCGATGCTCTTATCACCGATGCCGCGCGGTGGCGTATTGACCACGCGCTCGAAAGCTGGATCGGAATGCCGGTCTTCGATCAAGCGCATGTACGCCAGTGCGTTTTTTATCTCTGCGCGTTCGAAAAAGCGCTGGCCGCCATATATCTGATAAGCAATATTCGCACGCAACAGCGCTTCTTCAATAACCCGTGACTGAGCGTTGGATCGATACAACACCGCCACTTCATCGGCATTGCCACCCCCTTCCAACCATTGCTCGATGCGCTCAACAATAAACCGCGCCTCATCGAGATCGTTAAATCCTGCATACACTTTTATCGGTTCGCCGGCGACGTCAGCAGACCAAAGTTCTTTCCCCAAGCGGTCGGTGTTTTGTTGAATCAAACCATTGGCCGCATCCAGAATATTTTTGGTAGAGCGGTAATTTTGTTCTAAGCGAATGGTCTGTACATCAGCAAAGTGCTGCGAAAAATTATGGATGTTCTCAATCTTCGCGCCGCGCCAGCCATAGATCGACTGATCGTCATCACCCACAGCCATAATGCGCGACTCATTACCCGCCAAGACCCGCAGCCAAGCATACTGGATTGCATTTGTGTCCTGAAATTCGTCCACCAGCAAGTGGCCGAAACGCTGCTGATAATGCAGGAGCAGGCCGGGGTTGTTTAACCACAGTTCGTGACTGCGCAACAACAGCTCGGCAAAATCCACCAAGCCGCCCTGATCGCAAACGTCTTCATAGCCCTGGTAAATTCGTTTATGGGTAATTTGGAAAAGGTCATCGCCGCTCGGCACTTGGTGCGCACGCAGGCCTTCGTCTTTCTGGCCATTGATAAACCAAGCCGCCTGTCGCGCCGGCCATTTCTTTTCATCGATATCCAACGTTTTCATTATACGCTTGAGCAAGCGAATCTGATCATCGCTGTCCAAGATTTGGAAGTTCTGCGGCAGCTTAGCTTCGGCCCAATGCATGCGCAGCAAGCGATGCGCCAGACTGTGGAAAGTGCCAACCCACATAGACCGAGCGGATATGTTGAGTAGACTTTCGGTGCGTGCGCGCAACTCTGCTGCCGCTTTATTGGTGAACGTGACCGCCAAAATGCTGTGCGGCGACACNGCTTCGACTTCGATCAACCAGGCGATGCGATGCACAAGCACGCGCGTTTTACCACTACCCGCGCCCGCGACGACCAACGAATTGTTTAATGGCGCGGAGACAGCCGCGCGTTGCGGGTCATTTAGCCCGTCAATAATGTGGGTTATATCCAAAGGCTAGGTCCCGTAAGTGACGACGCAATGCAGCAGCAACGTCACAGTNCAGGGACGCCGCGCGGCATTTATCTATAACGCTAGTCTAGCTTCTTCGCGGGACCATATTCTAGTTAAGGCACTAAGGCCGCATCACTCGCTTACAGCGTCTTCGCGCAAGCGTTGAAGCTCCCGCGCAATACGCGCTTGTTCAATAAGGTATAGGTCGCTGACTTTTTGCTCCAATGCTTCGAGNAGGGTTTGAACTTGTTTATTTCCAGTGCCGTCTAAATTCTTCAACGACTCGCCCAAGCTCGCCAAGCGAGCATCGGTAGCGGCCTGATTCTGCAACATCGCCTCCAAACTTTGGCTGAGTCGGCGCAGTTGTTGGGAGCTCATGGCGTCAGCACTGGACGTCTTGTCGCCGGTGTTTTCGGCCATCTCCGCTTGACCCTGAAGCAAGGCGGTAATTTCGCTGCGCATTTCTTCGATCAATGCAATGGACCCATCTTGATCACCGGCTTGCTCAGTCAGCATATTGAGCGTCTCATCGACCTGCGACAGTCGCGAGGACATTTGCCAAGTAAACAGCCCAAGATAAACCGCCGTGCTCACCAAAGTAACACCCAACAGGATGAACGCGAAATTCGTATAACGCCGCGACTTCGACAACTGGTCGGTCGAAGCCGACAACTGCTGCGCAATATTGGTCACCATATCGGCAACGCTATTGCCCATGGCGTCAATAACGTCTACGCGCGGCTTACCGTTACCATTCGTCGCGGCCGGCGCCACATCTGATGCGGGTTCGGGAATGCTATCAGTCGGTTCAACAGCAGCTTCGTTCGGCTCTCTGCCTATCGCATCCAGCGCTGCCTCTGCATCGCCCTTAGCTGGCGCCGACTTCGCGGCTTTAGGGGCCTTTTTATCTTTTTTATCTTTTTTGAACTTACTTAATAATTTTTCAAACATGTCGACCTCCTAAATTACAGACCGCTTAGGGACATGACTTCTTCACCCACCAAATGCGCAGGCACCAAAAACGCGTCCGAACCGTTTTCTAGGGTATCCCTAGCGATCTCGCGATCCGCAAACGGGCCACTGACCACCACAAACCGCTTCGGGTTCGTGCCCTTAGTAAATACTTTCGTTGGCAACTCATGAGTAATNCTATTCTGCAACACCACGGCCCCTTGTAGCAGAGCGAATGATCCATGTTGCACAAAGATTCCTGCTGCTTTCGTCGGCGCTTCAATAACAGGCGCCTTAGCTGCAGGCTCAATGGCTGTAACCAGCGGTGCCGCCTGACCGGCGATCTTGGACACAGTGACCGGTTCTGGATCGGCAAAAAGTCCCATGAGTTCCGCTTCATCAGCAGCGGTTGCGCTCACTGGCGTAACACTGTTGGCAACGACAAGCTCCGATTGCTCAGCTTCTTTCGCCGACTGCGGCGCATCTGCCGATGCGTCTGCTACCGGCACCCGCGCTTCTGTGGGTGCGGATTCGTCGACTAATTCAGCCGCTTTAACGCTTTCGCCCGTAACCGTTGCGGCGCTCACCGCAGGCGTTTCAGCCTCAGACAGGGCCGGCATTAGATCAAACTGCAGAGTCATGACTACGCCTATAAATGCGATCCCGGCGACCANTTGCGCCAAGNCAAATGGCCTTCTNGGTTGTGTTTCCGTCGCCGCTGAACCAGGGTGAATCNGTCGCGTCTTATTTTGTTTACGTTGCGCTTTAAGTAACTGCCTGACATCAAGATCAGTATCCATACTGGGCTCGATTTGCGCCGCGGTCTTGGGGAAATCTAACACCGCCGAGGGCGTTTGCAGATCGGCCCGCATTCCCATGTCTCTGATCACGCCTTGCACAGCACTGAAAATCGGTGTGCTCGCAGCGGCCNCCATCGCATCATCACATTGTTTCTGGGTGGGTGCTGCAAAATCCCAGCGCTGAGCTCTGCAGTTNTGCATGAGTTTTTTCAGCGCCGCAGCACTCGTTTCGCCTGGCGTTACTGAAATCAACAGGCTGATGCCGGCNGCCTTAAACTGACGAATAATTTTGGCACCAAAATACACGGCATCTGCCTTAAACGCATTTAGGCTCTCGTAAACCCATATTTCTCGAGCGCGATGTTTAAGCGATGCGTCTGCATCTGCCACATTGGCTAAATCAACATCGGCCAGACGTTCATTCAGCGCCTGCAAAATACCGTCGCGGTCCGCCGGTATTTTGCGAATCCTCGGCGCTAAATTGCGCTCCAAGGTGCTCANTTGTTTGAGTATCCGCGCGACATAGTAGGGGGTCAGTCCCGGCTGCTCTGATGCGACGATCACTGTATTGCCACTNACCTGCAGCGCCGAGCCAACTTGGCGTTGCGCGTGTGCGTGCTCCACCGTAAAGCTGCCTACTCCCGGCTGTTCTGTTTTATTTCGATTTGGAATCATAGTGATCTCCCTGTTAACCGCTCGTTGATCGCACTGCCGTGCGACCATATTCGTCAAACTTAAATGCCTTCGGCACCTTAGGCCTTGGCCTTGGTGCTTTTGCTGCGTCCTTGGTCATCGCATTGAGTCCATAGACATAGGCGATGACCTGCGCCACGGCATAGAACAAATCTGCCGGTATGTGCGACCCAATCTCGGTGGTGAAGTACAGCGCTCTGGCAAGCGGCGGCGCTTCAAAAATCTCTACCTCGTGCTCGCCCGCCAATTCGCGAATTTTCAGCGCCATAAACCCTTTGCCTTTGGCTACAACTCGCGGGGCGTCCTCTTTATCCATTTCGTACACCAGCGCTACAGCAAAATGTTGCGGGTTAGTAACAATGACGTCCGCGTTTGGTACTTCATCGAGCATGCGCTGTTCAGCGATCTCGCGTTGTTTTTGGCGAATCTTTTGACGAACTTCAGGCTGACCCTCAACATCCTTCATTTCATCGCGAACTTCTTTTTTCGTCATCTTGAGTTTCTTCATAAACTCGTACTTCTGATAGGGCACGTCGATTGCAGCGATAAGCAATAACGCGAGACAGGTAATCGTGGCNCCAAAAAGCACCAGATCGAGGCTGGCAAAGATGCCGGCGTTGGTGTCAAACCGTGCGTAGTTGAAAAAGTGTTCAAGGTTGAAATNCAGAAAGGTGCCGGCAAACACTGCGACTGCTGAAAATTTCAGCAGCGCCTTGCTCAATTCGACCAACGCGCGCAAACCAAAAATACGCGCCAGCCCCTTGAGCGGATTAAGTTTACTCAGTTTTGGCGCAGCGGCCTTAGCCGAGAACACAAAACCGCCCAATGCCGAGGCCGTGCCTACCGCCAGCGCCATGGCGATGAAAAACA
The DNA here is from genome assembly GCA_002725095.1 of Gammaproteobacteria bacterium. Lineage (GTDB taxonomy): Bacteria > Pseudomonadota > Gammaproteobacteria > Pseudomonadales > Azotimanducaceae > UBA4421. The sequence goes on from PBQQ01000021.1 coordinate 61,641, forward strand.
GCGGCGTTAAAATTAAAAAGCTGTCCGCAAACAACGAACCAAAACGCAAAACNCTCTGGTTGGCAGAAAAAACAACATTCGGCTCAAAAATCAACGCGCTTTTGAACAACTCGGTTAGCTTAGGCGCAAACCAAAACCCGCCATAATACAACGTAGCGATTACGCCGAGGGTTACCGCGGCCGTGCTGGCGTCTTGCGAGCGCAAAACCTGACCATCTTCGCGGGCTTTTTCCATTCGCCGCGCGGTGGGGTCTTCGGTTTTGTCGTCTTGATCTTGTTCTTCAGCCATACCGAATACCTAAGCAAATAGTGAACTTTGCAAATAACGGAAGCCGTCGTACCACAGCATTTCGAGTCGGCTGTAGTAAAAGCTTAAGCACAATGTGACCAATACCAGGCCAATAGGAATAAGCGCTGGAAAGCCCACTGCAAAAACATTCAGACTTGGAGAGGCCTTAGAAATAACGCCCAAACATACGTTGACCATGAGCAGCCCGAGCAAAACGGGCAAAACCAACGCCACTGCGCCAATGAACATTTGCGACGTCCAGGTTATGAACCCAGGTATCGCATTGGTTGCAAACAACCCTTCGCCAATTGGAATAAAGCGATAGCTGTCGACTAACACCGAGATCAGTACAAGNTGGCCACCAAGGCTCAAAAAAGCCAATAAGCCGATGACCAGTAAGAAGTTTGCCAAGGTTGGCACATTGCCAAGATTGGGGTCGATCATATTGGCCATACCTAGACCCATACCGCCAGAGACCACTTGGCCTGACAATACAACGGCCGCAGCAACGACTTGCAACGTCAGCCCCATCAGTCCACCCACCGCTATTTCNTGAGCGATTTTCGCCACTGCAGGAAAGGTAAATGGATCGATATCCGGCACTTCGACCGTTTGAAAAATAAGAATCGTAAGCGCGGCGCCAATCGCAACGCGCATGCGCACGTTTAGTGCAGCGGCGCCGAAAATTGGTGCTGTGATCAGCAATGCAGATACGCGGATAAACGGCCACATGAACTGGTGAACCATATCAACGAGTTGAATCATAGCTAGGTTCACAGCAGCTTTATCCGTTCAAATCCCGNACGCGCGCAAAGATCGTCTCAAAATAATCCATCATGATGGCCAACTGCCACTCACCGAACAGCGCCACGGCAAGCATCATGACCGCCAACTTAGGAATGAAACTNAGCGTCATTTCCTGAATGGATGTGGCCGCCTGAATAACGCCCACTAACAACCCCGAGAGTAANGCNGCCGCCAATATCGGCGCCGCAACTAANGTGGTCACTGTCAGCGATTGAATCGCAATGTCCATGACGGTAGCTGTATCCATGACAATCCTTAACGTAAGAAGGTCGCAACTAAGGAACTTGTAATCAGCCCCCAGCCGTCAACGAGGACAAAGAGCAACAGCTTGAACGGCAATGAAATCATCATCGGCGACAACATCATCATGCCCATGGACATGAGCACACTGGCCACGACCAAGTCGATGATGATGAAGGGGATGTAGATCAAGAAGCCGATGGTGAAGGCTGTTTTGAGTTCAGAGGTTATAAACGCAGGCATCAATACGGTGAACGGAATGTCTTCAGGCTTCTCAACCGCNGGCTGTTCGGCCATTTCCATAAACATCAGCACATCCTTTTCCCGGGTCTGGGCGACCATAAATTCTTGGATTGGGATGCGNGCCAGCTCAATACCTTGCATAAACGATATTTCGCCATCCTGCACCGGCATGAACGCCTCTTCATAGACGTTTTCTAACACCGGCATCATGATGAACAAAGATAGAAACAAAGCGATGCCGATTAACACTTGGTTAGGCGGCGTCTGCGCGGTACCCAAGGCCTGCCGAAGCAANGACAATACGATAATAATGCGCGTAAACGAGGTCATTAAAATTAGAATAGACGGCAGCAACGCCAGCACTGTCATCAACAACAACAGCTGCAAAGACAGGCTATACTCCGTGCCGTCATCGCTGACTTCGAGCACGTTGAGAGCCGGAATGGCCTCAGCCGAAGCAGTTAAAGGCAGCAATAACGCGACCACACAAACCAGCATTGAGCCGAACCATCTTCGACTATTACACGCACGACCATTGCCAGCTGCTGCTGAAGTTGCCAAATTGGATGTCACGTGTTGCATGCTGTTCCTGTTTTTGTTGACGCATAGCGCCTTTTGCAAACTTAATTAGCAAGAAAAGTGCCAAATTTTTATTCCATAAAATTCATAGGCTTATGTGCACAATGCGCTGTCTGGAAGGCTCAATTAGGGGTGCTGTCAAAGTTCCGACACCGTTTTATCCCNGNGCTGCAAAGCGGCTTGGTTCTGACACTTCTGGCAACCCAAAGCGCCGTCGCCAACCANGGCGGCAATACACTGCCGTACCGTGAATGTTTTGAGTCCACTGCCAAAACCTACAATTTGGACAGCGATTGGCTGACCGCCATTGCCATTGTTGAGAGCAGCTTAAACCCCAAGGCAGTTTCTTCGGCTAACGCCGTTGGGCTGATGCAAATTAAATGGCCACAGACTGCCGCTCACCTTGGCGTGCGCACCCGCACAGCGCTTTTTGATCCATGTACTAATGTAGATGCCGGAGGGCGTTATCTACGCGAGCTCACCGATCGNTATAAAGGCAATATGCAAACGGCTCTGGCCGCCTATCGAATCGGTCCTAGCGCGCTTGCGCGTGCACCCACCGAGCCCGAGGNGGTGCTGGAATACCGGCGACGGATTAACGAGCAGCTGGACATATTAAGACCGGCCACNAGTAGCGCATATCCAAGTGCGCTCGCCGCCGTCACAACACCAGCGCCTCGCCTAGACCCGACACCAGACCAAAAGCCCAAAAACACGCCGATCGCCGGCAACGCTGAATCGGCCGCTGTACCGACGAAACGCAAACAGCTTGCACCGAAACCCGTGGCAAAAATCGTCAATGCTGAACCCACTGCACGTGCTGGGAAGCTCAAAACCGCACCTGCACTGCCACGCTGCGACGTCCGCGAACTGCAACTGCAGTCATTGAGCACACACCATCCAGGTAAGCGCGAGCAGCGCTTTTTTGATTGGCTCTCAGCGAACGGCAGCGCATGCTCCACGTCGGGCCTAATTAAGGTGAAAAACCAAATGNCTGTGTGGCTCGGCACGGCCGCAGGATCCAAGCGCATCGTCAACGCACTCAACGCGCTGCTGACCACGCCCTAAGANTTTAGATGCGCTCTAGTCTTTGCGCTGATTAAGCAAAGATCCGAGTTGTTGTTTGAATCCGGGCTTGTTTAGCCCATCCGCACTGAGTTCGCCCGGCATTGCTGCTGGGTCTATGTCCTCTGAGTCCAGTAGGGTTATCGTGCTCGGGCTTATGCCCAATAACAGCTGCTTGTCGCCATACGCCAACACACAGATTCGATTTTTGGGGTCTATGCGCAACGTATCGAGCACGCGCAAGTTTGACTTACCACTTACCCCGCCAAACGTGGTTTTGCTTTTCAAAAACCATAGGGTCAATAGCAGCAGCCCGATGACGAACAAGAACGCCAGCAAGCCCACGATGGGATTAAAACCTTCCACGATTTATACAGGCTTGATCCGTTCCATTGGCGAGACTATTTCGACCACCGTGAGGCCCAGCTGATCGCCTACTGTGACGACTTCGCCTTTGGCGATTACCGTGCCGTTGACCTTCAGGTCTAACATTTCACCGGCCGCAGTATCCAGCTCCAAGACGCTGCCTTGAGCCAAGCGCAAGAGATCTTTCAGCTTTAATTTTGCCGACCCCAACTCAACCGTNAGCGTCACAGGAATTGATCGGATAAGGTCTTGATCCAACGATCCCTCGCCGAGGGAATCGCTGGCTTCCGGCGCTACCGATTCTGTTGGTTCTTCGACGTTTTCACTCATTAGTGGCCCCAGCCATGGTACTCGCTACTATTTTAACCGCGGCGTTGTCGCCACGGCTGCCTATTTGTACTTCGTAAATCGGNAACCCGTTTACGCACAACTCCGATCGCCCCATATCCTGCAAAGAAATCACATCGCCTACCTTAAGCGTGTTCAACTTCGCCAACGACATGGGCATTTCGCCGGCGTTAACCACCGCCTCAAACAGCACCTCTTCCAACGAGCCGGCCAATCGCTTTGACCATTCGCGCTCNANGCGGTTCTCTACTCGATTCGGCGCAGNGGTTTTACTTAATGAACCGCGCACCAAACTGATGCTGTCNTACGGATGCACAATATCGATCGCGCCAATGACATCCATGCCGCCCTCAATTTCGCTGGCATTNCCGATTCGGAAACGGTTAATGATGACAAGGTCGTTATCGGCCGCAATATTGGCCAAAAGGGGGTTGGGCTCGGCGCGCACAAACTCGCACTGAACCCTTAACGCTGGGGCCCATGCCTCAAGCAGGGCCGAATAAATCACTAAGCGTACTTTTTTAAGCACCACTTCTTCTGTAGCGCTGAAGGTTCGGGTTTCGTTTACCGACTCTAACGACCGCGCCACCCCACCGAACCAGTTATCCACACAACTGAATATGACCTGAGGGTCGATGACGCAAATCGACTCGCCTTTTAACGGACTCATATTGGTAAGGTTGAGGCTCACGGGCGTAGGCAAACTGCCGAGATAGTCCGCGTATTTCATGACCTCTACGGTACCCAGCGCCACCTCGGCGCTGTATTTCANCTCGCGCGCCAAGCCGACGCGCAGATGCCGGTGAAACCTTTCGTTAATCTGTTCAAGCACCGTGGTGTCGAAATCCGGCCGATTGTCTTTGGACGCTATATCGAAATTCTGNGCCTCGANACCGACATTGTAGCCGCCGCCCTCTATNCCACCGGANGCAACAACGTCTTCAATGGCCTGCATTTCTTCGTCGGTGAGGAGTTTTTCGCCGTCCGCCATAGTTTTGCTCTAATCAACAACGTAACTGGTAATTAAAACATCAGCTATTAGGTCAAAGTCGTATTCCTCGTATTCTCTAAAGAGCTCATTCGCCAGTACTTTGAAATCAGCCCTTAAAGCCTTACGAAAGCCCGGCTCAAGGGTTTCATCCTCTGTTACTTCAAGCATGCGCTCGGTAAACGCCGCGCGCAGCGCCAAGTCATGGGTTTGCATTCTCAGACTCGCGAAAAAGTCATGTTTAGCAAACACAGAGAGCTTAAGTTGCAGCATTTTTCGGGAATTTTTCATTTTCACCATCAACGCCGGTTTCTCGATCGCATGATAC
>PBQQ01000022.1 GCA_002725095.1 Gammaproteobacteria bacterium
GGCTTGTTCAAAAGGCAGTTCGCAGTATTCGAGCAGACGCCTTACTTGACCTTCTAGATCGGCGACCACGTCTTCGTGTTGTACGCGCAATACTTTACCTGGCAGTACCGCGTCCCAGTGCGTCATCAGGTCTAGGTAGTCGTTATAGTACTGGCCGATCTGCTTCAAGCCATAGGTAAATTCCTGCCCACTGGAGAACAGCTGTTTAAAACCGCTGAAGCAGCAGGACAAGGGTTCGCGACGCGCATCGATAATCTTGGCGTTAGGTAGAATTAATTGGATCAGGCCGATATGACGAAAATTATTTGGCATTTTGTCTATAAAATACGGTGCTCCGCGACGGTGGATACGAGTGTCTGCAAGGAATTGCTCGCCAAACTTTTGCAGCTCTTTAGCCTCAATGTCTTTTAAGCAGTAGGGGTAACGCGGCCGATCTGTAATGGCTCTTCGCCCGTCTAATTGGTACGCCAGAGCGCCAATATTTGGTAATTCTTGGGTTCCATCGACCAGAGAATGACTGGCAAGAATTTGTTCCAACAGGGTAGAGCCTGCACGGGGCAAGCCGACGATGAAGATGGGATCAGGGTCTTGGCAACCGCTGCCGGCATATCGGGTGAAAAGCTCTGGCAACATGACATCACGCTGTAGGGCTAATCGAGAAGACAATAGGTCTGCAGAGAAACCCAGTTGCTTGCGTCGTAGTTCGTTGCCGCGATTGTAGTAGTCAAAGGATGTGGCGTAGTCCTTGTTGTCCTCGAAATGTTTGCCTAAGGCGAAGCAGAAGTGCACTTTTTCCTCAGTCTCCAGATCATCACTGGACTCTTGGTCGCGCATTGCGCGAACCTCGTCGTCTATGAAGCGGAAGGTCTTTAGATTGGCCAGACTCCAGTAAGCGTCGCCGCAGCGCGGATCGGTGGCGTAGGTCTTACGATAGGCGTCAATGGCTTCATTGGTTCGGCCAACGGTTTTGAGCGCATGGCCACGAAGTAAGTGCAACTGCGCGGTTTCTGGGAAACGTGCCAGTACTCGATCGTATACGTCGAGCGCTTCATCAAAATCCCCGATAGCTACGCACTGATTTGCATAACCTGTTTGATACTGAGCATTATCGGGCTCTAAAGCCAATAACTGCTTTGCCTCCTCCATCGCGTGGGCGTACTTTTGTCGACGATACAGCACGTTCATGTAGTCGTAGCGGGCGAATCGATTATCCGGTTCAAATTCTAGAGCGGACTCCAGCAGAAACTCAGCATCGTCCAAGACTTCAGATCTAACCCCAAGGTCTGCCAGCAATCGCATCGCCTCGACATGGGTCGGGTTTTGCTTAAGGAAGTGCCTGCAGATTTCCTCCGCTTTTTTTAGGTTTGCTTCGGCAGTAGCGTTTCGTACTGATAACAGAGCAGGCGGCAATGCCGCTAATTTTTCTGACTGTATCAGAGCCTGTTTGCGCAACTGAGAATGGTCAGGACGCGAGCAGAGCTTGATGATCGCCTGCCAGCTCGCCAAAAGAGAAGGGTTTAATCTAACGGCCTGCTTGAAAGCAGACATCGCTTGCTCTTGGTTTCGAAAGGCTAAATGGATATGGCCGGCTTCTTGAAAACCTCTGCCAAACCTAGGGGAAAGGATTTGCAGCTTTTCTATTGTTTCCAGCGCTCGTGACAAATCGCCCGAATATCGGCAAGAGACAGCTAATAGATAAAGGCTCTCTTCGGTCGGCGCAAAATCTTGGTGCCACTCATCGAGCTGACGAATAGCTAGTTTCGCTTCGCCGCCCTGAATCAGTCGTTGCACCGAGGCGGCGTTTAATGTTTCCGCCATTGAAGCAGGCGCGGTCTTACGACCGCGCCGCAATCCCTATGGGTTCAGATCGTAGCTGACTCGAACTCCAATCGTGCGAGGGCGATTGGTGGTGACCCGCTCGAAAAAGTCCTGGCGATTGATGTGCAGCTGCGCGCGCTCGTCTGTGAGGTTGGCGACATATGCTTCCGCCCTCCAACCCTTGTTGAGGTTTTCGACCCCGACGCTCGCGTCTACCAGTGAGTAGGCGTCTTGCATTGTGTTTGGCTCAGTAGGCGTATCCACGATCGAGTTGACGGATTCTCCAGCGTACTTGTAGCCCAACTGCCAGTGCGCCATCAGGTCACCTTGCACTGGATATTCGTAACGCGCTCTCACGTTAAACTGTACCTCCGGCGTCAACGGTAACATTGTGCCNTCGTCAGCCACGATGACCGCGAATGCCGGGTTCACATAGACCAATTCAGTTTGATTGAAGGACGCAGCACCGGTAATCGTTAGTCGTTCGTTTGCAAGCCAGATAAAATCGCCCTCGATGCCGGTAATTTCAGCATCGCCACCGTTGTCCACAATAGTCAAAATCGAGATATTTTGAGAGTCGAACTGCGATACTTGGATACCCTTCCAGTCGATCATGTAGGCGGCGCCGTTTAGCTGGAAGCGTCCATCCGCCAACGTGGTTTTCCAGCCCAGCTCCAGATTCTCTAGAGTGTCGGACTCAAAGACGTAGGGCAAACAATATCCTGGGAAGCCGGTGCCAGCATTGCTGTTTACTGCCGCGTCCGTTCCGCAGGCTGTNCCATCNTCCCGTACGTTATTTGCTGTCGCGTTATATTTGCCNTTGGCTGCTGCTGCTCGATTGAATCCNGGTGGTCTGTAGCCNTCGGACCAAGTCGCGTANATTAACGTNTCNGTGCCTTCTGGGGTCCATGACGCGCTAAATCGATAGATGGTGTCGCTTACATTTAATGGCTGTAACTCTGCAAAGTTGGTCTGGTAATCCCGACCTCCAGTCATTGCAGGGCGTATGTCATTAGTACTGTCTGCGTCATCTACGAACAGTGGTCGATTACCGTAGCGCCANGCTCCNTATCCGGTAAAACCGTAGTCCAAATCGTAATAACGGGCGGCTCCGGTAAGAGCCACGTTGTCCGTTAACTGATACGTCAGCTCNCCGAAGAAAGCCGTTTGTTCTTCAGTACGATGGTTATCGTTGCGGAATTGCGTNTCGGGGATTACAACCCCTCGAGCATTTGCCTCCGAGTTGGCAAAAGTGCTGCTAGAGTTGATGTCGATACCAGCAAAACCTGCATCTATTGGNGCTTGATAGTTGAAATCGCCGCGGTGCCGTATTTCAAACTTCTCGTAAAACACGCCCGCTTGGATGTTAAGTGGTCCGGCGAAGTTGGTTGCGACCCTTGCCTCATGGGTCCAGCGTTCGTTCTCATTCTCCATCATGGCCGCGTTGACCGGCGTCCCGCATTCAATCACAGCAGGATCGCCGCCTATNGTTGGGTCAAAGGTGTAAAANGTACTGGTATCACTAGATAGGCCGTTGTAGTAACTGCCGACCAAATATTCGCACTGGTATCCAGATATGAACTTACCGATGTTTGTGTACCCGGTATAGTCAATAAGGGCAGTAACTTCCCTGTCCAAAAANGCCCCAGTGTAGACAAGGTCTAGGTCCCCTATNCGGCCGTTAACCGTCCAAGCNGTCTGNTTGAATTGGTCGTCCAAACTGTCGGGCGCATATCGATTAACTTCAAGATCGCCGACCGTTGGGTCGTAGTCAAAAACGCCTTCNGTTTCTAGAGTCTGTGTCGAATGTTGGACTAAAACGTCCCAGTTATCGTTGANNACATATTTCAAGCCNAGGCGGGCGCCTTGATACATGGCATCGTTGAAGTCTTCTTCGACNAGCGCGCTATTATCGCCAATAGCTTTTGTAACCGGCACNGTAAGCCCGCCAGCACCAACAATAGTGCCGTCGGCGAGCTGAGTTCCCTCAGCAAACGTTACGCTCTCGCCTGGGAAAGTTGGATTGACCGCATCGCTGGCACTAAATGTTCCAGCGACGTTGTCGATATATCCACCCTGGCTGTCACGGTATAGCGCGACTCGTCCGGCAAGTTTGCCATCAATGAGNGGTGCATTGATTACCAACCCCATGTTGTTGCTCGGCTCACCGTTGGCTGTGGTAGAAACCCCACCGTTGAAACGAACGTCCATTTCATCGATTACGGGTTTGTTAGTGATCAGTCGCACGGTACCGGCCATCGAGCTGGCACCATAAAGGGTGCCTTGAGGCCCCGGTAATACTTCGATTCGCTCTAGGTCTGCAACATAGACATCCAGATTACGTCCACCAGCNGTTACCGGTTGCTCGTCCAGATACAANGCGACGTTGGGCGCAGAGCCCTGCGATTCAGCAACGGTGATGTTAATTGCGTCTACAGCGGCGCCGCGAATATAGATCTCATTTTGGCCTGGGCCACGACCACCGGCGTTCACGCTTGGTAGGTATTTTATGTAGTCTACGAAGCTCTTAATGTTCTGTTCTTGAAGGGAATTTTCGCTCATCACCTGTATCGCTACCGGTGCGTCTTGGAGCGGAACCGCNCGTTTGGTGGCGGTGACAATGACTTCTTCGATCTCTTGGGGTGCCGCGTGAGCCGAGCCGGCTGCGAGTGATGTAACAATGGCTGCGTTGGCCGAAATTACAGCGGCGCTCAATTTACCGAGACGAAACATAAAATACCCTCATGAATTGCAAGCGATCACCATACAGGCCTAGATCGGAAACATCAAATAGGCATAGTGCCACGAATAAAAAAAGTTAGTTTACGTCTCTAATAATTTTGAAAGTAGCAAAAATGCCGATGTATGAGCTGGTTTTCGAGCCAATTTAGAGGGCTATGCCAACCGCGAAAAAGTTGTTGCGAAAAAGTGGCTATAACCCTGCTTTTGTGGCCTGTTCGAGATGTGCGGCTCGCAAGCTTGCGTAGAGGCTGTACATCATCATGAGCAGAATGATCGTGAAGGGAAATGCTGTTGCGAGCGCGAGCGCCTGTAACGATGCTAGNCCGCCCCCTAANAATAATGATATNCCTACAAGGCCCAGCGTTATGCACCAGAAAACGCGCTGGGCAAGGGGGGTGTCGGTTTTGCCGCCTGCGGTCATTGTGTCTATGACCAGCGAGCCGCTGTCCATGGAGGTAACAAAGAAAATCAGTACCAGAACTATGCCGGTAATAGAGGTCAAGGTCGTCATTGGCAGTTCTTGCAAGAAGACAAAAAGTGTCAGCTCCGCTTTAAACTCCTTAACACTGTCGGCCACGCTCACGATGCCTTGGTCGAAATACTGGACCATGGCGGTATGACCGAAAATGGTCATCCACAGGAGAAAAATAAATGANGGGGCGAGGATGGTCACGATGATAAATTCGCGGATGGTTCGACCGGTAGATATGCGGGCAATGAACATGCCAACGAAGGGTGAGAANGCGATCCACCATGCCCAGTAGAACGTGGTCCATCCGTGCATATAGTAGTCGTCATCGCGCTCAATCCACGAACTCAGTTGTGGCAAATATTCGACATAGCTCCACGCGTATATCGGAATTTGAAGCAAGATCTCGCTGGTGGGGCCGACGAGCAGCACGAAAAGCCCCAGTGCAGCGGCTAACCCCATATTGAACTCGCTCAAGCGTCGAATCCCGCCGTCCAGACCGCGGACCAAGGAGATCAGAGCAATAGCGGTAATTGCGGCAACGACGATGATGTTGGTGAAAGCGCCGACCGGAACGTCGAAAAGATAGTGCAGGCCCGCTGTGGCCTGTTCGGCACCGTACCCTAAGGAGGTGGCTAGACCGAATAGGGTCGCAAACACCGCAATNATATCNATGATATGACCAGGCCAGCCCCAGGNACGTTCGCCAAAGATAGGGTAACAGGTGGATCGAATGAGCAGTGGCAAGCCGCGGTTGTAACAGAAAAAAGCGAGCGCTAATCCCACAAGGGCGTAAACCGCCCAAGGGTGAAATGCCCAGTGATAGACCGATGTTGCCATGGCCAGACGATTCAGAGCGTCGCCTGTTACGGTCTCATTCAAAGGTGGTGTGATCGCATGATTCATCGGTTCTAAAACGCCATAGAACATGATGCCGATGCCTATTCCGGCTGCGAACAGCATGCATACCCAGCTCAGGCGACTGAATAAGGGTTGCGCGTGCTCGCCGCCGATTCGGATTCGGCTCACGGGTGACGCGGCAACCAATACGCAAAATAACAGCACCAGATTCATGCTGGCCATAAAAAACCAATCCAGATTTTCGGTGAGCCNGTGACGCATGGTGACAAAGATCGATGCTGCAAGATCCGGCNACGTCAGAGTAAAGGCGATGAAAAGCATTATCGTCACACTGCTGATGAGGAANACTGGATGGTGAAAATCTAAACCGAATGCGGCGCGATTGTCGTCTCCGACGGAATGGCNGTGAGGGTAAGGGCTGACAACAGGNAGAGGTTTGCTCTGGGACAAAGGCGCTCCGAATTCGGCTAAGCAGCGNCGACCGTAACAGAAAAATTAAACGAAGGGTGGTTTGCAGCGNTTTGCTGCTCGGGTTGAACCTAGAACAGTGNCGCCTACTCTTGGTAGTCTGGGAGCGCGAAGAGGATAGGGGAGCAATTTGACGGTGCAGAAAATAGAGGGCCGTGAGTTTCAGGCTCAGCATTACAGCCCGATCACGCCGCGGTTTGGGGTTGAGTTAGGTGTGAGCAAACCGCTGCTGGCGTTCAGTGACGACGAAGTGGGCGCCTTGGTGAAAATTGCGGCGCAACGCGGCGTAGTGGTTGCGCGTGATCAAGATATGACCCCNCAGCAGCAAGCGGATTTTGCCCATCGGCTGGGTCGGCCTCTCACCACGCCGGTGAACAAAGGTAAGCTGCCCGAAGAATTGTTGCTTATTCAGGCGAACGAAAAGTCCAAAGGGGTGGCGGGTAACGGTTGGCATTCGGACGTGTCCAGTGCGGCCAAACCACCGGGCCTGTCGATGCTGCGTATGGAAGTCGTNCCAGNCGCTGGTGGCGACACGCTATTTGCTGACATGCGACAGGTTTTTGAGTCCTTATCGCCAATGATGCAGTCCTTTTTGCAGACCCTGCATGCGCGTCATGAACCCAGAGGGCATTATCTGTATCTGAGCGGGGCTAAGCGTTTGGATNAGTTGCCGTCGGTGGAACATCCGGTGGTGCGGTCGCACCCACTAACCGGCGACAAAGCGCTTTATGTGAACGACGGTTTTGTCGCAAAAATCGTTGAACTGAGCGGCCCTGAAAGTCGCGCGCTATTGAACATGCTCTATGATCTAGTGGCTTATGCCGTGAATTTTCAGTGCCGCGTGCGGTGGCAGCCCAACACAGTNGTGTTCTGGGACAATCGTGTGGTGCAACACCACGCTGCGTTTGACTACTGGCCCGAGACGCGTCGCGGTTATCGGGCGACCATTGAGGGTGAGGCGCCTATACTTTCTCATTAAGGGCTTGCGCGCCCATTTTTGCAGCAGCCTAATAGTGGTGGATGTTACGAATCGGAGATCGGCATGACGACACCTAAGGATGATATTCAATTTGCTGACGCGCAGGACGTGCCTGTGCGATACATGCAACGGCTGCGCGATTACTACTTGGCGCTGGGTTACGGCAACCCGTATCGCTGGGCGCAGTACGCTGAGGTTCCGTTTTGCCCGTTGGATAAGTCGTTAAGCGAAAGCCGTGTGGGGCTTGTGACAACCGCGGCGCCGTTTAAGCCTGATGCGGGCGAGCAGGGTGCCGGAGCTCCGTACAACGCAGCGGCGAAGTTTTATCAGGTTTATAGTTATCCCAGTGACCAGGATCAATTTTTAGGGATTTCGCATTTGGGTTACGACCGAGTCTATTCTACGGCTGAAGACATTAATGCGTTTTTCCCATTGGCAGCTCTGCGGCAGGCGGCNGCTCAAGGTCGTATAGGAGAAGTCGGGCCGCGTTATTACGGCGCGCCGACTAATCGCAGCCAAGCCACCACTGTGCAGCAAGATTGTGACGATATTTTGCGCATGATGCAGCAAGATGAGGTGGATCTGGCGATTCTGGTGCCCAGCTGACCGGTCTGTCATCAGACCGTGAGTCTGATCGCGCGGCACCTAGAAGCGAGGGGCATTCCCACGGTCGTGCTAGGCTCGGCTAAAGATATCGTCGAACATTGTGGGGTTCCACGGTTTGTATTTAGTGACTTTCCATTGGGAAATTCCGCAGGTAAGCCTAATGACAGTGACTCTCAGGCAGCGACTTTAGAACTGGCCCTGCGGCTACTGGAAACTGCGCCAACCTCCAGGACTACGGTGCAATCGCCGCAGCGCTGGTCCGATGCGCTGGCGTGGAAGATCGAATTTCAGAATGTGGAATATATGTCTGCTGAGGAAATCGCTCGTCGTCGTTCCGAGTTCGATAAGATCAAGCAAGTCGGTCAGCGGATCAGAGACAATACAGAGACGGCTCGATCGAAAAAAGATTGAGTGGGCGCGCTGTTTGCAGGGCGGCTTGCGCGCACCTACTTCGCTAGGGAGGGGTGTTTTCTTTAGAACCATCGAGTTCTAATGAACCGGAATTGGTAGATTTATTCGCAGAAAAGGAGTGACGGAACACTATGAGTTTGACGGCCTGGTCTTGGACCTTCTTGGTGGGTTATGTCGGATTAATGGTCGGGATCGGCATATATGCCCAACGGCAAATCAAGCATGCTGATGACTTTGCCACCGCTCGAGGCGCCTACGGGCCGGTCTTTCTAGCGCTCGCTTTTGCCGCGTCTACAGCCAGTGGCGCAACCTTTCTCGGCAGTCCTGCTATGTCCTATGAGTGGGGCTTCAGCACTGTC